>DASRTE010000216.1:0-2182 GCA_035656095.1 Jiangellaceae bacterium
AGCGGCCGGCCGGGGAGCGCGGCATAGAACGTCCAAACGTCGAGGTCCTTCACCCCAGGACGCCCGGCTCGCGGGTCCGGCAGCCCGTCGGGATACAGGTAGTGCAGTGCTGCTCCCTGAGCGAGGACGACGGCGACCCTGCGGCCGGCCCACGCGGACAAGTTTCCCCCGTGGGCTGGTGGTCGGGTGAGCTCGTTATGTTGGTCGTCGGCAAGCGCACCGAGACGGCGCAAGTGGGCTCGGCTCAGCGGAAGCGTCGTGCGAGCGCTGCGGCGGCTGTTGACCTGTTCGATGGGCACCCCGTCATCATCCCCGCCAAGGCATCATGATCGGCTCGTTGTCACCACGGAGTTCATGGCCTGCGCGTCATTCCGCCGCGATTGACACGGATCGCGAGCTGGCTGGGAGACGGCGAAGAACGCCCTCATCTGACCCCACCAGCCTGATCCTCTTACCGGTTTGCCGCACGCAGTGAATTCGTTTGGGTCGCCGGCTGGTTAGGCGTCGACGGCTGGGTGGACCGTGATCATGTCGCCCTGCTCACGCCGGTTGGCAGCCTTGTCAGACCGCGACGGTCCGCGCCGACTGGGGAGGGGTGCCGATCGCGGAGAGGGGGCGATCGGGGCACGCCCGGCGGGTGGGGGTGGCGGCGATGACCCGGTCGAGCCGGAACCAGCGCACGTCCTGACGCAGCCGGCACCACCCGACGAGGAACCATCGGCCGTCGGTGAGCGCGAAGATCATTGGTTCGACCTCTCGACGGGTCATGGTGCCGGCGGCGTCCGAGTAGCGCATGTTCACCGTGACTTGGTCGGCGAGGGCGCGCTCGAGAGCCGACACGATGCGTCGCGGCGCCTGGGGTCCGACGTCGACCCAGACCCGGCCCGTCAAGGACCTGACTCGTTCACGCGTGCCCGGATGCAGTGCGTCGATCACCTTGCGGGTGGCCGCCCTCGCCGAGTCGGCGAACGGAGCGCCACGCGAGGCCGCGACCGCCGCGCACAGGGCGACTGCCTGCGCGGCAGTGAAGTTGACCGGCGGCAGGGTGGTCCGCTCGTCGAGCACAAACCCACCGCCCGGGCCGGTGCGCGCCCACAGCGGCCGGCCCGCCGACATCAGTGCCGCGAGGTCGCGCTTGACGGTCCGGACGCTGACCTCGAACTCCCCGGCGAGGCTGTCCGCGGTGCGGCCGTGGCGGCCGGCCCGGCGCAGCGACTCGGTCAGGGCGTGGAGTCGCTCGGTGCGGTTCACGCCGGAATCGTCGCACAAATTAGGGACGGAAATAGTGACATGCCGTTGACCGTCGGCTTCGCTACCGTCGAGGACATGGACAAGCCCACCGGATCCACCTTCGTCCTCGTCCCGGGTCACTGGCTGGGCGCCTGGGCCTGGGACGACGTCGCCACCCGACTCACCGAGCTCGGCCACCCGGTCGAGGCGGTCACGCTGCCCGGCGCGTCGTCACCGGACGAGCTGCCGGTCTCGCTGTCGGATCAGGCCGACGACCTGGAGACGGTCATCGCCCGGCAGGCCACACCCCCTGTGCTGGTCGCGCACAGCGGGGCCGGGCGCATCGCCACCGCGGTCCTCGATCGCCGGCCCGACGCCGCGCGTCGCGTCATCTACGTCGACAGCGGCCCAGCCGCCGACGGGTCAGTCTTCGACGAGTCCGTCGCCGACGACGTCGAGTCCATCCCGCTGCCATCCTGGGACGAGCTCACCGCCAGTGGGGCCAGCCTGGACGGCCTCGACGATCAGCGGCTGGCGACATTCCGCAGCCGCGCGGTGCCGGTTCCCGGCGACGTGGCCCGCGACCGCCTGCATCTGCGCGACCAGCGGAGACTGGATGTCCCCACCACGATCATCGCGTGCTCGCTGCCGTCGGCCAAGCTGCTCGAGCTGGCTCGCGGCGGGCACCCGTTGTTCACCGAGGTAACGCGCCTGCGCGACCTCGAGCTGGTCGACCTGCCGACCGGGCACTGGCCAATGTGGAGCAGGCCAACCGATCTCGCCGACGCCATCGCGGCAGCCGCACAAGCAGACTAGCGGCCTCACCACCATCGATCGGAGCTCGGCCGAGCCGGACACCAGGAGTCGAAGGTCGAGGCGTCGTCGAACGCCTACGAGATGCAATATCAAACGATTCCAGCGTCTGTTGCCGCGTACACCGATCATCGCCTGA
>DASRTE010000217.1:0-7581 GCA_035656095.1 Jiangellaceae bacterium
AGCTTGCGGAGGCGGATCTGCCGGACGGAGTGGTCGCGGTCCTTGTGCAGGACCAATGTGGCCCGGCCGCGTGTAGGCGCAGGAAGCGTGAGACTTACCAGCGCCGAACGTCGTCCGCCTCCGCGTCGACGTAGATTGGGAAGTCGAAGAAGTCGCTCACCACCAGCCCGGAGATGCCGTTGTGGCGGGGTCGGGCGGGCTGCAGGACGTTGAGCCCTTCGAGCAGGACGATGTCCGGCCGACGGAGCACCACCTGCTCACCCGGAACGATGTCGTAGGTCAGGTGGGAGTAGACCGGCGCACTGATCTCGGCCACGCCGGACTTGACCGAGGGGACGAAGCGCAACAGCGCCCGCCGGTCGTAGGACTCGGGGAGCCCTTGCGGTCCAGCAGTCCCCGGCGCTCCAGTTCGGCGTTGGGCAGGAGAACCCGTCGGTGGTGACGAGTGCGACGTCGGGATGGTCCGGCCAGCGCGCGAGCAGCAGGCGCAGCAGACGGGCCGTGGTCGACTTGCCGACGGCCACCGAGCCGGCGATCCCGATGACGTACGGGGTCCGCTCCGGAAAGGCGGCGAGGAAGGACTTGGTGGCCTGGTGCAGCAGGCCGATGGCACGCGTGTGCAGGTTCAACAGTCGCGAGAGCGGCAGGTAGACGTCGCGGACCTCGTGCAGGTCGACCACGTCGCCGAGGCCCCGAACCGCCTCGAGCTCGGCCGCGGTGAGGGGGAGTGGCGTCTGGTCGCGCAGGCGAGACCACGCCGGGCGGTCCAGGTCGACGAACGGCGAGGCGTCCAGCGGCTGGGTCACGGGGTCATCCTGCACGGGGCGTACCCTGTCCGCCGTGTGTGGGATCGTGGGATACGTCGGCGCCCAGTCCGCCATCGACGTCGTGATCGAGGGCCTGCGGCGGCTGGAATACCGCGGCTACGACTCGGTCGGCGTTGCCGTCGTGGCCGACGGCGCGCTGGCCTCGGCAAAGCGGGCGGGCAAGCTGGGGAACCTCGAGAAGGCGCTCGGCGACCATCCGCTGCCCGCGTCGACGACCGGCCTCGGTCACACCCGCTGGGCCACCCACGGCGCCCCGACCGATCGCAACGCCCATCCCCACCTCGACGAGTCCGGCCGGGTCGCGGTCATCCACAACGGGATCATCGAGAACTTCGCCCGCTTGCGCTCCGGGCTCGAGGGGTCCGGGGTCGCGTTCGCGTCGGAGACCGACACCGAGGTCGTATCGCACCTGCTAGCGGCAGAGGTCGCCGCCGGATCCGACCTGGCCGACGCCATGCGCGCCGTCTGTCGTCGCCTCGAGGGTGCGTTCACGCTGGTCGCCGTCCACGCCGACGCGCCCGACCGGGTCGTGGCGGCACGACGCAACTCGCCACTGGTGGTCGGACTCGGTGACGGCGAGAACTTCCTCGCGTCGGACGTCGCCGCGTTCATCGCCCACACCCGGGAAGCGATGGAGATCGGCGAGGGGCAGGTCGTCGTGATCACGCCGGACGGCGTGACCCTGACCGACTTCGACGGTGCGCCCGTCGAGGAGAAGCGTTACCACGTCACCTGGGACGCCTCGGCCGCCGAGAAGGGCGGCTACGACTACTTCATGCTCAAGGAGATCGCCGAGCAGCCCCGAGCCGTCGCCGACACGTTGCTGGGAAGGGTCGGCTCGGACGGTCGGCTCTTGCTGGACGAGATGCGCCTGTCCGACGACGAGCTCCGCGACGTCGACAAGGTCATCGTCATCGCCTGTGGCACCGCCTACCACGCGGGCATGGTCGCGAAGTACGCGATCGAGCACTGGACCCGCGTGCCGTGCGAGGTCGAGCTGGCCAGCGAGTTCCGCTACCGCGACCCCGTCGTCGACCGGCAGACGCTGGTGGTGGCGATCAGCCAGTCCGGCGAGACCATGGACACGCTGATGGCGCTGCGGTATGCGCGCGAACAGGGCGCCCGGGTCCTGGCGATCTCGAACACCAACGGCTCGACGATCCCGCGTGAGTCCGACGCGGTTCTCTACACCCACGCCGGCCCCGAGGTCGCAGTCGCGTCGACGAAGGCACACCTCACCCAGCTCGTCGCCTGTTATCTGGTCGCGCTCTACCTGGGCCAGGTGCGGGGGACGAAGTGGGGTGACGAGATCGGTGCCGTGGTCCGCGAGCTGACCGACATGCCCTCCAAGGTCGACCAGGTCCTCGAGACCATGGAGCCGGTCCGGGCCCTGGCCCGCGAGCTCGCGGCTGCGACGTCGGTGCTGTTCGTGGGCCGGCACGTGGGCTACCCGGTGGCGTTGGAGGGGGCGCTCAAGCTGAAGGAGATCGCCTACATGCACGCCGAGGGCTTCGCCGCGGGGGAGCTGAAGCACGGGCCGATCGCGTTGATCGAGGAGGGCGTGCCCGTCTTCGTCGTCGTGCCCCCGCCGCGCGGGCGGTCGGTCCTGCACGACAAGATCGTCTCCAACATCCAGGAGGTCAGGGCCAGGGGTGCACGCACCGTCGTCATCGCCGAGGAGGGTGACGACGCCGTGGTCCCCTTCGCCGATCACCTGATCCGGGTGCCGATGTGTCCGACGCTGCTCCAGCCGTTGGTCGCCGTGGTGCCGCTGCAGGTGTTCGCCTGTGAGATGGCGAACATGCGCGGGTTCGACGTCGACCAACCGCGCAACCTGGCCAAGAGTGTGACGGTCGAATAGGCCGGTCGTCGAGTCGCCATGATCATGTCGACATTGCGGCCGGACGGGGAGGCAAAGTCGACATGATCACCGGATGGGATGCCAGGCTGACCCCGTGATCGTGGGCGTGGGAGTCGACGTCGTCGACGTCGCACGGTTCGCCGAGACGATCGAACGCACGCCGCGCCTACTGGACCGGGTCTTCACGCCCCGGGAGCGTGAACGGCCGATCGCGTCGCAGGCGGCCCGGTTCGCGGCCAAGGAGGCCCTGGCCAAGGCGCTGGGCGCGCCGGAGGGACTGCGCTGGCAGGACGCCGAGGTGGTGACCACGGCGGACGGGCGTCCCTGGATCGAGGTGCGTGGGTCGGTGGCGGACCGCTGCAAGGAGCTCGGCGTCGACGGCGTCCACCTGTCGATGTCGCACGATGCCGGCATCGCCTCGGCGGTCGTCGTGCTGGAGGGACAGCGATGATCGGTGCGTACCCCGTGCGGGACATCCGGGCGGCCGAGACCGCGTTGATGGCACGACTGCCCGCCGGCGCTCTCATGCAGCGGGCGGCCGCTGCGCTGGCGGCACGCTGTGCCCGACTGGTCGAGGGACCCTACGGCGCCCGCGTGGCGGTGCTGGTCGGTGCGGGGGACAACGGCGGGGACGCCCTGTACGCGGGAGCACGCCTGGCCCGACGAGGGGCGCGCGTCGACGCCGTGCTCGTCAGTCCCGAACGGGCCCACGCCCAGGGACTCGCCGCCCTGCGTGCCGCGGGTGGCCGGGTGGCCCGTGACGCACGTCGGGCCGTCGCGGGCTCCGACCTCGTGGTCGACGGTCTGGTGGGCATCGGCGGCTCCGGTGGACTACGTGCCGAAGCGGCCGCCCTGGCCGAACTGGCCCGGGAGCACGGCGGGCTGGTGGTGGCCGTCGACCTGCCCAGTGGCGTCGATGCGGACACCGGTGAGCTGCCCGGCGCCCATGTCGTGGCCGACGTGACGGTGACCTTCGGTGCCCGGAAGATCGCGCTGGTCGTCGACCCGGCGGCCGCTGCCGCCGGTCACGTCGGCCAGGTCGACATCGGACTCGCTCCGTTCCTCCCGATGCCGACCGTCGAGGTCCTGGAACCGGCCGACGTCGCCGACCGGCTACCCCGGCCGGACCGTGACGCGGACAAGTACTCGCGCGGCGTGGTCGGGGTGCTCGCCGGTTCGTCGGAGTTCGCCGGTGCCGCGGTGCTCGCGGTCGGCGGAGCCATCCGCGGTGGCGCCGGGATGGTCCGCTATGTGGGCCCGGACGACGTGGCACGGCAGGTTCGGCACCACTGGCCGGAGGCGGTGACCGCGAGCGGCAAGGTCCAGGCCTGGGTGGCCGGTCCTGGCCTCGGCTCCGGTGCCGGCCGTGGCCGTGCCCTGGACACGGTGCTGGCCGCGGCCGAGCCTGCGGTCATCGACGCCGATGGTCTGCACCTCCTGCCGCCCCGGCTCGACTCACCCATGCTGCTCACGCCTCATGCGGGTGAGCTGGCCCGGCTGCTCGGCGTGGATCGACACGACGTCGAAGCCCGGCGGTTGCATCATGCTCGCGCCGCCGCGGCCCGCTGGAACGCCGTGATCCTGCTCAAGGGCTCGACCACGCTGGTCGTCGCGCCCGATGGCCGCGTTCGCGCCAACCCGACCGGCACGCCCGCTCTGGCGACGGCCGGCTCGGGTGACGTGCTCGCGGGTCTCGCGGGGGCGTTGCTTGCGGCCGGCCTCGACCCGTTCGACGCCGGCAGTGTCGCGGCGTACGTCCACGGCGCCGCCGGCCGGCTGGCGGCGGAGACGGCGGCGTACCCGAGCGCAACCGACGTCCTCGACGCCCTGCCGAGCGCGCTCCACCGGGCTGAGAGAATCGGCGAATGAGCGACACGCCCGTTCCGCACGCGCAGGTGCGGGTCGATCTCGGCGCGATCCGCGACAACGTGGCCGAGTTGGGCCGGCGTGCGAGCAGTGCAGCGGTCATGGCGGTGGTCAAGGCCGATGGATACGGTCACGGCCTGGTTCCCTCGGCCAGAGCGGCGCTCGCCGGCGGTGCCACCTGGCTCGGCACCGCGGTGCTGGCGGAGGCGCTGGCTCTGCGCGCCGCCGACGTGCCGGGGCGCATCCTCGCCTGGCTCGCGGCACCCGGGGAGCGTTGGGGGGATGCCATCGAGGCCGACGTCGACGTCTCCGCGTCGGCGGTCTGGGCCGTCGACGAGATCGCCGTCGCGGCGCGCGCGACCGGCCGTGCGGCCCGTGTCCACCTCAAGGTCGACACCGGGCTGGGCCGTTCGGGAGCCACCGTGGAGGACTGGCCGACGCTGGTCGATGCCGCACTGAAGGCGGAGGCCGACGGGCTGGTCGAGGTCGTCGGGCTCTGGTCGCACTTCGCCATCGCGGACGCCCCGGGCCATCCGACCGTCGTCGGTCAGATCGAGACGTTCAAGGACGCGGTAGCGCTGGCCGAGGCTCGCGGCGTCGCGCCGGAGGTGCGCCACCTGGCCAACTCGGCGGCAACGCTCACGCGCCCCGACGCTCGCTTCGACCTGGTCCGCCCGGGCCTGGCCGTGTACGGCCTGTCGCCGGTGCCCGACCAGGCCGCGCCGCACGAGGTGGGGCTGCGCCCGGCGATGTCGGTCCGCGCCCGCCTCGCCCTGGTCAAGAGGGTGCCGGCCGGACAGGGGGTGTCCTACGGACACTTCTACGTCACCGATCGAGAGACCACCCTCGGGCTGGTGCCGCTCGGGTACGCCGACGGGATCCCACGGCACGGCTCGTCCGGTGACGGCGGTCCAGGCGCACCGGTCCTCGCCGCGGGCCGCGTCCGGCAGGTGGCCGGCCGGGTCTGCATGGACCAGTTCGTGCTCGACCTCGGGGACACTCCGGCCGTGGCCGGCGACGAGGTGGTGCTGTTCGGCGACGCTTCGGCGGGGGAGCCGACGGCACAGGACTGGGCACTGGCCTGCCGCACGATCTCGTACGAGATCGTCACACGCTTCGGTCCGCGGTTGCCGCGCGTCTACACCCACGCCGGGGAGGTCGGTGCGTGAGCCGGCTGCTCACGTTCGGCCGAGTCGCCGGGTCGGTGGGTGCCGCCCTTGGCGTCGCGGCGGCGGGCGCGGCAGTCGGGTTCGCCGCCGAGCGGTACGCGGTCGGTCGGTCGTTGCGCGGTGACGACCCGTACGCCGACGAGGAGTTCGGCTCCCTACGCGGCACCCCGCACACGGTGCGGACCGACGACGGCATCGACCTGCACGTCGAGGTCGACGAGGCAGCAACGCCGGTCACCGTCGTGTTCACACACGGGTACGCGCTCAACCAGGACTCGTGGCACTTCCAGCGTCGGGATCTCGCCGGGGCAGCGCGGCTGGTGTTCTGGGACCAGCGCTCGCACGGGCGCTCGATGCGCGCACCCGAGGAGAGCATCACCGTCGAGCGGCTCGGCCGGGACCTCGGCGAGGTCCTCGACGCGCTCGTCCCGCGAGGACCCGTCGTGCTGGCCGGTCACTCGATGGGCGGCATGACGATCTTGGCGCTCGCGGCACAGCGGCCCGAGCTGTTCGGGGACCGGGTGCGCGGCGCAGCGATGATCGCGACCAGCGCGAGAGACCTCGGACGGGTGTCCCTCGGCCTTCCCGGACCACTGGGGCGCGTGGCGCACAAGGTGGCGCCGGGCGTGGTCGCCGCACTGGCTCGCCGGCCCGAGCTGGTCGAGCGCGGGCGACGCGTCGGCAGCGACCTCGGCTATGTCCTGACCCGCAGGTACTCGTTCGTCGAGAGCAGGTCCGCCTCGCTGGTCGAGTTCACCGCGGCGATGAACGCCGCGACACCGATCGAGGTCGTCGCCGACTTCCTCCCGTTGTTCTCCGGTCACGACGGCAGGGGGGCGCTCCCCGTGCTGGCGCGCGTTCCGGTGCTGGTCGTCGGAGCGGCCGGCGACCTGCTGGCGCCGGTCGAGCACAGCCGGGAGCTGGCCGACTCGCTGCCGGACGCGTCCTATGTGGAGGTTGCCGACGCCGGTCACATGGTGCTGCTGGAACGACATGACGTCGTGACCTCGCATCTGCGCGAGCTCGTCGACCGGATCATCGCCGAGCTTCCGTCGGTCGCGGCCCGGGCCGGCTCAGGGCGCCGGTGGTGGCGCCGCCGGTGAGCAGCGGCCGTGTGATCGCGGTCGCTGACGCAGCCGCCATGCGGGCGCTGGGCGCCACCCTGGCGCGCGTCCTACGGGCCGGCGACCTGGTGTTGCTCGGCGGTGAACTGGGGGCTGGTAAGACGACCTTGACCCAGGGCGTCGCCGCCGGGCTCGATGTCCGGGGACCCGTCACGTCGCCCACCTTCGTGATCGCACGTCTGCACCCGTCGCTGTCGGGAGGGCCGCCGTTGGTCCACGTCGACGCCTACCGCCTCGGCGGTTGGGCCGAGTTGGAAGACCTCGACCTGGAGGCGACGCTGGACGAGGCGGTCACCGTCGTGGAGTGGGGTGAAGGGCTGGCCGAAGGACTGGCGCCGGACCGACTCGACGTGCACATCCACCGGAGCATGGGCGATGCAACGACGGATTCCACCCCGGACGTTCGCGAGGTGAGGATCACCGGTGTCGGTGCTCGCTGGGCAGGCGTGGACCTGCAGCCCTAGCCTGCTGGAATGGAGCTCCTCGAGCGGGATGCGCAACTCGCGCTGCTCGGCGAGGCGCTGGCGAGTTCGGCGGCAGGCAACGGCCGGGTCGCCCTTGTGTCGGGAGAGGCCGGCATCGGCAAGACGAGCCTTGTGCGTGCGTTCGTCGACCGGCATCGGGACATGGGACGGACGCTTTGGGGCATCTGCGACGACCTCTCGACACCCCGGGCGTTCGGACCGTTGCGCGACGTCGCGGGCGAGGTCGGGGGCGACCTGGCCTCGGCGCTG
>DASRTE010000218.1:0-13859 GCA_035656095.1 Jiangellaceae bacterium
TGGGACCCGCGCCGCTCGGTCAGCGGGTGCCGTAGGCGGCCAGGAAGACGCGGACCGCCTCGTCGGCGTAACGCTCGAGTTCGCTGGGCGTGAACTCGGCGTCCATGCCGTGGAACATGGCCATGTTCAGCGGGATCGACAGGATCAGCCAGTTGAAGTGTTGTGCGGCCAGGAGGGGATCGTCGGCCCGCAGGAGCCCTCGCCGGGCAAGCGCCTGGAACTGATCCGCGAGCGTGGCGTGGGCACGCTCAGGACCATTGGCGTACCAGGTACGGGCCAACTCCGGGAAGCGCTCGGCCTCCGCGATGATGATGCGACGCAGCCGGATCAGGTGCGGTTGGGTGACGTCGGTGATGTGCCGGCGAGCGAAGTGCCGGAGATCTTTCTCGATATCCTCGCTGTCGGCCAGGGCCGCGACCATGTCGTGGGTGAGCGCCTCGGCCGCGCTGATGTCGCCGGTGATAATGGCTGTGAACAGACGCTTCTTGTCAGTGAAGTGCTTGTACACGGTCTGCTTGGACACCGCGGCCAGCGCAGCGACCTCGTCCATGCTGGCACCGTCGTATCCCTTGTGCAGGAACACCGTTCGGGCCGCTTCCATGATCGCTCGGTGTTTCCTGGCGGACCGGCCCGACTCAGCGAATCCGCCGCCGTCGCTCGGAGCCTGGCCCGACACGGCGTCCGCTGCCGACTCCTTCGTCACGGGATCCTCCTGCTGCGAGTGCCTCAGCGATGGTACTAGACGGATCAGTTCTTAGTACTGTACCGTCTAGTTCTAGCCGAGGAGAAGTCAATGAAGACCCAACACAACGCAATGTCGCGGGACGGAACCCCGATCGCCTTCGAGCGGCTCGGGGACGGCGAGGCGCTCATCCTGGTCGGTGGGGCGCTGCAGGGCCGGGCCACCTACCACCCACTCGCCGAGGAGCTCTCGCGGCATCTGACCGTGGTCAACTACGACCGGCGCGGCCGCGGCGACAGCGGTGACACCGCGCCGTACTCGGTCGAGCGCGAGATCGAGGACCTCCGCGCACTGATCGCCGCAGCCGGCGGAACGGCATCCGTGTACGGCCACTCTTCTGGCGCCGGCCTCGTCCTGCACGCAGCAGCGCACGGACTGCCCCTCGACAAGATCGTGCTGCACGAACCGCCGTTCGGGTCCGGCAGCGAGGCGGAGCGGCAAGCGGAGCAGGAGGAGGCCGAGCAGATCTCGGCACTGTTGGCGCAGAACCGCCGTGTCGACGCCGTCACGCTCTACTTTGCCTCGATGGGGTTGCCGACCGAGGTCGTCCAGCACCTCGCCCACGATCCAGCGATGCTGGCGAACGCACCCACGATCCGCTACGACCCCTACGAGGTCATGAGCGAGCACAGCCGCGGCGGCATGACACCGGCCGAGCAGGCCAGCCGCGTCACCCTGCCCGCGCTCGTCCTGGCCGGCGGAGCGAGCCCGGAATGGATGATCGAGGCGAGCAGGCAGATCGCGGACGCGCTGCCAAACGGGCGACTCCGCGTCCTGGAAGGCCACGACCACGTCGTACCGCCCGACGTTCTCGCACCGGTCCTCGCCGAGTTCATCACCGGCTGACGCCGGGTCCGCGTGATCGTTGAACCGCTGCTGGGGTTCGAGGCCCGACAACGGTTCAACGATCACGAGGTGTCGGCACCGCGTGCCCGCCGGCAGAGGCAGCTGCCCGGCGCCGCGCCGGTGGTCCGCGCAGGTTTGCCACAGAGCCCGCTGAGGGACAGAATCACCGGGACTGTCGTCAACTCATCAGGAGGCCCGGTGAACACCCGCACGATCGCCATTCTGGCGCTCATCATCGCCGTGATCGTCATCCTCATCCTCGTTCTCTGACGGTTCCGACCGGCGGGTGACGGGCGCCGCCCAGCGCCGCCCGCTCTCCGGCAGCAAGCATTCGGGACGGTGCCAGGCTCTCGCCGGGCACCGTCCCGAAATTCGTCCGCCCTGCGGAAACCCTTTACCAGTCCGCCGTATACGGGTCGTAGGGTTTGCGCCGGTAGCGACAACCGCAGGAGACGCCGCACATGGAGTTGGTCCGCAAGTTCCCCAAGGGGCACGCCATACCGCCGCCCAAGGTGCCGTGGTACGAGGCAACGGTGGCCTATTTGCTGCTGATCCCGGCCGCGATCACCTGGTTCCTCACCATCCCGCTGATCGTGAGCTACTGGGCCTGCGCCGGGGCCGACGGGTTCTGTTCCGATGCCGACCTGCTCCAGTCGAGCACAGGCTCTTATACCGGCATCGTCGCCGTCTCCGCGCTTTCCATGATCATCGCGCTGTCCTGCGCCATCGCCGTGCAACTGACTGTGCGCAAGCTGCACTTCGTCCTGGTGTGGGGGCTCGCGATCGGCTGCCTGGTGGCGAGCGTCTACGCCTACGCCGTCATGTCCGGGCTCGCCCGCACACCGTGGGGCCACCTGATCCCGCTGTAGCCGGCGCAGCGGTCAGACGTGCTCGTACCGGTACCGGGGTTTGATCCACTCGTTGAGATAGGTGCCTGGGCTCTCGGCCTCGAGCAGGTCGTCCGCGTCGGACGGGTCCACGTCGAAGTACCGGTAGAGCTCGCCCGAACGGAACTTGATCTCGAGGGTCGCGGTTGGCGCGTCGTAACCGATGGACGCGATCGCCGACGACGACACATGATGCCGCTTCACAGCATCAGCCTCACACGTTGAAGCGGAAGTCGACCACGTCGCCGTCGGCCATGACGTAGTCCTTGCCCTCGACGCGGACCTGACCCCTCGCCTTGGCTTCGGCCATGGATCCGGCGGCGACGAGCGCGTCGTACGACACGACCTCGGCCTTGATGAACCCGCGCTGGAAGTCGGTGTGGATGACGCCCGCAGCCTCCGGTGCGGTCGCGCCCTTCCGGATCGTCCATGCGCGGGCCTCCTTGGGGCCCGCGGTCAGGAACGTCTGCAGGCCCAGCGTGTCGAAGCCGACCCTGGCCAGCATGTCGAGGCCCGACTCCTCCTGCCCCGTCGACTGCAGCAGCTCCAGGGCTTCGTCGTGCTCGAGCTCGGCCAGCTCCGCCTCGGTCTTCGCGTCGAGAAAGATTGCCTCGGCGGGCGCGACCAGTGCCCGCAGTTCCTCCTTGAGTGCGTCATCGGCCAGCTCCTCGTCGTCCATGTTGAACACGTAGAGGAACGGCTTCGCCGTCAGCAGGTGCAGCTCGTGCAGGGGCTGCGGATCAAGGGAGGCGGCGTACACCGTCCGGCCCTCGTCGAGCACCGCCCGCGCCTCGGCGACGGCGGCGACCTCGGCGGACTTGTGCTTCTGGAGCTTCGCCTCGCGCTCCAGCCGGGGCAGGACCCGGTCGATGGTCTGCAGGTCGGCGAGGATCAGCTCGGTGTGGATCGTCTCGATGTCGTCCTTGGGAGCCACCCGGCCGTCCACGTGTACGACATCGGGGTCGGTGAACACGCGGATGACCTGGCAGATCGCATCGGCCTCGCGGATGTTCGCGAGGAACTTGTTGCCCAGGCCCTGGCCTTCGGACGCGCCCTTCACGATCCCGGCGATGTCGACGAAGCTCACCGTGGCCGGCATCTGGCGAGCGGAGTCGAAGATCTGCGCCAGGACCGCCAGCCGCGGGTCGGGGACACCGACGACGCCGATGTTCTGATCGATGGTCGCGAACGGGTAGTTGGCCGCCACGACGTCGTTCTTGGTGAGCGCGTTGAACAGAGTGGACTTGCCCACGTTGGGCAGCCCGACGATGCCGAGGGTGAGCGAGGACATGGTCCGAGGAGTCTATGAGGCACGCCGTTGATCATCGCGTCGCCGTACGCGGCTCAACTGAGTGGAAACGGCGGTTGCCACCACGGCGGGGTGGACTGCAGCTCGATCCGGTCTACCCACTTCACCCACCAGAAGCCCCTCCTGCCGGGGGCGACCAGGCGCAGCGGGAACCCGTGACCGGCACGCAGTGGCTCCCGGCCCGCGGTCGGGGCGAGGAGCAGCCGGTCGATCTCGTCGACCGGGAAGCGGATCTCGTAGCCGGTGACCGAGTGGACGAGCAGACTCTGGGCCGAACCGAGATCGCGCAACAGCGCGGAGACGGGAGCACCGGTCCAATCCTGCTCCGAGTACCAGCCCGATGTGCAGTCCAGCACCGCGCGCAGCGAGGTGTCGAACGCCGACAGGTCGGACAGCGTCAGCTCGTGCCGTCCGTCGCCGTCCACGACCGACAGTCGCCAGCGGTTCGGATCGACATCGGGTATCGAGTCGTTCAGCCAGATTGTGCGCGGCATCGCGGCCGGGTCGAACGAAGCGACTTCGTAGGAACCGGTGAATCGACGCTCGATGCCCGGCAGCCCGATCAGCCGTACCGCTGACGACGTGGCGACGTAGAGGCCGGCCGCCGCTGCACCGATCAACCCGGTCCTCAAGACGAGACGGCGAGAAAGGTCCGCCCTCCGGGGGCGCTTCTGCCGCGCCGTGATGTGCCACAACGCCAGCGGAACCAGGATCAGCGCGGCGGCCACGTGGATCCACATGCCACGGACGCCGCCGATCGATCGGACCAGCCCGGTCGTGTAGCCGAGGCCGGTCAGCAATGCCGTCACCACGAGCGTCGAGAGGAGCAGGGACGCCCAGCGACTCTTCCTCGCCCGCCGCAGGCCGCGCCTGACCACCCTCCCCTTCCAGGGGATGAGCAGGATCACCATCGTCGCGGCGACGCCGTGGCCGACGACGACCCACCGGCCGTGCGCCGACCCGTTGGCGACCGCGCCGATGCCGGTGGCGAACGCGCACAGCAGCGCCAGCAGGAGGGTCAGGTTCGTGATCCGCGCGGACGGTGCCCGGACGATCGAGGTGACCAGGCCCGTGCTGCCCCTGCCTGGCGTCGCAGGCGGGACGCGCCGATCCTGAGACAGCGCCATAACTGCCGTTATAGGCTACGTTATAGATCATGGCAAGGGCCGTTAGCGATCCGTTAGGCGACCAGGGTCTCCGCGAGAGGCTCGTGTCGGCGGGCCTCGACGCCCTCAACGACGACGGTCCGGTCGAGCTGACCGTGCGACGGGTCGCCGAACTCGCCGGTTCGTCCACCATGGGCATCTACACCCAGTTCGGCGGCCGGTCCGGAATGCTGGAGGCGATCTACCGGCGGGGGTTCGAGCTGCTCCGCGCCGGCCTCGTCACCGCGGGCGACGACCTGACCGGTCCGGCCGCGCACGACGTCGTCGAGCGGATCGTCGCCATCGCGCTGGCGTACCGGCGGTTCGCGCTCGACAACCCGGCGCTGTACGCCTTCATGTTCGAGCGACCACTGCCCGGCTTCGACCCGTCGCCGCAGCTGCGGGCCGAGGCGCTCGGCATGACGTTCACACTCCTCACCGACGAGGTGCACCGAGCGCAGGCGGCCGGCCTGGTGGACGGCGACGACCCGGTGCGCCCGGCGTACCTGCTGTGGACGGCAATGCATGGCATCACGAGCATCGAGCTCACCCATGCAGCGCGCAGCCCGCTGCAGGGCTGGTTCCTCGACTCGCCCGACGCCGGCGAGCGGGTATACGTCGAGGGAGTACGCGCGTTGCTGGCCGGCCTGGGCGCGTGACGCCGTCGCGCCTCCCCGCCGATGTCCGGGGTACCCGTCACAGTGGGGTCATGGAGGCCAACGACCTGCTTCTGCTGGCACTCGGCATGCTCGTCGGCACCGCCCTGGGCGCGCTCGCGGTCCGGTCCCGCTCGGCCGGCGCGGTCGCCGAGCGCGACGCCGCACGCGCCGAGCGCGACCGACTGCGCGCCGAGCGCGACGCCGTCGCGCAGGAACGTGCCACCGTCGAGGCCATGCTGCGCGATGTCGACACCGATCGGGTCCGGCTCAGCGCCGAGCTGGCGCACGCCCGGTCCGCCGCCGACGAGCAGCAGCGTCTGGCGCACGAGTTCGAGCGGCTGTCGGCTCTGGCGCTTCGCCGCAACAACGAGCAGTTCCTCCAGCTCGCGGGCGAACACCTCAAGGGCAAGGAGCATCGCGCGGTGGCCGAGCTCGAACAGCGCCGGCAGGCCGTCGAGGCGCTGGTGAGGCCGCTGGCCGAGCAGATGGGCAAGGTCGAGGCCCAACTCGGAGCCGTCGAGCGGACGCGGGCCGAGGCCTATGCCGAGCTGCGCGAGCAGGTCCGGGGCATGAGCCAGACCTCGGATCTGCTCCGGGCCGAGACCAGTCAGCTCGTGGCGGCTCTACGCGCCCCGCAGGTGCGCGGCCGCTGGGGAGAGCTCCAGCTGCGCCGGGTAGTCGAGGCCGCCGGCATGCTCGCCCACGTCGACTTCTCCGAACAGGAGACGGCGGAGACCGCCGACGGCAGGTTGCGACCCGACCTCGTGGTCCGTCTCGCCGGCGGCAAGCAGGTCGTCGTCGACTCCAAGGTCTCGTTCAACGGCTACCTCGAGGCCATGGAGGCTCGCGACGATGCCACCCACACGGCCCGCCTCGCCGCGCATGCCCGACACCTCAAGGGACACATCGACGCCCTCGCCGCCAAGCGGTACTGGGACCAGTTCGAGCCGGCGCCGGAGTTCGTCGTCATGTTCGTGCCGGCTGAAGTCTTCCTCAACGCCGCACTGGAGCAGGATCCGACGCTGCTCGAGCACGCCTTCGAACGCAACGTCGTCATCGCGACGCCGGCGACGCTGGTCGCGCTGCTCCGAACGGTCGCGTACACGTGGCGGCAGGAGGCGTTGGCCAGCAACGCGGCACGCGTCCTCAGCCTGGGCAAGGAACTGCACGGCCGCCTCTCGACCATGGGTGGCCACGTCAGCAAACTCGGCCGCCAGCTCGACGGCGCGGTGCGTGCGTACAACGAGACCGTCAGCTCGATCGAAAGCCGAGTGCTCGTCACCGCCCGGAGGATGGCGGACCTGGGCGTCACGGACGGCGGCCTGGAGCCGGCCGACCAGCTCGACCGGGTGACCCGCCAGGTCCAGGCGCCCGAGCTGGTCGCATCGGCGACCGATGCCCTGGTGGCGATCGACGAGATCGAAGCCGATGCACGCTACGGCGTCGACCCGGCACCGATCAGGCCGGCACGCGACGGCACCGAAGGCTGACCTGGGTCTGCCGCCTATCTATCCTGCTCTGATGCCGAACGTTCCGGCCCGCCCGGACGACCAGCGCGCCAGCGATGCCGACCGCGAGGCCGTTGCCGAAGACCTGCGCGACGCCTTCGGAGAAGGCCGACTCGACGTCGACGAGTACCAGCGACGTCTCGACGCCGTATGGGCGTCGAGGACCTACGGCGAGCTCGACCGACTCACTTCCGACCTGCCGAACCGGGCCCGCCAGGAAAGGGTCCCGGCAGAGGAGAAACGGCGCAGCGACGCCCGGGCCTGGTTGGAGATGTGGAGGACCTGGCTCGGCGGAGCGGTCATCATGATCGGGATCTGGGGAATCACCAGCCTGTCCAGCGGCGAGCTCCAGGACTTCTGGCCGGCGATCCCGCTCGGCATCTGGGCCGTCGTGGTGATCGCCTCGGCCTTGTGGAAAGACGACAAGCCGTAGGTCGCTGACGGACCGGGGAACTCGTCAGCGATGGTCAGCCGACACCTTTGAGATCACGACGGAGCTCGCGAGGCAGCGAGAAGATCAACGACTCCTCGGTGGTGCGATGCTCCTCGACGATCGGATACCCGTGCTCACCGAGCCAGGCGACCACACCCTGGACGAGTTCCTCCGGCACCGAGGCACCGCTGGTGAGGCCAACCGTGCGGACGTCGTCGAGCCAGGCCTCGTCGATCTCGCCGGCGTTGTCGACCCGGAAGGCCGCACCGGCGCCCGCCTCGAGCGCCACCTCCACCAGCCGGACCGAGTTGGACGAGTTCGCCGACCCCACCACCAGGACGAGGTCGGACTCCGCGGCGATCTCCTTGACCGCCACCTGCCGGTTCTGGGTCGCGTAGCAGATGTCGTCGCTGGGCGGGCTGATCAGGGCCGGGAAGCGCTCACGCAGCTTCGTCACCGTCTCGTAGGCCTCGTCGACCGACAGGGTGGTCTGTGACAGCCACACCACGCGGGACGGGTCGCGCACGGTCACCGAGCCGACGTCGGCCGGACTCTGCACCAGTTGGATGTGCTCGGGTGCCTCTCCGGACGTCCCCTCGACCTCCTCGTGTCCCTCGTGGCCGATCAGCACGATGTCGAGGTCGTCCTTTGCGAACCGCTTGGCCTCGTTGTGGACCTTCGTGACGAGTGGGCAGGTGGCGTCGATCGTGCGCAGGCCGCGGCGCGACGCCTCGGCATGGACCATCGGGGAGACGCCGTGCGCGGAGAAGACGACCAGGGCGCCCTCGGGAACCTCGTCCAACTCGTCGACGAAGACGGCGCCGCGCTCCTCGAGCGTCTCGACGACGTGCCTGTTGTGCACGATCTGCTTGCGTACGTAGACCGGTGCGCCATAGAGCTCGAGCGCCTTCTCGACGGTCACGACGGCCCTGTCGACGCCAGCACAGTAGCCGCGGGGCGCGGCAAGCAGGACCCGACCGTCAGCTGCGCTCATGCCCCCATCGTAGGTGCGGCCCGAGGGCCGGTTGACCCGCGTCCCGGTACGGTGCTGCACCGTGGCACTGCAAACCTCGCCCGAGAAGCCCGCGCCGGTCCGGGTCGTGTCACAGGCCATCGGTGGATGGATCGCCCGGCTCGGGTGGGTCTGGGTCGAGGGACAGGTTGCCCAGTTGACCCGCAGGCCGGGCACGCAGACCGTGTTCCTGACCCTGCGCGACCCGGCGGCAGACCTCTCGCTCCAGGTCACGTGCCCCCGCCACGTGCTCGACGCGGTCGAGCCCTCAGTCGTCGAGGGCGCCCGTGTCGTGGTGCACGCGAAGCCGTCCTGGTACTTCACCAGGGGAACGCTGTCGCTGGCTGCGGACGACATCCGTCAGGTCGGTGTCGGGGAGCTGCTCGCTCGGATCGAACGGCTGCGCCGGATGCTCGAGATCGAGGGCTTGTTCGCGCCGCAGCGCAAGCGTCGTCTGCCGTTCCTTCCCCGGGTGGTGGGGTTGGTGTGCGGACGCGGTTCGGCCGCCGAGCACGACGTGCTCGAGAACGCCCGGCGTCGCTGGCCCGCAGTGCGCTTCCGCGTCCTGGAGGTCGCCGTCCAGGGACCCTCCGCAGTGGTGCAGGTCGTCGACGCGCTCCGGACGCTCGACCGTGACCCCGAGGTCGACGTGGTCGTCCTCGCCCGCGGCGGCGGCTCGGTCGAGGATCTGCTGCCGTTCTCCGACGAGGCACTGGTGCGTGCCGTCGCAGCCAGCCGGACGCCGGTGGTGAGCGCGATCGGTCACGAGACCGATACGCCGTTGATCGACCTCGCCGCGGACGCTCGCGCATCCACGCCGACGGACGCGGCGAAACGCGTGGTGCCGGACGTCGAGGAGGAGCATCGAGGGATCGCCCGGGCCCGCAGTCGGCTCCGCTCCTCGCTCCGACACCGGCTCGATCGGGAGACGGCAGCGCTGAGCGCACTGCGAACTCGGCCGGTGCTCACCGAGCCGACGGCCGGCCTGCGGTTGCGCGCAGCGGAGATCGCCGACCTGCGCGGCCGGAGTCGCCGCTTGCTCGGCCACTCCCTCGACCGCGCACGTAGCGACCTCGGGCATACCCGGGCGCGCGTCCGCACCCTGTCCCCCGCGGCCACGCTGGATCGGGGCTACGCGATCGTCCGGACGGACAAGGGCTCCGTCATCCGGTCGATCGGCCAGGTCGTGGCCGGCCAGCACGTCGGGATCCGCCTCGCCGACGGCGAGCTGGGTGCCACGGTCGACTGACCCGCGTGGCGGCACCCGCCGGGATCACCGAGCCACCGCGACGCTGGTCACGGGCACTAAGGTTGCGGCATGGCGGCGAAGTCGGACGGCGCGGACCCAGCTCCGACGACCGGTGGAGCCGAAACGCTTGAGCTCACCTATGAGCAAGCGCGCGACGAGCTCGCCGGCATCGTGGGCCGGCTCGAGGCCGGCGGCGTGACCCTCGAGGAGTCGCTTGCACTCTGGCAACGCGGAGAGGATCTCGCCGCCCTGTGCGAGCGCTATCTCGACGCTGCCCGTGAACGCCTCGACGCCGCCACGGGAGCACCGGACGCACCGTCGGCGTAGGCACCGGCGCGGCGCACGATCGGATCGTCTGATCCGAGCGTCAGGGCGTCAGCGATGCCACGAAGGACTCGAGTACGTCGTACGGTTCGGTGCCCATCACGATCGTCACCGACCCGTTGTCGACCCGTACCAGGGCTCGGTCGGGGCGGTCGCCCTGGCCGATGCGGCGCTCCCAGGTCGTGCCGGCGACCTGGCTGGTGCCGTCGTCGCTGAACTCGGCAAGACGGTCGACGAGGTAGGACTCGATCTCACCGTCGGCCTGCTCGAGCCCGACGAAGCCGTCATCGGCGGTGAGGAAGCCGAGCCGCCAACGATCACCTGCGGGGCCGGACGTATGGTCGACACTCGTCGCCCGCCAGCCGTCGGGGACCGGGTCGGGTGCGAGGACGGGATATTCGTACTGGGCGCGCACGTGGTCGAGCGCTGCGCCATAGTCGACCGGACCCGGCGGTTGAGGGCCGGGCCGCATGACCGTGAACGCCACCACCACAGCCGCGATGACACCGAGCAGAACGGCCAGGCTCCGCACCGCGTCGCCGACCGTCTCGCTCCCCCGCGGCTTGCCGGCCATGCCGTCATCGTCTCAGGCCGGGTAGACGCTCACCTCCGTGGCCTTGACCGCCGCCCACACCTCGACCCCGGGCCCGAGGGCGAGGTCTGCGACGGCGAGCGGGGTGACGTCGGCCAGCAGGGGCACCGGCCCATCGACGGTGATCCGCACCAGGTCGCCGTGCTGCTCGACGTCGCTGACCCGCCCGCTCCAGGCGTTGCGGGCCGATCCGTGCGGTTGGTCCAGGCTCAGCGTCACCGCCGCGGGGGCGAACGCGACGTGGACCGGCCCGGACGCGTCATGTGCCACGGCGACGGCGGCTTGTGGGCCCAGCGTCACGATCCGTCCGTGCGCGTCGCCGCGCAGCAGGTTCAGCCCGACCAGCCGCGCGACGTAGCCGGTCCGCGGGTGCCGGGCGAGCTCCGCCGGTGGGCCGTCCTGTACCACCCGACCCTGCTCCAGCACGACGATCCGGTCCCCGAGGACCATGGCCTCCAACGGATCGTGGGTGACCAGGACGGTGCACCCGCGGTAGCTGCGCAGATGGTGGCGTAGGTCGGCGCGCACCGCGGGACGCGTGCCGGCATCGAGCGCGGCGAGCGGTTCGTCCAGCAGGAGCATGCGCGGATCGACGGCGAGCGCGCGGGCCAGCGCGACGCGTTGCGCCTGGCCACCGGACAGTTCGTGCGGGCGACGCTCCTCCAGCCCGGCCAGACCCATCCGTTGCAGCCAGTCGGCCGCGGTGGCACGTGCCGGACCGCGCGGGCTCCCCCGTGACCGCAGCCCGAAGGCGACGTTCTCCACGGCGGAAAGATGGCGGAAGAGCAGGTAGTCCTGCATGACCAGGCCGACCTGGCGCTGCCGCGCCGGAACGTGCACCTGGGCTGAGGTGTCGACCAGGACCACGTCGTCGAGGACCACTCGGCCGGTATCCGGCCGGAGCAGCCCTGCCAGGGTCGAGAGCACGGTGGACTTGCCGGCGCCGTTAGGCCCCAGCAGCACCACCACCTCGCCGGTGCCGACACCCAGCGAGAGGTCCAGCGAGACGTCTCCCCGGGTGAGTGCCAACCGGGCGGCCAGGCTCATCGCGTGTTCACCCACCGGTCGCGCAGCGCGACCAGGACGGTGACCGATACGGCCATCATCAGCAGGCTCAGCACGATGGCCACCTCGACCTGGCCGGCGTTGATGGCGGCGTAGGCAGCCGGGGGCAAGGTCCGTGTCGTCCCGGGAAAACTGCCGGCGAACGTGACCGTGGCACCGAACTCGCCGAGCGCCCGCGCCCAGCACAGCACCGCACCGGCCAGGACTCCCGGGGCGACGGCGGGCAGCGTCACGCGCCGGAACGTCGTCCATTCCGAGGCACCCAGCGTGGCTGCGACGTCCTCGTAGCGACGATCCGCCGTGCGAAGCGCACCCTCGACGGCGACGACCAGGAACGGAAGCGCGACGAACGACTGCGCCATCACCACGGCCGCGGTCGTGAACGGAAGCGACAGGCCGAACGCCTCGTACAGCCATTCACCCACCAGTCCCCTGCGCCCGAACGCCACCAGCAGGGCGACGCCCCCGATCACCGGTGGGAGGACGAGCGGGACGGTGATCAGGGCGCGCAGCAAGGGCCGGCCCGGCACGTTCGTGCGCGCCAGCAGCCAGGCCAGCGGAACCCCGCAGACGACGCACAGCGCGGTCGTGATGGTCGAAGTCGTGAGGGACAGCCGAACGGCGCTCAGCACCTCCGGTGAGCCGACGATCTCCGGCAACCGTCCCCAAGGTGCACGCACGACGAGCGCGGCCATCGGCAGCAGGAGGAGGGCGAGCCCGAGCAGCGCCGGCACGAGCAGGACCATCGGCACCCGGGCATCGGCCGCCGGGCTCACGGGCCTTCGTGTCACACGTTCACCGTCCCGCGAGGAAGCCTGCTTCGCCCAGGATCTGCTGGCCGGGTTCACCGGTGATGGCATCGCGGACCAGCTGGGCGCCCTCCGGGTTCGGCGCACCTGCGAGCACGGCTACCGGGTAGTCGTTGACGACCTGCTCGGACTCGGCTACGTCGATGCTCTCGATGTTCTCGCCTGCGGCCGCCGCGTCGGTGAGATAGACCAGGGAGGCATCCGCCTCGCCGAGCGTGACGAGCGACACTGCCTCCTTGACATCGGTGGCCAGGGTGTCCGGCGAGGCCGTCAGGCCGGCGGTGTCGAGCAGCCGCTTCGCCGCTGCGCCGCACGGGACTTCGGCTGCGCAGACCGCGATGCGCAGCTCCTCGCGGG
Organism: Jiangellaceae bacterium; assembly: GCA_035656095.1. Lineage (GTDB taxonomy): Bacteria > Actinomycetota > Actinomycetes > Jiangellales > Jiangellaceae > DASRTE01. The sequence continues at coordinate 12,938 of DASRTE010000218.1, forward strand.
CCAGGTCGGCCAGGCCCGTGACCCCACCCGGATTGCCGGCCGGAACGATCAACGCCAACCTGTTGCGGGCGAAGATCGTCGGCTCACCGGAGACGGCACCACCGTCGACGGCACGGTCCATGGTCCGCGTGTCGGCGGTCGCCAGAATGTCGGCGGGCGCCCCGGCGAGCACCTGCTCGACCAGCCCTGAGCTGGGACCGAAGGAGAACACCACCTCGAGGCCGGGGTAGTCGTCGGTGAGCCGCTCACCGAGTTGCTCGAACGCCTCCGTCAGCGATGCCGCCGCCAGCACCGTCACAGTGCCGTCGACGGCCACGTCGCTCGGCGTTCCGGAGCCGGCCGCCGGGTGGTCCGGGTCATTCCCACCCCCGCACGCCGCCAGCGTGAAGAGCGCCGCGGCAAGGGAGACCGCTCGGCTCGCGCGAGTCACGCCATCCCGCCGGGAACGTCGACGACGACGTTGGTCGCCTTGATCGAGGCGATGGCGACGACGCCCACGTCGAGCCCGAGTTCGTCGGCCGCTTCGCGACTCATCAGCGACACCACTCGGTGCGGCCCCGCCTGGATCTCGACCTGGGCCATCACGCCGTCCTTGCGAACGTCGGTGACCACGCCGGGGAAGTGGTTGCGGGCTGACTCCCGCGGCACCGGAAGAGCGGACTCCGCCGGCACGATCTCGCGCGCGACCCGGGCAAGCTCGACGCCGTCGACAACCAGCCGGCCGGTGTCGTCGTGCAACACCTCGATCCGGCCGGCCTCGGCCCATCGGCGCAGCGAATCGTCACTGACTCCGAGTAGTCTGGCAGCGTCAGAGATCCGATAATGCGGCACGAATCAGAGAATATCTCCGCACCTGCGGCATCCTCAACAGCTAGCTCGGCATGCCGTTCTCCGCCGTCGGGTCGTGAAGATCGTCGTGCAG
>DASRTE010000219.1:0-11861 GCA_035656095.1 Jiangellaceae bacterium
GAGGTGTCCACTGACAAGGTCGACACGGAGATCCCCTCCCCGGCGTCGGGCACCCTGCTCGAGATCAAGGTCGCCGAGGACGAGACGGTCGAGGTCGGCACCGAGCTCGCCGTCATCGGAGACTCCGCCGACGGCGGCGGAACCGGCGCCGGCGACACAGGCACACAGCACGCGGTCGCCGAGGAGCAGCCGGCGGGCGCCCAGGAGCAGCCGGCGGGCGCCGAGGCCCAGGCCGAGCCCGAGCAGGCGCCGGAAGCCGAACCGGCAGCGCGCGAGGACCAGCCCGCCGAGGCCGCACCGGTGGCGGCCACGCAGGCGCAGGGCGACTCGCCGGCCGAGTCGGAGCCGGCACCGAGTCCCGCACCGGCGCAGCAGCCGGCCCGGGCGGGCGGTGGGGCGGACGGAACATCGGTCACGCTTCCGGCTCTCGGCGAGAGCGTCACCGAGGGCACCGTGACCCGCTGGCTCAAGCAGCCCGGTGACCAGGTCCAGGTCGACGAGCCCCTGCTGGAGGTGTCCACCGACAAGGTCGACACCGAGATCCCCTCCCCCGCATCGGGCACCCTGCTCGAGATCAAGGTCGCCGAGGACGAGACCGTCGAGGTCGGCACCGAGCTCGCCGTCATCGGCAGCGGCGCCGGTGCGGCGGGTGAACGTACGCAGCCGCCGCCGGCCCAACCCGAGTCTGCAGCGCCCCGGCCCTCCTCCGGTGCCGAGACCCCGATGGCCGCCGAGGCCGGCGAGCGCGCCGCCGCGGAGGCGCAGTCCCACGAGCAGGCGGAGCCCGCCCAGGCCGCACCGGCCCAGACAGCACCCGCCGAGGCGACTCCGGCCCAGCCGGCACCGGCCCAGACAGCGCCGGCCCAGACAGCGCCGGCCGGGGGCGGCGACGGTTCGCCCTACGTCACTCCACTGGTCCGCAAGCTCGCGACCGAGCACAGCGTCGACCTCGCCTCCCTGCGCGGCACCGGCGTCGGCGGAAGGATCCGCAAGCAGGACGTCCTCGCGGCCGCGGAACAGGCCCGGAAGGCCGCCGAGCAACCTGCGCCCGCAGCAGCGGCGGCACCGGCCGCATCGCGGGCCCCCGAAGTTGCGGCACCTGCGGCATCGCAACTTCGGGGCACCACCGTGAAGATGTCGCGGCTGAGGTCGATCATCGCCCGCCGGATGATCGAGTCGCTCCAGGTGTCGGCGCAGCTCACCACGGTCCTCGAGGTCGACGTGTCCGCGATCGCCAGGCTGCGCCAGCAGGCCAAGGCAGGATTCGTGGCCCGCGAAGGCGTCAAGCTGTCCTTCCTGCCGTTCTTCGCGAAGGCCACAGTCGAGGCGCTCAAGGCGCACCCGAGCGTCAACGCCACGATCGACACCGAGAAGGGCGAGATCACATACTTCGACGCCGAGCATCTCGGCATCGCGGTCGACACCGATCGCGGCCTGCTCGTGCCGGTCATCCGTGACGCGGGCGACCTCAACATCGCCGGCCTGGCCCGCAAGATCGCCGACCTCGCCGACCGCACCCGCAACAACAAGATCATGCCGGACGAGCTCTCGGGTGGCACGTTCACGCTGACCAACACCGGCAGCCGAGGCGTCCTGATCGACACCCCGATCATCAACCAGCCACAGGTGGGCATCCTCGGAACGGGCGCCGTGGTCAAGCGACCGGTCGTCGTCACGGACGACACGGGGGCCGAGAGCATCGCGATCAGATCGATGGCGTACCTGTCGTTGACCTACGACCACCGGCTCGTCGACGGCGCGGACGCCGCCCGGTTCCTCGGCTCGATCAAGCAGCGACTCGAAGGTGGCCAGTTCGAGGGAGAACTCGGTATCTGACCGCTGACCGGCCAGACGTGGGTATGAGGCATCCGTGCGGGTAGCGATCACCGGTTCCAGCGGGATGATCGGGACGGGTCTGCGGGCCTCGCTGAGCGCGGGTGGGCACGAGGTTGTGAGGTTGGTCCGGCGGCCGCCGGAGTCTTCCGACGAGGTCTACTGGGATCCCGCCGCCGGCTGGCTGAACCCTGTCCATCTCGATGGAGTGGAGGCGGTCGTCAACCTCGCCGGCGCCAACGTCGGCGGCCAGCGATGGACTCGGGCCTACAAGCTGACCCTCCGGGACAGCCGCCTCCGGGCCACCCGCACGCTCGCTAAGGCGCTAGCCGAGATGCCCGATCGCCCTCGCGTTCTGGTGTCGATGTCCGCGGCGGGCATCTACGGGCTCGCGCACGGCTCGGAGGTCCTCGACGACGACGAACCGGCCGGCGACGGCTTCCTCGCCGACATGTGCCGTGACTGGGAGGCCGCGGCTGTGCCCTCCGAGGAGGCCGGCATCGCGGTGTGCCATCCACGTCCACACATGATCATGACGCGGCACGGCGGTGCTCTCGCCCGCATGCTGCCGTGGTTCCGCAAGGGGCTCGGGGGGCCGCTTGCGGGGGGTCGACAGTACTGGAGCAGCGTGTCTCTGCACGACGTCGTCCGCGCTCTGCGGTTCTTGATCGAGACACCCGGCTGTACCGGTCCCTACAACGTGGCGGCACCCGAACCGGTCACCAACGCGGAGTTCGTGCGGGTCCTCGCCAGGCAGCTCGGCCGGCCCACACTGCTGCCGGTCCCGGAGTTCGCCCTCCGGATCCGCTACGGCGAATTCGCCGACGACATCCTGGTCAGCCTGCGCCTGGTGTCCGCCCGGCTCGGCGATGCGGGATTCGAGTTCGAGCACCCGGACGCACCCGCAATCGTCGCCGCAGCGCTGCGCTGAGATGTCAGGCTGGTCAGCCGAAGCGCCAGCCGGAGGCGTCCGGCGCCGGGACGAGCTCGGCCTGCCACGTCGTCTCGGGCAGCCCTTCCTTCTCGGCGACGACCTCGCCGCCGTAGTCGACGAGCTGGTAGGGCGGCAGCCGGTCGGTGATCTCGAGCACGACCCGCCCGCCCTCTTGCGACACCATCTCGGCGGTCACCACCTCGAAGGCCAGGCCCTCGGTGTGGACGCCCGCGTCGGCGTAGAGCTGGAGCAGCTCCGCGTCCTCCGCAAGCACCTGGCTGGTCGGCGTGTACACCTCGCAGAGTGCAGAGGCATCGACCTCCGCGAACGCCTCGGTGCGCAGCGCGTAGAGGCTCTGGACCACCTGAGTCCAGTCGCTGACTTCCGGGGGCTCCTCGGTCGGCGCCGGCTGCGGGCCTCCGCACAGGTCGACCGGAACCTCGGCCTCACCGGGCGAGGTGAGCCGGTCGGCGCCGGGCAGGGACGCCGGGTCGTCGCCGTTGGTCAGCTGCAGCACCGCGAAGACGGCACCGGCCACGATCACCGGTATGGCGATGACCAGCGCGAGTATCCGCGCGATGTCGACCCTGCGACGGCGGCGCCGCTGTGGTACCGGCTCGGTCGGGGGGCGGCGTCGCCGCGGGGGTACGTCCAGGACCTCCGGCGAGTCGACCGTGCCGGTGGCGGACCCAGCCACCTGGGGAGCAGGCTCGGGCATGGCCTGGGCCGGAGGCGACGGCGCAGCGGTCCGGCCCGCGGCCGGCGGCGTCTCGGGCTCAGGCTGCGTCTCGCGCGCTGCATGCCGGGACCGGCGCGGCGCCGGCGGCGTCGCTGCCTCGTCGGGCTCGACGACCTGGATGCCCTCTGCGATGCCGACCGGCACGGGATCGGCGAGGACGAACAGGGCATTGGCCAGCGACGCCGCGTCGGGGCGGCGGGACGGGTCGGAGTGCATCGCCTGCGCGAGTGCCCCCTGCGTGGCCGGCGGGATGCCGGGCAGGAGCAGCGCCTGGGTGGGGACGTATCCGGTCAGCGCTCGCAGGGCGACGGCCGCCAGCCCGTAGACGTCCGATCCGGGCTGTGCCGGATAGCCCGCCACAACCTCAGGAGCCGTGTACCCCGGCGTCAGCCCGAGGTCGGCGAAGCGGTCACCGGAGATGCGTGAGAGCCCGACGTCGGTGAGCATGGGCCGGCCGTCCGCAGAGAACACGACGGTGTCCGGCGACACGTCGCCGTGCACGAGACCAAGCAGGTGGAGCTCGGCGAGCGCCTGCGCCGCCGGCGCGCACACCGTGACGATCTCACCCGGCGTCAGTGCTCCCCGAGCGGCGAGAAGGTCGGCCATGCTGCCGCCGTCGGCGATCTCACGCACGATCACCAGTGCGCCCGGAGCGTCGACGATGCCGTACACCGGGAGCACGTGCGGGTGCTCGACCGCGGTCGTCAACGCCAACTCGCGCCGTGCACGTTCACGCACCCCGGTGTCCGGCAGGTGCAGCAGCTTCAACGCGACCCGGCGACCGCCGGCTTCCTCGCGGGCGACCCATTCCGACGTGTCGCCACCGCTGCCGAGCAGCCCCTCCACGGCATAGCCCGGCACGTACACGGGGAAGTCCATCGGACCATCCTCGCAAATGCCGCCCGCATCCAGGGTGCTCGGCCGGAACTGTCCACAGCCGGCACCAGCCGATCCGCCGGTCACCGGCCGCAGCGTCGGGTTGCGCAGCCCTGCCAGGCCGTGCCACGCGTAGGCTGGACCGGTGAGTTCTCCGCAGCTGATCAGCCATGACGGGCCGGTCCCGTACCAGCTCGCGTGGGACGAACAGCGCCGGCTTCACGCGGCCCGCGTCGCCGGACAGATCCCCGACACGGTCGTGCTGCTCGAGCACGAGCCGGTGTACACCGCCGGCAAGCGAACCGAGGCCCACGAGCGTCCCCTACTGGACGCGGGAGCACCCGTCATCGACGTCGACCGGGGCGGGAAGATCACCTGGCACGGACCCGGCCAGCTCGTCGGCTATCCGATCGTCCGGCTGCCGGACCCGATCGACGTCATCGCCTTCGTCCGCCGGGTGGAGCAGGTGCTCATCGACGTGTGCGCCGAGTTCGGTGTCATAGCCGGACGAGTGGAGATCAAGGGTCGCAGCGGGGTGTGGATACCCGCAGACGGCCGCGGCCCCGATCGCAAGCTCGGGGCGATCGGCCTTCGGGTCGCGCAGGGCGTCAGCATGCACGGGTTCGCCCTCAACTGCGAGTGTGACCTGTCCTGGTTCGACCGGATCGTTCCCTGTGGAATCGCCGATGCGAGCGTGACGTCGCTGTCCGCCGAGCTCGGTCGCCGGGTCCGGGTCAGCGAGGTCCGGCCGGTGGTCGAACGCCACCTGCCCGGCCTGTTGACCGCCCCCGTCGCCGCCGCGGCGGCCGGCCCCGCAGCGTAGGCTCGACACGTGAACGTCGCCCCGGATGGTCGTCGTCTGTTGCGTCTCGAGGTACGCAACAGCGAGACCCCGATCGAGAAGAAGCCGTCGTGGATCAGGACGACGGCGCACATGGGTCCCGAGTACCGCGAGCTCCAGGCGCTGGTGACGCGAGAGGGCTTGCACACCGTCTGCCAGGAGGCGGGCTGCCCCAACATCTTCGAGTGCTGGGAAGACCGTGAGGCGACCTTCCTCATCGGGGGCGACCAGTGCACCCGGCGCTGCGACTTCTGCCAGATCGACACCGGCCGGCCCGAACCCCTCGACCGCGACGAGCCCAGGCGCGTCGCCGAGTCGGTGCAGGCCATGGGACTGCGCTACGCAACCGTCACCGGCGTCGCCCGGGACGACCTCGACGACGAGGGCGCGTGGCTCTACGCCGAGACCGTCCGGGCCATCCATCGGCTCAACCCCGGTACCGGCGTCGAGATCCTCACGCCCGATTTCTCCGCGCGCTCCGAACTGCTGCAGCAGGTGTTCGATTCACAGCCGGAGGTCTTCGCCCACAATGTCGAGACGGTGCCACGGATCTTCAAGCGCATCCGGCCGGCCTTTCGTTACGACCGCTCACTCGACGTCCTGTCGATGGGACGGACCGCCGGAATGGTCACCAAGTCGAACCTGATCCTCGGAATGGGCGAGACCCGCGACGAGGTCTCTCAGGCGCTGGTCGACCTGCACGAGGCCGGGTGCGACCTGGTCACGATCACCCAGTACCTGCGCCCGTCGCCGCGCCACCACCCGGTCGAGCGCTGGGTCACGCCGGAGGAGTTCGTCGAGTTGCGTGAGGAGGCCGAGGCCGTCGGATTCGCCGGAGTGATGTCCGGGCCTCTCGTGCGGTCCTCGTACCGCGCCGGGCGCCTCTTCCGCCAGGCAGTGCAGGCTCGGCAGGAGCCACTCGCCAGCCGCTGAACCAGCGCCGCGGCCTGACAACTCTGTTCGGCCCGCGGTCTCCGCGCTCAGCCCAAGGCTGTGGCGCTGCACTCCGTCACCGCGGCGATTCCCGCGCACCCGCCGGCGTCGACTGAGGGTCCGCTGCGTGATTCCTTCGAGCGCCCGCAGGCCCGTACCCTGTGACGCATGGCGCGAAAGGACGAGCAGCCGGAGTCCGCCCGGAAGAAGGGCCGCTTCGCCCAGATCAAGCAGACCTACCAGATGGCGAAGCGGACCGATCGGCACATCGGGTGGATCTCGCTGGGTGTGGTGGTGGCCGTCCTGGCCGTGCTCGTCGTGGTGGGCCTGATCGTGAAGCCGATCTGGCTCTGGGTCGTGATGGGGCTCCCGTTCGCGCTGCTCGCAGGAGCGGTCGTCTTCGGCCGCCGGGCCGAGAAGTCGGCGTACTCCCAGATCGAGGGACAACCCGGCGCAGCCATGGCGGCCCTCGGAACCCTGCGCCGAGGTTGGGACTCCACCCCGGTGGTCGCCACCAACCGCCATCAGGATGTGGTACACCGCGTGGTCGGTCGTCCGGGTGTCATCCTCGTCGGGGAGGGAACCTCGGCCAGCCGTGTCGTCAACCTGCTCAACCAGGAGAAGCGCCGCCATGCGCGTGTCGTCGGTGAGGCCCCGGTCTACGACGTCGTCGTCGGCAACGACGAGGACCAGGTTCCACTGCGCCGTCTGCCCAAGTACGTCATGAAGCTTCCCCGCAACCTGCGCCCTGCCGAGGTCACCGAGCTCAGATCACGGCTGCGGGCTCTCGGCACCCAGCCTGTCGCCATGCCGAAGGGTCCGCTGCCACGCAACATGAAGATCCCGCGCGGAGGCATGCCGCCCCGCTGAAACAGCAGGACGGCGACGACGACCGCGGGCGTAACACGGGTGAAACATCCGGGACACCGCTGGGTAATCGCCGGCACATAGCGTCCCGGAGACATGGATCCCGCTCGCGGGTTCCGAATCGGGTACCCGCTCGCGCGGGCCCGTGGCAGAGTCCCGGCAGAAGCGGGACCACACCGAGCCAGGAGGCTGGATGTTCACCAACGCCGACGAGCTGCTGGCTTTCGTCACGGACGAGGGCGTCGAGTTCATCGACGTGCGCTTCTGCGACCTGCCAGGCGTCATGCAGCACTTCACCGTGCCCGCAAGCGGGTTCGACGCAGACACCATCAGAGACGGACTGATGTTCGACGGTTCGTCGATCCGGGGGTTCCAGGCGATCCACGAGTCGGACATGAAGCTCATCGCAGACCCGACGAGTGCGTTCGTCGACCGTTTCCGCCATGCGAAGACACTGGTGATCAACTTCTTTATCGTCGATCCGTTCACCGACGAGCCGTACAGTCGCGACCCCCGCAACATCGCCAGCAAGGCGGAGGGCTACCTCAAGAGCTCCGGCATCGGCGACACGGCGTACTTCGGCCCGGAGGCCGAGTTCTACATCTTCGACGACGTGCGGTTCGAGACCAAGCAGCAGGCGAGCTACTACTACATCGACTCCGTCGAGGGCGCCTGGAACACCGGACGGAGGGAGGACGGCGGCAACCTCGGCTACAAGCCGCGCTACAAGCAGGGCTACTTCCCGGTGCCGCCCATGGACCACCTGACCGACCTGCGATCGGAGATGCTGAAGAACCTCATCGAGGCCGGCATCACCGTCGAGATGCAGCATCACGAGGTCGGGACCGCCGGGCAGGCGGAGATCGACATCCGGTTCGACACGCTGCTCAGGCAGGCCGACAACCTGATGAAGTACAAGTACATCGTCAAGAACACCGCGCACGCCGACGGCAGGACGGTGACGTTCATGCCGAAGCCGATCTTCGGCGACAACGGTTCCGGCATGCACTGCCATCAGAGCATCTGGAAGGACGGCCAGCCGCTGTTCTACGACGAGCTCGGCTACGCCGGGCTGTCGGATACAGGCCGGTGGTACATCGGTGGCCTGCTCAATCACGCACCCAGCCTGCTGGCATTCACCAACCCGACGGTGAACTCGTACCACCGCCTGGTGCCCGGGTTCGAGGCGCCGGTCAACCTGGTCTACAGCCAGCGCAACCGTTCGGCCTGCGTGCGCATCCCGATCACGGGCTCCAACCCGAAGGCCAAGCGGATCGAGTTCCGGGTGCCCGATCCGTCCTGCAACCCGTACATCGCCTTCGCCGCGATGCTCATGGCGGGAATCGACGGCATCCGCAACAAGATCGAGCCGCCGGAGCCGATCGACAAGGATCTCTACGAGCTGCCGCCGGAGGAGCACGCCCTCGTGCAGCAGGTGCCGGGCTCGCTGCCGGAGGTGCTCGACGCGCTCGAGGCCGACCACGACTTCCTGCTCGAGGGAGGCGTGTTCACGCCGGACCTGATCGAGACGTGGATCGACTGGAAGCGCGCGAACGAGATCGACCCCATCCGGCTGCGCCCGCACCCGCACGAGTTCGAGCTCTACTACGACATCTGATCCTCGTCGTAGACCCGAAGTGGCCCCTGACCTGCGGCAACGCAGGATCGGGGGGCCACTTTCGTTGGCTCTAGAGGGGCGAGATTCCGCAGGGATTCCGCGGGAGATCGGATCAAGCTGACGAACGTCAGCGGAACCGGGCGTCAGCGCGTGGCCAAGGGCTCACGTAGACCAGACCGGTCATCATCTCGTGGGCGCTCCCGTGAAGGGCCACGAGGCGCCGCAGTGGATCGGACGGATACGGAACCTCACTTGGCGTCGGCTCTGGCGGTAGCTCGACTCTGACGCCGTCCCGCATCGCCCTGAAGGCTACCTCGTTGCGCGCCTTCCACGTGTCGTAGGGATGAGGGTTCGCGCCCAGGAACCAGAAGTACGACGTCGCGGACTGCGCAGCCACAAGTACCTGCTCGACCTCGTCGAGGCTCGCCAGGGTCGGCGCTGGGCGCTGGTCGAGTGAACGAATGAAGTTCCTCAACTCCAGCACACCCAACGTGATCGCGTAGAGAAGCACGAGTTCGCTGCTGTAGTGGTCGTACTTCGGCCAGCCCAGCAGGGCATCGCGCCCGTACGTCTCGCGACGATGGTCCACGACCGGGTACGCGTAGCCGCTCAGGAATCGGCAATGGGTGGCGAGGCGTCCGGCATCGATATCGTCGACAAGCTGGTTCTCCTGCAGGTTCGAAAGCAGGGACGTATACGTCAGGTAGACGCGCCACATCGCCTGGTTCTCCCGCGCCATTCGTCGAAGCTCGTCCGTGCTGATCGCCCAGTCCTCGGTCTGAACGCTCGGCGGGCCAAGAGTTGGCTCGTATTGCTCAAGCAGGAAGTAGTAGATGCTGACCTGGCGCCTGTCGCCATCGTCATCCGGCCCCGAGTACAGGCCCTCGCGGACCATGCGAACCTCGCCCCTCCTGGTACGCGTCCAGTCGCGGATCGTCTTGGTCCACTCGGCTCCGGCGGCGCGAGCTGCCTCCCACTCCTTCCATTTCGCCTCGTCCACCCCGCTGTAGCGCTGTACGAGTGTTTGCCCCAGGAACACCAGCCAATCGACGACCGTGTGCTCAAGGCCTGTGCGCAGCAAGGCGAACGCCGAGTCGTACCGGAACTGGCCAGCCAGCACGACCGCAGAGTCGAGATGAGCCGCGAGACTGCGTACGCGGTCTGCCATGTCGGTGACATCCATGTACTGGACGTCGTCCCACTGCAATCGCTGCGGGAGCTTGTCCATTACTTCGTATAGGCGAGCCCAGGAGGTCACCAGGTCCCCATGCTCTTCGTCGGCCGTCACACCGTCGATTTTGACCTGCTGCCACGACCCGCGGTCGGCGATTGCACTGGTCCGCTGCTCTGGTCATAGCTTCTGTCGCTGTAAACGGCCGCTACGGCCGCACGCGAGGTGTCGTCCCTGTCCGGCCAGAGGTGGCCGTACGTGTCAAGCGTCGTCTTGGCCGAGGCATGCCGCAGCCGTGCCTGGACGACCTTGACGTCAAGCCCTGAGGCGATGAGCAGCGAGGCGAAGTAGTGGCGCAGGTCGTGGAACCGGAAGTCCTCCAGCAGTCCGATCTACTCGCGAGCGGCCCGGATCGCACGCTCGATTGTCCACGGCCCAGCGGGGTTGCCCCACTCGTCGTCGGCCAGGGTTTGGCCGTTGCCGAGGCGGACCGCCTCGGCGAGCAGGTGAGCCATCTCCTTTGGGATCGGGATCGGCGTCCGGCTGGCGTCGGACTTCAGTGGCTCGTCGACCCACTGCACCGACGGTGAGATCACGCCGGAGGCGAAACCTCACCCTCCCCTGTCCGACGTCGCCGAGGGCTACCGCGCCATGGACGAACGCCGCGCGATCAAGACCTCCTGACCCCCTGACCCCCGCCCCCCGTAACGCCTCGTCCGCCGACCATCCGCGCGCCGCCATTGTCGGGGCTGCGGCTGATCGTCGTGCTGCTCGCAGCCGGCTGTGGCGTGCAGCACGACCCGGGGCAGGCGAGCACCACACACCCCTACCACCGAGTACCGGACACCGACAGCACGGCCAGCCCAGGAGGCAGGCCTCATGGACATCCGACACGTCATCGACGGCATCCAGACGCGCGGCACCCTGGAGGACACACCGTCGGCACTCGACCTCGCCGACCTCCTGCCGCTCACCTTGTCTCGGAGCGACTTCCACAGCAGCGAGCGGATCGCCGACCTGCCGCGGGCGCTCACGACCTCCGAAGCACCCGCGGGAACCGCCGCACAGGCAGGCGACATCGCCTACTACGCGCCCTGGGAGAACCTGACCCTGTTCTACCGCGACAGCCCGTACGCCTCTGGGCTGATCCGGCTCAGCCGTCTCGACGCTCAATCGGTCCAGCTCCTCGCTGGCCTGGGCCGAACGCCGCCGCAAGCATTGAGCTGATCGACCACAGCGACTGAAAGAGCTGACTGACCACGGCGACTGAACCAACCGACGCGACCCAACATCGCAGGAGGAGACACCGTCACCCGCGCCGACGCCGACGAAAAAGGGGGACCCGCAGACCGGTCGGCGAACTCATCCCGCTCACCGTCCCCGAAGTCCGGCGCCTACTCGCCCAGCTGATCTGGTACCAGCCACCCGACATGACAGCCGTCCTGGGCTGGTCACGATGACGACGACGACACCAAGCCCGCGCCCGCAGCTGCCACTGCAGAACCCGCGGCGCCTCACCATAAGTGCGGCTGTAGTACTAGGTCCATGATCACCGTGGGCGGTTGGTGCCCGCCCGGCGGGACGGCAACCTCACGGTGATCAGGCCCGACGGCGGGGTCGCCCGGGCCGGTCGACCGTCGTCGGGCATGACGGCCGGGGGCTAGCCTGGCAGGGGTGCACGAGGCCGAGGGACGCTGGCGACGACGCGTCCCGATCCTGACCTGGTTGCCCGGCTACGAGCGTCGCTGGTTGCGTGGCGACGTCGTTGCCGGGGCGGTGGTCGCGGCTCTGGCGGTGCCCCAGGCACTGGGCTACGCGGCGCTGGCCGGGGCGCCGGTGGAGATGGGGCTCTACGCGGTCCCGGTGGCGCTGCTGGTCTACGCCGTGCTGGGGTCGTCGCGCGAGCTGGTCGTTGGCCCGGTCTCCACGGTGGCGGTGCTCTCCGGGTCGCTGCTCGCCTCCTTCGGCGTAGCCCGCACGGGCGAGGCCGCCGCCTACACGGCCGCCATGGCGATCGCTGCCGGCGTGGTGCTTGTCGTCGCCGGTGTG
>DASRTE010000220.1:0-2731 GCA_035656095.1 Jiangellaceae bacterium
GAGATGTGCATGCCCGGCGACAACACCACCATGACCGTCGAACTCATCGCCCCCATCGCCATGGACGAAGGACTCCTCTTCGCCATCCGCGAAGGCGGCCGCACCGTCGGCTCCGGCCGCGTCACCAAAATCATCAAGTAGCGCGTATAGTCAGCGCTCGGCCCGATACGGTGCCTGGGCGCTGACAGCGGCGTGATCTGTTCCTTGACAAGCGAGCGTGAGATGGCTGAGAAGCAGAAGATCCGTATCCGCCTGAAGGCGTACGACCACGAGGTCATCGACCAGTCGACGAAGAAGATCGTCGAAACCGTGTTGCGCACCCAGGCGACGATTCGGGGGCCGATCCCGTTGCCCACCGAGAAGCACCGCTACACGGTCATCCGCTCGCCGCACAAGGACAAAGACAGCCGCGAGCACTTCGAGATGCGCGTCCACAAGCGGCTGCTCGACATCCTCGAGCCGAGCCCCAAGACCGTCGACTCGTTGCAGCGCATCGAGCTGCCGGCCGGCGTCGACATCGAGATCAAGATCCAGCAGGCGTAGGGCCCACTCCAGCGGACGCTCGGCTTGGGCCGCCGCAACGGCGGCTCCGGCTGGGTGGGGGCCGGCGTCGTCGACGTCGAGGTGGCGTCGGGGTCGGCCGACGCGTCCGACGTCGAGGTGGCGTCCGACGACCCGGTGCCGGTGCTGTTGCCGCCGGCGCCCCCGCACGCGGACACACCGAGAGCCACCAGCAGGGCCGAGCCGAACAGCACCCGCATACCTCCTCGCGTCACAGGCATTGGGACGGTTGTGCCGCCCGGGCCGGTTCCCGACCCGGGCGACACGCCGTGCTGTCGTTCCGTGGGGCCAGCTAGCTGGCGCTGACCCTGATCCGCATGAGCAGGCCCTGCTCGTAGCTGAAGTGCTCGACCCGGTCCGGGCGCGTGTTGAGGAACCCGAAGTTGTACGGGCCGGTCTTCAGGTACCGGTCGTACGAGACGAAGCTGCGGTGCGACGCGATGTAGTAGTTGTCGAACACGCCCGTCTCGGTGCCGGTGGTCGCCCGGAAGCCGTAGAGGTTCCAGCCCTCGTCGCCCTCCTCCGCCCCGCTGGTGAACACCGGCGCCTCGTCGGCCACCACGGAGACCTCGTCGGCGAAGAACCCATCGGGCGCGACGCCGCCGTCGGTGTCATAGAGGAAGCGCAGCTCGATGGCTTGGCCGGCGTACGCGTCGAGAGGCACGTTGACGTCGACCCATTCGCCGTCCGACGAACCCGAGATGGCCGGCTGGTCGCTGGCGGTGCGGACGAACGGCTCGCCACCGGCGGTGCCGTCGAGGCTCGTCCAGGTCGTGCCGCCATCGGTCGACGCTTGCACGTAGAGGTAATCGAAACCCGCCTCGATTTCGTAGCGGGCTTTGAGCGTCAGCGCCGCCGTGGTCGCATCCGAGAGGTCGACCGGGCGGGTCATCGTGTTCTCGAGGTCGTCTCCGCTGTCGGACCACCACATGTTCTCGCCGGTGAACGGCTCGCGAGTCGAGACCACGCGCGACCATAGGGCACTTCGACCAGCGCTGCTAGCGATCGTTGTGCGAATCGCCGGTCGCCAGAGCAAACTGCCGGACAGAACGCCCAGAGCCGACCGAGCTCAGGGGGCGCGCGCGAGAGGCGGCCGGGCCGGGTCCCGCCGGCGCTACTCGAGATCCTCGTCGCGCAGGTTGGACGAGACCCCCGCCTCGACGTCGAGCTCGGGGCCGTCGTCCGGCCCGAGGAACCAGGGTTCGCCCGACTCGGCGGCGCGGCGCTCGTCGGCCAAATGGTCGAACGGGTCTCGATTCTTCGTGCTGTCGTGCTTTCGCCGTCCGAAAGCCATGACGGCGGAGGCTACCGGCTGCCGCGACGGCGCCCGGCTCCATTGGGCCACGACCCGTTCGCCCAGGTTGGACCCCGTGGGGGGACGTGGCTATATTTATTCGGCCCTGCGCAGGGCCGACGCTCGGCTCGCGCAAGGCATGTCCCGTCCCAACTGACGTCCGCGCAGGCCCGCGTCGCCGGGAACCGTGCGGCCCAACCGATAGACGCGCTCCGCCGGGGACTCCCGAGCGGAGCGTTCGTGTGACAAGCCACAGAAAGACGCGTACCCATGGCCACAAGAGCGATCGTCGGCGAGAAGGTCGGCATGACGCAGGTCTGGGACGACGACAACCGCGTCGTCCCGGTGACCGTCCTGCGCGTGCGGCCGTGCCGCGTGGTCCAGGTCAAGACGCACGAGCGCGATGGGTACAGCGCGCTCCAGGTGACCTTCGGACAGAGGAAGGCCTCCAAGCTCACCAAGCCCATGGCCGGCCAGTTCGAGCGGGCCGGCGTCGAGCCCGGGGTCAAGCTGGTCGAGCTGCGCCTCGACGACGTCAGCGAGTACGAGGTCGGGCAGGAGATAGGTGTGGACCTGCTGTCGCAGGGCGAGCTGGTCGACGTCACCTCGGTCAGCAAGGGCAAAGGGACCTCCGGGGTGATGAAGCGCCACGGGTTCGGCGGCCTCGGTAGCAGCCACGGCACCCATCGCGTGCACCGTGCTCCCGGCTCGATCGGCGGGGCGGCCACGCCCTCCCGGGTCTTCCGGGGCACCCGGATGGCGGGCCGGTCCGGCGGCCAGAAGACCACCACCCTCAACCTCACCGTCGTCGAGGCCGACGCCGAACGCGACCTGTTGCTGGTCAAGGGGTCGGTCCCGGGCCCCAAGGGTTCCGTC
>DASRTE010000221.1:0-7422 GCA_035656095.1 Jiangellaceae bacterium
AGGTGCTGGCCCTGCTCGGGTTCGTCCTCATCGTCGTGGCGACGCCGAGAGAACGCGTGGGAGCGTTCGCCGGCTACGCCGTGCTGCTCGCCGCCGTGGCGGCGGTCGCGAGGATCCCGGCCGGGTTCATCGTCCGCCGGATGGTGGTCGAGATCCCGTTCGTGGCATTCGCCGTCCTCATGCCTGTTGTCTCCGGGGGAGTACGCGTCGACGTGCTCGGCGTGTCGCTGTCGCAGGACGGGCTGCTCTCGGGCTGGAACCTGCTGGCCAAGGGAACGCTCGGTGTCGTGGCGTCGATCCTGCTGGCGGCGACCACCGACGCGCGTGCGCTGCTGATGGGCCTGCAGCGATTGCGCCTGCCCGCCCGACTGGTCGAGATCGCGGCATTCATGGTCCGCTATGTCGAGGTTGTCGCGGCCGAGATGCACAGGATGCGCGTCGCTCGCGAGTCGCGGGCCTTCCACGCACGGCACCTGGGCCACCTGAGGGTGGTCGCGCAGGGTGCGGGAGCGCTGTTCGTTCGGACCTACGAGCGGGGCGAACGAGTCCACCTCGCGATGCTGTCCCGCGGGTATGCAGGCGCGATGCCCGTGATCGATGCGAGGCCGACCCGGTTGGCGCCGCCGGTGCTCGCGGCTGCGCTGCCGGTCGCGGCACTGGCCGTCGCCTGGGCGGGTGCGGTATGGCTGTGAATCCGTCGATCGACGTTCGCGGCCTCGCCTACGCCTATCCCGACGGCCACCAGGCTCTGTACGGCATCGACCTCGTCGTCGGACGCGGGGAGCGCGTGGCGCTGCTCGGCCCCAACGGAGCCGGTAAGACGACCTTGGTGCTCCATCTCAACGGCATCCTGACCCCGGGTGCCGGGGACGTGCGGATCGGCGGCCTCGATGTCCGGCGTCACGACCGCGACGCACTCCGCGAGGTCCGTCGGCGCGTCGGGATCGTGTTCCAGGACCCGGACGACCAGTTGTTCATGCCGACCGTCCGTGACGACGTCGCGTTCGGCCCGGCCAACCTCGGCCTACGGGGTCCCGAGCTCGATGCCCGGGTCGATGCCGCGCTGCGGGCAGTCGGGATGACCGACGTGGCCGACCGGCCGCCACACCACCTCTCGTTCGGGCAGCGCCGGCGGGTGGCCGTGGCGACCGTGCTCGCCATGGAGCCCGAGGTCCTCGTTCTCGACGAGCCCACCAGCAACCTCGATCCCGCGAGTCGGCGCGAGCTCGCCGAGGTGCTCGAATCGCTAGAGGTGACACTGCTCGTGGTGACCCACGATCTGCCGTACGCCATGGAGCTGTGCGACCGGTCCATCGTGCTCTCCGGTGGGACGGTCGTGGCCGACGGTGGCACGGCCGACGTGCTGGCCGACGCGGCCATGCTGCGCGAGCACAGGCTGGAACTTCCGTACGGGTTCGATCCTCAGTCGGTTCCTGGTCGACGAACTGGGTACGGTGGTGCCCGGTCCACGAAGACGGCGGCCAGGAGGTGATCATGAGCGAGCCCGACGCGGTGCTGCCGGCCTCACGCCGCGCCATGCCGGGGCCGGCGCCGGACAAGCCCGCCGCCGCTGTGGGTGAGCTCCCGCCCGAGCCCGAACCGACCCCTCAGCGCTCGGCGGCCGAGATCGAGCAGGAGCTCGACAAGACCACCGACCGACTTGCCGCCCGGGTCGACGCGCTCGTCGATCGGGTGAGTCCCGCGGCGATCGCCGACCGAGGCCGCGCCGCCCTGCGGCGAGCCGTCATGACGCCGCAGGGCCGCCCACGCGCAGAGGTCGTCGGTGCGCTGATCGGCGGACTCATCGGGATCGCCGCGCTGGTGTGGCGGGCACGGCACCGGGACTGACCCGACGACGCCGTACCCTCGTGGGCGTGAGCCCCAGTACGCACGACAAGCTGCCCATGCGGATGCTCCACGACCGCGTGCTGGTGGCCCTGGACGGTGAGGCCGGGGAGCGACGGTCGTCTGCCGGCATCGTCATCCCCGCCACGGCCACCGTCGGGCGCCGGTTGTCCTGGGCACGGGTCGTCGCCGTCGGCGGCAACGTGCGGACCGTCGAGGTGGGCGACCGGGTCCTGTTCGACCCCTCCGACCGGGCCGAGGTCGAGGTCCGCGGCGACGACTACGTGCTGCTCCGTGAGCGCGACCTGCACGCGGTCGCCTCCGAGCGGCTCGGGGACGGCCAGACCGGCCTCTACCTCTAGGCCCCGCCTCTAGCATCGACTCCGTGTCCGGCGAGCCGACCGACGCCGTGTACGGCGAGCCGCGCGATCCGCCGCAGCGCCGGGGGGAGGAGGCACTGGAGGCGCTGGCAGCGCGCTCGAGGCAGGGCGCTCGTGACAGGCTGTGTCGGCTCCGTCTCACCGCCGTTCCCATCCTGCAATGCGCTGTGGGGGCCGCCCTGGCGTGGTGGGTCGCGACCAGCCCGCTGATCGGGCACGAGCAGCCCTTCTTTGCGCCGATCGCGGCGCTGATCTCGCTCGGTGTGGGGCTCGGTCAGCGGCTGCCGCGGGTGGTCGAGCTCGTCGTCGGCGTGGCCGTGGGCGTGCTCGTGGGAGACCTGTTGGTGGCATGGATCGGCACCGGCGTCGCCCAGATCGCGCTCGTGGTGGCGCTGGCCATGGTCGGGGCCGTCGCGCTGGGCGGCGGTGCGGTGATCGTCACACAGGCCGCGGCCTCTGCCGTTCTGGTGGCGACGCTCACGCCGACAGCCGACGAGGGTGTCAACCTCGACCGGTTCGTCGACACCCTGGTCGGCGGGGGCATCGGTCTGGTGGTCAGCGCCCTGCTGCTTCCGGTCAACCCGCTCTCGGTCGCCCGCCGCGAGCTCGACCCACTGCTCAAGACACTCGCCGAGCTGATCGACGACTGTGCCGACGCGCTGGCCGACCGCGACCGGGCCGGCGCCGCTCTGGCCCTCGGCCGAGCACGGGACACGCAGGCGGCGGTCGATGCCGCGCACGAGGCAGTGGAGGGGTCGTCGGAGGTTGCCATGATCGCTCCGGTGCGCTGGCGAAAGCGTGGTCAGCTCGTCGGCTACCTCGACGCCGCCGATCCGGTCGACCACATCTCGCGCGACCTGCGGGTCCTGGCCCGGCACGTGGTCAGCATGCTGCGCCGGGGAGAGCCGGTGCCCTCGACGCTGCCGCAGTCGTT
This sequence comes from Jiangellaceae bacterium, assembly GCA_035656095.1. GTDB lineage: Bacteria > Actinomycetota > Actinomycetes > Jiangellales > Jiangellaceae > DASRTE01. The sequence continues at coordinate 3,160 of DASRTE010000221.1, forward strand.
GCGTGCGCTGGCCGGTGCGGTGAGGTTGCTGCGGATCGAGCTCGGACACGGCGACGAGCCACGGGAGAGCCGGGCCTCCGCCGTGGCGGCCGCCGAGCTCGCGACCGAGGCCCTGGACGAGACCGGGGGCTTCGCCGGCCAGGTCGTCGTGGCGCAGACCCGCTCGCTGGCGGTCGACGTCCTGCGGGCCACCGGGCTGGAGCGGGAGCAGGCGCTCGGCCTGTTGCCGTCCCTGCCGCCTGGTCCGGTCAGCTACGGATGAACGCACGAGCGGGGGAGAACATGGCCGGGACCACGGACCTGCGGCCGATGCTCGCCGTGTCCGGCCGGCTCCCGCCCGCCCGAGAGGACGACGCCTGGTCCTACGAGCTGAAGTGGGACGGCGTACGAATGCTCGCCCACGTCGCGCCGTCATCGGTGCGCCTGATCGGACGCTCCGGCCTCGATGCGACGATCGCCTACCCGGAGCTCGCCGGGCTTGCGTCCGCTCTCGGCGGGCGCACCGCCGTGCTCGACGGCGAGGTCGCCGTCCTCGGGCCCGACGGCAGTTCCGACTTCGGCGCCCTCGCGCCGCGGATGCACGTCCGCTCGGCCACCCGCGCCGCCGAGCTGGCGGCACGGGTGCCGGTGACGTACATCGTCTTCGACGTCCTCCGCCTCGACGGGCGTTCGACCACCGCCTTGGCCTACGCGCAGCGGCGGACGCTGGTGGAGGACCTGGTCCCTGCCGGGCCGCACTGGCAGGTGTCGCCTGCGTTCACCGGCGGTGGCACCGACCTGCTGGAGGCGAGCCGGCGGATGGGAGTCGAAGGCATCCTGGCCAAGCGGCTCGACTCGCCGTACCGGCCGGGGCAGCGATCGACCGAGTGGGTGAAGGTCAAGAACCTGCTGACCCAAGAGGTGGTGATCGGCGGCTACACCACAGGGGAGGGCCGCCGCGCGTCGACCTTCGGTGCGTTGCTGCTCGGCGTGTCCGCCCGAGGCGGTCTCACCTACGTGGGCAGTGTGGGAACCGGCTTCGACGACCGGATGCTGAACGACCTGGCTGGTCGGCTGCGGAGCCTGCGCACCGACCGGTCGCCCTTCGCAGGTCCGGTCGACCCGCGGCACGCGCGCGGCGCGCGGTGGGTGCGGCCGGAGTTGGTCGGGGAGGTCGCGTACGGTCAGTGGACCTCCGATGGCCGGATGCGGCACCCGGTCTGGCGTGGGCTGCGACCGGACAAGCTGCCCGGCGAGGTCGTCCGAGAGGACTGACGGTCCGGTGGGGCCGATGACACCCGTGTGGACGGCTATCCGCCCGGGAGTGGGTGCGCTTCGTCGAGCAGCGGCGCCATCAGGTCGCCGTCGTCGTCGACCCTGCCCAGAGCGTCGCGGTAGTCGAAGCGCAGCGGCAGACGGGACTTGGCATTCGAGCGGGCCGCCTGCTCGACTTCGTCCCAGGTCACCGGGGTGGACACGGTCGGTTGTTCGCGCCCGCGCATCGAGTAGGGCGCAACGGTGGTCTTGGCCGCGTTGTTCTGGCTCCAGTCGACGAGGACCTTGCCTGGTCGCAGCCGCTTCTCCATTCGTGAGACGACCAGCCGCGGGTGCTCCTTCTCCAGCCGCTCGGCGAGTCGGCGGGCAAACCCGTGGACGGTGTCGACGTCGGCCTTGCCGTCCAGCGCGACGTACATCTGCATCCCCTTCGACCCGCTGGTCTTCGGATAGGCGAGAAGTCCGTCCGCAGCCAGGGTCTCGGCCAGGATGAGCGCGACCTGGCAGCATTCGATGACGTTCGCCGGCGCACCGGGATCGAGATCGAGGACGAGGCGATCGGGGTTGCGGGCCCGGGCATCGTCGACGCGCCATTGAGGAACGTGCATCTCCAGCACGGCGAGGTTGGCCAGCCAGACCAGCGTCGGCAGTTCGTCGCAGACGACATAGGTGACGGTCTCGGTGCCGCGCGTGCTGCCGGGAGAGGGCAGCGTGACCGTTCGCACCCAGTCCGGCGTGCCGCGCGGGGCGTTCTTCTCGAAGAAGCTGCCTGCCGCGACACCGTCCGGCCATCGCTTGCGGGTCAGTGGTCGGTCGGCGAGATGGGGCAGCAGCACCGGCGCGATCCGGGTGTAGTAGTCGATCACCTCGCCCTTGGTGGTGCCGTGCTCGGGATAGAGAACCTTGTCGAGGTTGCTCAGCCCCAGCCTGCGACCGTCGACGTCGACGATGACCTTCTTCGCCATGGCTGCAGTCTGCCCTGGGTTAGATCGCGCGCTGTTGCGGGCATGAGGGCGACAGCATGTCGCGTGGACATGTGCGGCGAAACGGAGGGGTCGATGACGCTCAGCGACGACGACATGACGACGAGCGGTCCCGGCGGCACGGGCGCAGGACCTGCGGACGGCGGCGCCGGCCGGCAGGGCGCCGACGGCGGCGCGGATGGCGGCGCGGGTGGCGAGGGGCCGGCCGACGGCGGGGCCGACCCCGAGGGTCGGGACGGCGGCGCGGACAGCGGCGCGGGTGGCGAGGGGCCGGCCGACGGCGGCGCGAACCCGCAGGGCGTGGACGGCGGCGCCGACGGCGGCGCACGCTGACCGGGTCGTCCGATCCGAGTACGCCGGGTGGTCGTCACGACGATCGCCCGGCGCTACGCCGGTGTGTGCACGTCGACCCGGCCCGATTCGCCCGCGATCATTGGGGGCGGACGGCTTTGCTGTCACGGGCGGCGCAGCTCGGCGCGGCCGGCAACGTCCCCGGCTACGCCGATCTGCTCAGTGCCGACGATGCCGATGAGCTGCTGAGCCGGCGTGGGCTCCGCACGCCGTTCCTCCGCATCGCGCACGAGGGTCGCGTCGTGCCCGCTGCGGATTTCACCGGCGGCGGCGGCGCCGGAGCCGAGATCAGCGACCAAGTGCTCGACGAGCAGGTGTTCGCGCGCTACGCGGACGGGGCGACGCTGGTCCTCCAGGGCCTGCACCGGCTGTGGCCGCCGGTGATCGAGTTTGCCGGGCGGCTCGCCGGCGAGCTGGCCGCGCCGGTCGGAGTCAATGCCTACCTCACCCCGGCAGGCAACCGAGGCTTCGCGACCCATTACGACACGCACCATGTCTTCGTCCTCCAGGTCGGCGGGCGGAAGCGGTGGCGCGTGCACGAGCCGGTGCTCGTCGATCCGCTGGAGCGCCAACCGTGGGGGGGTCGTGCCGACGAGGTCGGCGCAGTGGCCGAATCGCCTCCGGTCCTCGACATCGTCCTGGAGCCGGGCGACTCTCTGTACCTGCCGCGCGGCTGGCTGCACGCGGCCGGGGCCCTCGGTGAGCCGTCGCTGCACCTCACCCTCGGCGTCCGTGCGGCCAACCGGTATGCCGTCGTCGAGGCGCTGCTCGCCCTGGCCATGGGCGAACGCGCGCTGAGGTCAGGCCTCCCGTTCGGCCTGGACGTCACCGACCCGGAGCAGCTCGCGCCGGAACTGACGGCCACCGCCGAGGCTCTCCGCGACTGGCTGGTCGATCCGGACCCCGATGCCGTCGCAGCGCAACTGCGTCGACACGAGTGGAAGACGACCCGGCCCGCGCCGATCCGCCCGCTGGCGCAGACGGATGCCATCGCCGGCCTCGATCAGGACACGGTCCTCGCTGCCCGCGGCGGCCTGCGCTGGCGTATCGCGGCGACTCCGGACGGCCGCGTCTCCCTGCAGCTGCCCGACCGGACGCTGACCGTGCCGTCGATCTGCGAGCCCGCGCTACGAGCCCTGCTTGCGGGGCCGACCATTCGGGTGAGTGACCTGCCGGGCCTGGATGCCGACGAGCGGCTCACCCTGGCCCGACGCCTCCTCCGCGAGGCGATCGCGGTGCCTGAGGAAAAGCCCTAGCGAACGAACGTGTTCGGTCACGCCGTGCCCCGACCGTGGTTGGTCTCGACCGAATCGGGTAGGTACGGCCTCGCAGAGGAGGAAACCATGTCGTCCACACAGATTCTCGTCATCGTCCTCATCGCCCTGGTCGTGATCGTCCTGGCGGGCGCCGCCTGGTACCTGATGCGCCGACAGCAACTTCAGCGCCGGTTCGGCCCCGAGTACGACCGCGCCGTCGCCGAGGGCGACAATCGCCTGGCCGCCGAGCGTGAACTGCGCCAGCGGGAGCGTCGCCACTCCGAGCTCGAGCTCAAGGAGCTCACCCCGGAGGCGCGTGAGCGTTACACGGCACAGTGGGACGAGATCCAAGCCAGGTTCGTCGATGCGCCCGAGAACGCCGTCGGAGCCGCCGACGACCTGGTGACCCAGCTCATCGC
>DASRTE010000222.1:0-2019 GCA_035656095.1 Jiangellaceae bacterium
CAGGGCCCACCACAGCCAGAACGCGACCTGCGCCGCGTCATCGAGTTCGCCGGCACTGACCCGGAGGTCGAAGACACGGTGAAGCAGGGCGACCGCCTCGTCACCCCGGGCAGAGACCTGGGCCGCCTCGGCGAACGCTTCCAGATCCTCGACGACGAGCGGCTCTTCGGCGTCTGCCGCGGCGTACTCCGCGCACGCCTCCTCCCACCGGGAGGCCCGGTGAAGTTCCCGCGCGCGGGCCAGGTGTGCCGTGGCGACGGCTTCCATTCCGCCAGCATGGCCCCCCTGATCGGAGATGGGTAGTTGTACCCACGCCCTCGGGCTCAGTTGGCAGCCGATGCCGATCCTTCCGGCTGCTCGGTCGGCCAGTCTCGAATCAGAAGCTCGCAGGGCGGGCACCGCAGGAACGAGACCTACGAACCAAGGGGCTCCGATGGAGACGACAACCGTGAACGGCATCGAGTTGGCCTACGACGTCCAGGGTGAGGGGGAGCCGGTGCTGTTCATCCACGGCGCCATCTTCGCCGACTTCCTTCGTCCGTTGGCCGAACAGCCGGCGTTCAGCGGGTTCCAGAGGATCCGCTACCACCGGCGCGGGTACGGCGAGAGCGGCGGACCGGCCGCTGGCTTCGACATGCAGGCGGCCGACATCGTTGCCCTGCTGGACCACCTCGAGGTGGACCGGGCACACCTTGTCGGCCACTCCGAGGGTGCGATGATCGCTCTCGTACTCGCAGCCTCCTACCCCGAACGAGTGCGGTCCCTGGCGCTGCTCGAGCCGCTGCCGTCGAGCAGTTGGCTGGCCGCCAGCGACTTCGCGGAGGCACTGGGATCGTTCGGAGCCTTGATGGAGGCGATGGTGGGCCGTTACCAGGCAGGCGACTCCGTGGGCGCCTACGACGTACTGTTCACGCCCCAGGGCCTGGATTGGCGCGCTGCGGCTGAGGCCGCGGGACCTGGCGTGGTCGACCAGGGCATCAAGGACGCGGCAACGTTCGTCGAGGGCGAAGCTTCCGCATTGGTCGAGTGGAACTACGGGGTCGAGCAGGCGACAACGATCGACAGCCCAGTGCTCTCGTGGGGTGCCGCTTCGGACAACCCGATCACCCCCGCCGTGCGAGCCTTCCTCTACGAGTTGTTCCCGCAGCACGAGGAGGTCATCCTCGAGGGTGGCGATCACTTCTCGGTCACCACGGACCCAGCGGCCGTTGCCGAGCCGATCGCCGAATTCGTCTCGCGCCACAGCGTGGCCGCCGCGCTCACCTGAGGTTGCGTCCGTAGTGGTCGGGCGCCTGGATCCAGGGTCAGCGCCCGCCCTGTGGTGTCCGGCGACTGTCGGCTCCCTGATCTGCCGGGTCAGCCCGGCAAGGAGTCGCCCGCCGACGGCGTCGAGCTGCTGCACGTGCCCGTGGGTGAACGAGCGCAGGAACGTGCCCAACGTCGATGGCGCACGCACACCGGCGAACAACCGCGACATCCCGCCGTGCCGGAGCAAGTCGAGGTCATCGATGCAGTCCGCGCCGGCGGGCATGCCACCGACCACGCTGGTCGTCTTCGCCGTGCATGCGGGCACCCGTACTTCACCGACCTGCCGACGCACGGGTCGTCGGGTCCGCGCCGAACGGGTGCGGCCTCGCCGGGGTCCGGCTCCAGGTCGACGGCCAGAACGGCGGCGCCGTCGCGCTCCAGCCGCTCCGCGAACGCGCCACGGACCGGCTGCAGCGCGATTCTGTACTCAGGCGCGACCCGGGTGGTACGGCTCGGCCCGGTAGGCGATGTCGACCACGGTGACGAGGTGCTTGTCGTCGTCGACGCGGTATCGGACGCGGTAGGCTCCGCGGCGGGCGGAGTACTGGCCCGCCAGCGGTGCCCGCAGCGCCGTTCCCACGCGGTAGGGATTGTCGCGCAGCGGACTGTCGCAGAACGCCCACACTGCGGAGGCCACACGTTCGGACAGCTGTTCCGCGAGGGCTCGCCGAGCAGCCGCTCCGAAAGTCAGTTCGTAACGCCGCCCTTCAG
>DASRTE010000223.1:0-2589 GCA_035656095.1 Jiangellaceae bacterium
TGCCGCTGTCGACGAGCGTGCGGAGCGCCGCGAGGTTGGCCTTGACCTTCTCGCGGAACTGAAGCCGGTCGTCGCGAGTGAACTCGGTCGTCTCGATGTCCCGACCCATGGGTCGGCCCTCCCCGACGCTTCAGTTTCGGGACATTCTACGGGTGATGGTGCGGGCTTGAACCCGGTGACGCAGGGCCGCTGGCGGTTGCGAAGCGGCGAGCCCGCCACCGATGACTTCTCGGGGGTGACATCGTCCAACCGCCATGACCACGCCGCCGTCGTCCCCGAACCCCGTTGTGCAGCTCCGGCTCGTCGTCGAGGCCGACGACTTCGACGAGGCCGTGTCCTTCTACCGCGACGTGCTCGGGCTCCCCGAGGAGGCCGCGTTCGAGGGCAGCGGGAGCGAACGCGTCGTCATCCTCCAAGCCGGGCGCGCGACGCTGGAGCTTGCCAACCCCGCCCAGCACCGGATGATCGACGACGTCGAGGTGGGCAGCCACGTCGCCCCGAAGTTCCGGGTGGCGTTCGAGGTCGCCGACTCCGGCCGTGCGGCGTCCGACCTGGTCGCCGCCGGCGCGACCCTCGTGGCCGCTCCGGTCGAGACACCCTGGCGTTCGGTCAACGCCCGTCTCGACGCCCCAGCGGGCCTGCACATCACGCTGTTCCAGGAGCTGGGGCCGCCTGCGGAATGACGGCGATCAGGTCGTCATTGCACGCAGCGATCGCTCGATGCGCAAGAGCGCCCAGCCGATGAGGAGCAACAGGAGGCCGAGTCCGAACGCGAAGGCGGCCACGCCGAACGACACGACCGACGTGAACAGCGATGCCCTCAGGAACGACGCCGTCATCACGGTTTCGCGCCGCGGGTCATCCCGATCCAGCTGGGCGTACGTGAGACCGTCGGTTTCCTCGAGCGCGTGCTCGTTGATGACGTCGGCCTCGGCATACGCCGTCAACGGACCGTCGACCGGGTCACCGCCGAAGTGGTCGGCGTCGTCCGACACTGTGATCTTCTCGTCGGACAGCTGGTCACGAACGACGAACCAGGTGAAGGCACCGGCCACGACGAGGATCAGGCCGCCGACCATCACGGCGAACGCCAGGAGCCGGAGCGACCCGGTGCCGCGCGCCCTCGGAGGCCGTTCGTCGCGCACCACGTCGTCAGGCGGGAGTGCGGCGGGCGGAGGTGCCTCCGGCGGAGGTGCCTCCGGCGGGGATGCGTCGCGCGGCGGTGTGTCGGGCGGCGGAGCTGCCTCCTGCGGAGATGGCTCCGGCGGAGATGCGTTGGGCGTGGACTCGTCGGACGACATGTGGGACCTCCTTGGTGGGACATCCGGGTGTCCGGGGCTGTGGGTCGGAACTCAGCCACGAATCACCCCCAGCGGAACGGTAATCATCGACGTCCGGGCCATCGGGGACGCTGGTCGTCGAGGGACCTCCTTCCACGACAGCATCGCCTTCAACGACCCGTGGAGTCGCGTACCACCCGGGGACTGACGCAACCCATCCGTCAACGCGGCTTCCCGGCCCCTCTGCCGGAGGGCGAAGAGGCCCGACGGGCCAAGCGGGTCAGGCGCTCATGTCGACGGCGACGACGCGCACCGGCTCGACGGTGACGACGACCCGGGTCTGGCCCGGGGCGTCCATTTGGCGGAGGTCGACGCCCTCGCCGTACTTGGCCGCCAACCGATCCGCGAAGGAGTAGTCGTCGTCCGGGGTGATATCGGCGTCCCCGCGCAGCTCCAGGTAGCGCAGGGGGTTCGCGAGGTCGAGGAGCAACACCGAGATCGCCGGGTTGGCGACCAGGTTCTTGGTCTTCTGCCGCGTGACATTCAGCGACACGCGCACGGCGTCGTCCTCGGCCAGGAACCACACCTCCGACACCTGGGGGCGGCCGTCAGGTCCGACGGTAGCGAGCGTGGCGAATCGGGTGTCGAGCAGGTCGCGGTGCGACTCGGGGACGGTGGGTGTGGGCATCGGGATTCCCTGCGGTGGGGCGACGGACGTGACGGCCGGACCGTACAGCGGCAAGTCTCGGAGGGTTTCGTGCCGGCCACATCACCCGCCACGGATGATCTGCACCTCCAGGATCTCAACGCCATCGGCACCAGCCACAGGGGGTGTCGCCGCCGACGGCATCGATGAGGTGGTCGATGCGCTGCACGACGGCGACACGCCCTTGTCCGACTTGCTCTCCGATCCTCTGCCTGTGCGCCGCTGACGATGACCGATCAGACCGGGACCTTGTCGGGGTCCGGTTCCTCGTTGGTGGGGCTGATGCCACCGGTGTTGACGGCGATGACGTCGATCTGCTCGAACTCCGGGTAGGCGAGTGCACCCATCTCCGGCAGGTCGAGGCCGCCGAGCTCGTCGGCCTCGGAGGATCGGATGCCGCCGGCCATGACCGCGTTCTGGATCTTGAAGAACGCGAAGGCCATGCCGAGGATCACGGTCCACAGCACGACCACGCCGATGGCCTGGGCGCCGAGCTGCCCGAACTCGCCTGCCACGACACCCTCGACGGCGGTGACGTCCGAGCCGTTCCAGCCGCCGCCGTAGCTGCCGTTGGCGAAGATGCCGACGGCAAGCACGCCGAAC
>DASRTE010000224.1:0-57607 GCA_035656095.1 Jiangellaceae bacterium
ACGTACGCGACCCCGCCCTTGCCCGACTGCGAGTTGACGCGGATCACCGCCTCGTAGGAGCGGCCGATGTCCTTCGGGTCGATCGGCAGGTAGGGGACCTCCCACCGGATGTCCTCCAGCGCGGTTCCGGACTCCTTCGCGTCGCGCTCCAGCGCTTCGAACCCCTTCTTGATCGCGTCCTGGTGGCTGCCCGAGAACGCGGTGAACACCAGGTCGCCGCCGTAGGGGTGCCGCTCGTTGACCGGGAGCTGGTTGCAGTACTCGACCGTGCGACGGATCTCGTCGATCCCGGAGAAGTCGATCTGCGGGTCGATGCCCTGGCTGAACAGGTTCATGCCGAGGGTCACCAGGCAGACGTTGCCGGTGCGCTCCCCGTTGCCGAACAGGCAACCCTCGACCCGGTCGGCGCCCGCGAGCAGGCCCTGCTCAGCGGCCGCGACACCGGTGCCGCGGTCGTTGTGCGGGTGCAGCGACAACACGAGCGACTCGCGGCGCGGCAGGTTTCGGTGCATCCACTCGATCGAGTCGGCATAGACGTTGGGCGTCGCCATCTCCACGGTCGCCGGCAGATTGACGATCATCTTGCGGTCAGGAGACGGGCCGATGACGTCGACGACCTGCCCGCACACGTCGAGGGCGAACTCGAGCTCGGTTCCGGTGTACGACTCGGGCGAGTACTCCCAGAAGATCTCAGTGTCCGGCGTCATTGTCTCCGCGTACTTCTGCGCCACGCGCGCGGCGCTGCTGGCGATGTCGGCGATGCCCTCGCGGTCGAGCCCGAACACCACCCGCCGCTGCAGGATGGACGTCGAGTTGTAGAAGTGCAGGATCGCCGAACGCGCACCGCGTAGTGACTCGAAGGTGCGCTCGATCAGCGGCTCGCGGCACTGCGTGAGCACCTGGATCACGACGTCGTCCGGGATCTGGTCGCCTTCGATGAGCTGGCGGACGAAGTCGTAGTCGGTCTGGCTCGCCGACGGGAAGCCGACCTCGATCTGCTTGTAGCCCATGGCGACGAGCAGATCGAACATCCGCTTCTTGCGTTCGGGGCTCATCGGGTCGATCAACGCCTGGTTGCCGTCACGCAGGTCGACCGCACACCACTGGGGCGCGGATTCGATCCGGCGGGTGGGCCAGGTGCGGTCGGGAAGATCGACCACGATCTGCTGGTGGAAGGGGCGGTAGCGGTGCAGCGGCATGCCGGACGGCTGCTGCGCCGGCGGCCAGCTGACCGTCGCTCCGGTTGATACGTGCTTGCTCATCTGATGCGGCTCCTCGCCGGGTCACGTGGCGCGACCGGCAGCGCAGGACCACCGCGGCGAGGGCGCCGGTCTAGCTGGCCCCGCCGCGGCGAAGAAGGAGGAGCTCCCTGTGCCGCACGAGGTGAGAGCCTAGAGGATCAGACGCCGCGACGCTCCGGGCGTGCTCACCATGCGAGACCGCGTGCCGACCCCCCTCCGCCTTCTCTAGAAGCCGAGCTTGCGCAACTGCTTCGGGTCACGCTGCCAGTCCTTGGCGACCTTGACGTGCAGGTCGAGGTAGACCGGCGTGCCGAGCAGTCGCTCGATGTGGACCCGCGCCCTCGTCCCGACGTCGCGCAGCCTAGAACCCCCTCGGCCGATGACGATCGCCTTCTGGCTCTCACGTTCGACGTACACGTTGACGTGGACGTCGAGAAGCGGACGATCCTCCGGGCGGTCCTCGCGCGGGATCATCTCCTCCACCACCACGGCGATCGAGTGCGGCAGCTCGTCCTGGACACCTTCGAGGGCTGCCTCCCGGACCAATTCGGCGACCAGCGTCTCCTCTGGCTCGTCGGTGAGCTCCCCCGACGGGTACAGAGCCGGTCCCTGCGGCATCTGCGCGAGCAACAGGTCGGCGAGCACGTCCAGCTGATCTCCTCGCACGGCCGAGACCGGCACGATCTCCGCCCAGTCGGCGCTCACGTCCACGCCCAGATCCGCGACGGCGGACAGTTGGACAGCCAACTGGTCCGACGTCACGAGGTCGGCCTTCGTGACGACGGCAACCTTCGCGGTTCGGCCGATCTTGGCGATCTCGGTCGCGATGAACCGGTCGCCCGGCCCCACCTTCTGGTCGGCCGGCACGCAGAAGCCGATGACGTCGACCTCGGCCCACGTCGCCCGGACGATGTCGTTGAGCCGCTGGCCCAGCAGAGTGCGCGGACGGTGCAGTCCCGGCGTGTCGACGAGGACCAACTGGCCGTCCTCGCGGTGGACGATCCCGCGAATGGCGTGCCGCGTCGTCTGAGGCTTGCTGGACGTGATGGCGACCTTGTCGCCCACCAGCGCATTCATGAGAGTCGACTTGCCGGCATTGGGACGGCCGACGAAGCAGGCGAAGCCGGACCGGAGCGTGTCACCGTTCGCCGGCATCGCCTCCACGGACAGTCAGGCTAACGGTCTGACGAACCCGGGACCCGCTCTTGTCAGGCTCGATGGTCTCGTTCCCCTAGGTCAGCGCGTTGTCCGGCCTGACAACTGCTCGGAGACCTGCGGGCCTGGGCGTCCGTCAGTCCGGTGAGACGGGTCAGGTCGTCAGCATCTGCCGCACTCCGCCGTCCGGCCCAGCGACGAACAACGGAATCCCCGGCCCGCCCAGTTCACGTACGGCGCCGATCCCGGCCCGCTCGGCCGAGCCTTCGCTCGGTTCGTCCACCGCGGTCACGACGGCCACCGCCTCGAGACCGGTGGCGCCGCTGGAGACCGCCATCGCCACGGCCACCTCCAGCGCCGAGAGCCGCAGGGAGGACAACGACACGGCGGCCGCGGCATACGTGCGGCCGTCGAGATCACGCACGGCGGCCCCCTCGGCCGCGCCGGTGCGCACAAGCGCGGCGCGCGCCAACGTGAGGATCTTCGCGTCCTCGGCGCCGAGCTGTCCCCCGGTCACGCCGGCTGCTGCCGACGGGCAGCGGCAGGGTGCCCCGGTCCGGGCTCGGAGCTCTGCTCCACCCGGGAGGCGACGATCGTGGCGACCTGGTTGCGCCGCCCGGCCGGGCCCTCGGCCACCAGTCGCAGCCCGCCGATCTCGACCTCCGCACCGGGGATCGGGACGCGGCCGAGCTGCTTGGCCATCAGCCCGCCGACGCTGTCGACGTCGTCGTCGGACAGGGCGATGCCGAACAGGTCGCCCAGGTCGTCGACATGCAGCCGCGAGCTCACCCGGATCGCGCCGTCCTCGAGCTTCTGAACGGGCACCTCCTCGGTGTCGTACTCGTCGGTGATCTCGCCGACGATCTCCTCGAGAATGTCCTCGATCGTGACCAGCCCGGCCGTGCCGCCGTACTCGTCCACCACCACGGCGCAATGCGTGCGTTGCGCCTGCATCTCGCGCAACAGGTCGTCGACCGGCTTGGAGTCCGGCACGTAGAGAGCGGGGCGCAACACCGAGTCGACCCGCTCGACCGACTCGGCGTCGCGGTTGTCGTAGAGCCGGCGGGCGACGTCCTTGAGATACGCGATGCCCACGATGTCGTCGAGGCCGCCGGCTCCGACGACGGGTATGCGGCTGAAGCCGCTGCGCAGTGCCAGCGATTGGAACTGACGAAGGGTCTTGTGCGCCTCGATGTAGACGACGTCGGTGCGGGGCACCATGACCTCACGGACGATGGTGTCGCCCAGCTCGAACACCGAGTGGATCATCTCGCGCTCGCCGGATTCGATCACGCGGCCGGCCTCCGCTATGTCCACCAGCTCGCGCAGCTCCGCCTCGCTCGCGAACGGCCCCTCCCGGAAGCCCAGACCCGGCGTCAACGCATTTCCGAGCAGGATCAGCAGATGTGGCAGCGGACCCAACACCCGGGTCACGGTGAGCAGTGGCCCAGCCATGACCAAGGCGACGCGCTCCGCGTGCTGGCGCCCGAGCGTCCGCGGCGCGACGCCGATCACGACGAACGACACCACGAGCATCGCACCCGCGGCAACGAGAACCGCGACCCAGTCCGCGTCGAACCACCTCACACACAACACCGCGACGAGGACGACGGCCGTGATCTCGGCCGCGAGACGGAGCAGGAGGGCGGTATTCAGTGCCGGTGCCGGGTCTTCCACCAGCCTGCGCACCCGTTGCGCTCCGCGGCGCCCGGCGACGACGAGCGCATCGGCCCTCGCCTTCGAGAAGGTCGTGAACGCGGCCTCGGCCATCGCCAGCAGTCCCGCCACGACCACGAGCAGTCCGGCACCGACGAGCATCGAGGCCGTACCCGCCATCACCGTCGACTCCTCCGCCGCGCCGTCCAGTCCGCCAGGAGCTGCCCCTGCAGGTCGAACATCTCCTTCTCCTCCTCGGGCTCGGCATGGTCGTAGCCGAGGAGGTGGAGGATCCCGTGGGTCGTGAGCAGGTGGAGCTCGTCCTCCGCGGAGTGTCCCGCCTGCTTCGCCTGCCGTCGCGCCACGTCAGGGCAGAGGACGACGTCGCCGAGCAACCCCGGCTTCGGCTCCTCGTCGTCCGGAGTCGGGCGCAGCTCGTCCATCGGGAAGGAGAGCACGTCCGTTGGCCCGGGCTCGTCCATCCACTTCAGGTGCAGCTGCTCCATGGTGTCGGGATCGACGAGCAGGACCGCGAGCTCCGCTTGCGGGTGGATGCGCATCCGGTCGAGCACGAACCGGCACAGGTCCGAGAGCTCCTTCTCGTCCAGCTCGCACGTGGTCTCGTTGTTGACCTCGATGGTCACGAGCGTCTCCCGGAGGCACGCCGACGCTCGCCGCGCTGCGGGCCGCGGCCTCCCGGACGCCCGGCGACCTTCTCGGCGTCGTAGCGCGAGTACGCGTCGACGATCCGGCCCACGAGCCGGTGGCGAACCACGTCGTGGCTGGACAGGCGGCAGAAGTGGACGTCGTCGACCCCGTCGAGGATGCCCTCGACGATCTTGAGGCCGCTGTCGGTGCCGGTGGGGAGATCGATCTGCGTCACATCGCCTGTGACGACCATCCTGGACCCGAACCCGAGCCGGGTGAGGAACATCTTCATCTGCTCGGGCGAGGTGTTCTGAGCTTCGTCCAAGATGACGAAGGCGTCGTTGAGGGTGCGACCACGCATGTACGCCAGTGGCGCCACCTCGATGGTGCCCTCCGTCATCAGCCGTGGGATCGTCGCCGGATCCATCATGTCGTGCAGGGCGTCGTAGAGCGGCCGTAGGTACGGGTCGATCTTCTCCGACAACGTCCCTGGCAAGAACCCGAGCCGTTCGCCGGCCTCGACCGCGGGCCGAGTCAGCAGGATCCGCGTGACCTGCTTGGCCTGCAGCGCCTGGACAGCCTTGGCGACGGCGAGGTAGGTCTTTCCGGTGCCCGCCGGGCCGATGGAGAACACGATCGTGTGCTTGTCGATGGCATCGACGTAGCGTTTCTGGTTCAGCGTCTTGGCCCGGATCGTGCGGCCACGGTTGGACAGGATGTTGGCGGTCAGCACATCGGCGGGCCGCTCCGCGGTGCGTGCGCGCAGCATGGCGACCGTGCGCTCGACGGCCTCCGGCGTCAGTCCCTGACCGGTGCGGACGACGGCGACGAGCTCGTCGAGGGCGCGCTCTGCCTCGGCGATGTCACCGGGTTCGCCGGACATGGTGATCTCGTTGCCGCGGACGAAGACGTCGACGTCCGGGTAGGAACGCTCGACGACACGGAGGAGTTCGTCACCGGAGCCGAGCAGACTCACCATCGGCACGCTCGACGGGACGACGATCTTGTGCTGGGCCCGCTCGGGGACCCCCTGGGTCTCGGCCATGGTCGGCCTGACGGCCTGCTCGCGCCTGCCCTTCGGTCTCGGCGATCGGAACCCCCATGCTACCGGTGCCGGGCTCAGCCCGGCGGCCACCGCATGTCGCGCCCGCCCAGCACGTGCCCGTGCACGTGGAAGACCGACTGCCCGGCGCGCGTGCCGGTGTTGAAGACCAGCCGGAATGCGTCCAGCCCCTCGTCCCCGGCTACGGCCGCGGCCACGCGGACCAGCTCGACCATGCCGTCGGGATCGGCCGTCGCGAGCTCCGCCACGTCGGCATGGTGGTCCCGCGGAACGACGAGCACGTGCGTCGGCGCCTGCGGGGAGACGTCGCGGAAGGCGAGCACCCGCTCGGACTCGTGGACGACCTCGACGGGCACCTCGCCCTCGACGATGCGGCAGAACAGGCAGTCCGGCGAGACGGTCACGCCCCGCATCGTACGGGCGGTGGCACGGCATCTACGGTTGTCGCGGTAAACCAGCGCACGACACGGCGCGTCGATAGGGACATGGACATCGCTTGCCCTGTCACCATCGGTGCGCCGGCCCGGCCGGGTCGTGTCGCCGTGGTCGGCGCGTACGAAGGGTGGGCTGTGGACACTGGGTCCGACACCAGCCCCTTCCCGGCGATCGGCGACTCCGACCACACGGCAGGTAGCGACGCCGACCGGCTGGTCAGCGAACTCTACGCGGCCCACTACGCGGGTCTTGTCCGCCTGGCCACGTTGTTGCTGCGTGACCACGCCGTCGCCGAGGAGGCCGTGCAGGATGCCTTCGTGTCGCTGCACCGACGGTGGCGGAGACTGCGCGACACGCGCAATGCCGCCGCCTACCTGCGCACGTCGGTCGTCCACAACACCCGGTCGATCCAACGTCGCCGCACGGTCGCGGCCAAGCACCCGGACGACGTGCTGCTGGACACACCCAGCGCGGAGAGCGGCGCGATCCGGGCGGTCTCGAGTCGCGCCGTGGTCGATGCCCTGCACCAGTTGCCCAGGCGGCAGCGAGAGGCGCTCGTCCTGCGGTACTACGCCGACCTGTCGGAGGCAGAGATCGCGGAGGCAATGAAGATCAGCAAGGGGGCCGTCAAGAGCCACGCGTCGCGCGGCATGGCTGCGCTCCGCGCCAACCTGGAGCAGTGGGCATGACCACCGGTGACAACGGGCAGCAGCGGGACGAGCAGCTCCTGCGGCAGGCGCTCCACGACGAGGCCGCCAAAGTGCTCCCGAGCCCTGATGCACTCGCACGAATCCGCGCCCGTACCGCGCGGGCGCCGTTATGGCGCAGCCCGTTGGCGCTCGGCATGGCCGCGGCGGTGGCAACCGCTGCCGCTGTCATCGCCGGTGGCGTCGCCGTGCTCGGCGACTCGGCCGTCGACACGACGGCGACCGACCAGCCGGCGGCTGGGTCGACGTCCGGGTCGGAGACGCCCAGCGCCGACACCACCGAGCCGAGCCCTGAAACCGGCACGCCGCCGGAGTCGCCGACGGCGACCTCGGACCCGCAGTCGGAGACCGCCACCGTCCCGGTGTACTACGTCGCCGAGACCCCTGCCGGCCAGCGCCTGGCTCGCGAGTTCCGAACTGTTCCGACCCCCGACGGACCGCTGGTCGCCGCCGTCGAGACGATGCTCTCCGTTCCGCCCCTCGACCCGCAGTACCAGACCCTGTGGGGATCAGCCACCGAGGTGCGCGGTGTCGACGTGGTCGGAAACGTCATCGAGGTCGATCTCACCGACTCCGTCGACTACACCGGTGCCGCACCGGACGTGGCCGAGCTGGCCACTCAAGAGCTCGTCTACACGGTGACAGCAGCCGCGTCGATGACCAGAGCCGCCCGCGGAGCGCTGCCGGTTCGCATTCTGGTGGAGGGCGAGCGGACCGATCAGCTGTGGGGCGAGCTCGACATCTCCGAACCGGTGCCGCGTGCGGACCAGCTGGCGGTGCGGCAGCTGGTCCAGATCAACGAACCGGCCGAGGGTGCCGTCGTCGGGCGCGCAGTCGAGATCAGCGGCGAGGCCGCGGCCTTCGAGGCGACCGTGGGCTGGAAGATCTTCCGCGACGGCGAGCTCGTCGACGACGGCTTCGCCACGGCCAGGGAGTGCTGCACGTTCTCGCCGTTCAGCTTCACGGTGGAGCTCGAGCCGGGCTCGTACGAGGTCGTCGTCACCGAGGACGACCCGTCCGGTGGGGAAGGTCGCCCGCCGATGTCCGACTCACGGAGCTTCCGGGTCGAGTAGCTCCCCACGACCAGCGCCGGCCCGGCGCGTCACGCCACCGGGCGGTCCGGGAGAGCACCACGGCAGCAGCCACCGTCCCGGCCGTCGACGTCCGCAGGACGGTCGGTCCGAGCGTGACCCGGACCGCCCCGGCCGCATCGAACACAGCCAGTTCGTCCGGGGTGATTCCGCCTTCCGGGCCGACGACGAGGACGACCTCGCCGGTCACCGGCAGCGGCAGGTCGCCGATCGGCTCGGCCGCGTCCTCGTGCAGCACGATCGCCTGCTCCGCGCCGGCCAGGCGCTGGGCGAGCACGGCCGTCGTCACCGGATCGGCCACGTCGGGCAGCCAGGCGCGCCGGGACTGCTTGGCGGCCTCGCGGGCCGTCACCTGCCAGCGCCGCAGGGCACGGTTCCCGCGATCACCCTGCCAACGGGTCACCATCCGCTGGGCGAACCAGGGGACGATCTCGTCGACACCGACCTCGGTCATGGTCTCGACGGCGATCTCGCCACGGTCGCCCTTCGGCAGCGCCTGCGCGACGACGATGCGCGGTGCGGCGGGCGGCTCCTCGGTCCGCTCACGGACCTCGCACACCAGTCCCGCCCGGTCGGCCGCGACGACGACGCAGCGGGCGACGTTCCCGCTCCCGTCGGTGAGCTCGACGGCCTCGCCGGTGCGGATCCGTCGCACGACCGCGGCGTGGCGACCTTCGTCACCGTCGAGGACGATCCGGTCAGCCGCCCCGAGCCGCTCCGCGTCGACGATGAAGACCGGGTCACTCACCGGGTGCCACCCATGACGGCTTCACCAGGCGTATGGACGGTTCACCAGGCTCGTGCGCCTGGTGAACCGTCCACCGGCATGGTGAACGTGATCAACGGTTAGCGGAGCCCGCCGCAGCAGCCGGTCGTCGCACACCTGATCAACGCGCCCCCACCCTCACTTGAAGGCGTCGCGGAGGCGGGAGAACAGGTTGGAGCCTTGCGCGGACACCGGGCCGTGTGCACGCTCCTCGTTGCGCAGCGCGGCGAGCTCGCGCAGCAGCTCCTCCTGCCGGTCGTCGAGGCGGGTGGGCGTCTGGACCTCGAGGTGGACGACAAGGTCGCCGCGTCCGGTGCCGCGCAACTTCGGGATGCCGCGAGCGCCGACCGTCAGCGTCTGACCGTGCTGAGCTCCCGGCATGACCTCGATCGACTCGGTGCCGTCGAGGGTCTCGAGCTCGACGGTCGTCCCCAATGCCGCGGCGGTCATCGGCAGGGGCACCGTGCAATGGAGGTCGTCGCCGGTGCGGGTGAACACGGGATGCGGCCGGACCACCAACTCGACGTAGAGGTCGCCGGGCGGGCCGCCACCGGGCCCGACCTCGCCCTGGCCGGCGAGCTGTATCCGGGTGCCCGCGTCGACACCGGCCGGGATCTTGATGGTGAGGTCGCGCCGGGTGCGCACCCGGCCGTCGCCCGCGCACTCGACACAGGGCCTCGGGTTGACCATGCCGAATCCATGGCACTGCGGGCACGGCCGGGTGGTCATGACCTGCCCGAGGAACGAGCGCTGCACCTGGCTGACCTCACCACGTCCGGCGCAGGTCGCACAGGTGACCATCTCGGTGCCCGGTGAGGTGCCGGCACCATGGCAGGCGCCGCACACGGTGGCGGTGTCGACCTGGAGGTCGCGGGTGGCACCGAACGCCGCCTCGGCCAGCTCGATCTCGAGCCGGACGAGCGCGTCCTGGCCGCGCCGGACCCGGCTGCGGGGCCCCCGGCTCGCGCCCGTGCCGCCGAAGAAGGCGTCCATGATGTCGGTGAACGAGAATCCCGCGCCGAAGCCGCCGCCCGCGCCGTTGCCGGTGGCGAGAGGGTCGCCGCCGAGGTCGTACATCTCGCGCTTGCCCGGGTCGGTGAGCACCTCGTACGCGTTCGTGATCTCCTTGAACCGCTCCTGCGTCGTGGGATCCGGGTTGACGTCAGGATGCAGCTGGCGGGCGAGACGGCGGTACGCCTTCTTGATCTCGTCCGTGGAGGCGTCCCGGGGCACGCCGAGGACCTCGTAGTAGTCGGTCGTGGGCACCAAACGTCCTCGTCCCTAGTTGTTTCCCGCCAAGATCTGGCTGACATAACGCGCAACGGCCCCTACCGCAGCGATTGTTCCTGGGTAGTCCATGCGGGTGGGCCCGACGACACCCATGCTTGCCAGGGCCCGCTCACCCGGACCGTAGCCGGTCGTGACGATCGACGCCGCCGACAGGCCCGACGGCGCGTTCTCGTGGCCGATCCGCACCGTGAGCGTGCTGGGGCTGGTCGCCTCGCCGAGCAGCCGGAGCAGGAGAACGTGCTCTTCGAGTGCCTCGAGCAACGGCTCGAGGCCCTGGTCGAATCCCTGGCCGTACCGCGCCAGATTGGCCGTGCCGGCGACGGCGAGCCGCTCGTCGGTCCGGTCCACCAGGGTCTCCAGCAGTGTCGCCACGACGGCGGTGACGACCTGGCGGTCGGTCGGCGAGAACGAATCCGGCAAGCTCTCGACCTTGGTCGCCACGGCCGAGATGTCGAGACCGGCGACGACGTGGCCGAGCCGGGCGCGGAGGTCGGCGAGGAGGGCCTCGTCGGTGTCGCCCGGCAATTCTACGATGCGCTGTTCCACCCGGCCGGTGTCGGTGATGAGGACCAGCAGGACACGGTTGGTCGACAGGGGCACGAGCTCGACGTGTCGCACCGTCGAGCGGGTCAGCGACGGGTACTGGACGACGGCGACCTGCCGGGTGAGCTGTGCCAGCAGCCGGACCGTCCGGGTGACGACGTCGTCGAGGTCGACGGCTCCGTCGAGGAAGGTCTGGATCGCCCGACGCTCCGCGGGCGAGAGCGGCTTGACCGTCGAGAGCCGGTCGACGAACAGGCGGTAGCCCTTGTCGGTGGGAATGCGCCCGGCACTCGTGTGCGGTTGGGCGATGTAGCCCTCCTCCTCGAGCACGGCCATGTCGTTGCGGATCGTGGCCGGGGAGACGCCGAGGTGATGACGGTCGACGAGGGCCTTCGAGCCGACGGGCTCCTGGGTCGCCACGTAGTCCTGGACGATGGCGCGGAGCACGTCGAGCTTGCGGTCGTCCAACGGCACCGCGCGCACCTCCCTCGTCACTGGCACTCGGATTTCCTGAGTGCCAAGTCTACGTGGAACCGTCCACCAGCGAACGGATGCGGCGTTCGACGTCCTCGACCACGGATGTCTCGACCTGGGAGACGTCGGACGCCGCGCGGGGCAAGGCCTCGCGGAGCCGTTCGAGGGTCTCGAACACGGTCTGCTCCGCGACAGCGGCCGGCAGGTGCCAGGACTGTGCCTCCTCCACCACGTGGCGTGCGGTGATCGCCGGCAGCCACGCCTGGCCGGCTACCCAGAGACCCACCTGTCGCGTTGCCGCGAAGCGGTAGGTCGGCGCGGTGTCGTACATCGGCGCGAGCCTGATCCCGGCGCCCTGGTGGAGGAAGCCGTAGTTGCGCGCGTGCCCGTCGGTGTCGCCGACGGCAGTGCGGACGGTGACGGCCCTGGCCAGTTCAGCGAGGTCGGCTCGGACGTGTGCACCGTGGGTTGTGAGCACCTGTGCGATGCGCCCGAAGCTCGCGCTGTCCGACGCGAGTGACTGGTATTTGTACCTGCCGTTCGGAGGTATGCCGAGGGCCGAGCACGCGTCCTCCTGGTGCACCCGACGTACCGTTCCATCCGCACGGATCCGGTCGAACCGCTCGAGCAGCAGTCCCACCCGGCCGCCCAGCGTGACGATCTGCCCGTCGGCAACCGAAACGCCCGCCAGCGCCGCCAAACGCATGGTGAACGCCTCGGCCACGACCAGGCCGGGCGTCGCGGCCGAGTCCGGCTTGAGGATGTGGGTGCTCGGCGCACCACCGGCAGGGCGGGCCCAACGTCCATCCGGCAAGCGCGTGAGGAGCAACTTCGCCTGCAGGCCGCCGAGGGATACCCGCACATCGTCTCCGGCCCCCAGCGGGCGTGCAGGGAGGTCGATGATCGCATCGACCAGCGCGGCCTCATCCATCGGCGTCGCGTGCGCCACTCCCGACGTCGGCGCGACGCCGGGCTCGAGGAACATGACGGCACCCGCGCAGTCGCCACCTATCGCCCGGATCAGCCCGAACGTGTCGCCGCGCCGCACCGCGAACCGTTCCTCGAGGACGGTCCGCGACTCTCCCTCCGGCAGCACCGCTTCGGCCCAGTTCTCGACCGGTGTCCCACGAAACGTTGCACGACGCGTCGGTAGGGCCACCGACAAGGCGATCGAGCCGAGCCCGTGGTTTTCGAGAGCCCGGTCGACATACTGCAACTGCAGCTCGCGGCGCCGCGTCCGGCGCAGCATGGCGATCTGTTCGCCGCCCAGCCAGACGGCGAGCTCGTCTGATGGCACCCGTTCAGCCACTGTGCGCGGGATCGGCGGATACGTCCGCAGGCGGCGTCAGTGCGGTGACTTTCACATCCGCCTGCCGCGGGACGACGACGAGCTCAGCGCCCACCACGGCCAGCGCGGCTGTCAGCCTCTCCAGCGCGCCAAGGCTGCCCGACTCCATCCGCACGACCGTCGTCCGGTCGACGTCGATCCATTCCGCCAGCTCTGCCTGGCTCATCCCGATGTCCCGGCGGCAACCGGCCAGCGCACGGCCCAGGCCGCGCGCGTCGTGTACCCGACTCCAGAAATGCATCCGAGACTCCTTGTTGCTCCTTGACATCATACGCCTTGGATTCCCATAAGTTGCGTGAAGCCAACTTGACAGCACGGTGGCGCTGAAGTTGTATAAAAGCGACAACCCTAGCCGCGGCCGCCTCACCCCCGGGCTGCGGCGGTGGAATGCGCTGCACTCAGAGCGCGTCTGTGAACTTGTCAGCCCGACGTGGTCCGTGCAGGCTCGGCCGAGAGCGCCCCCTGCCGCGATGAGTTCCGGCCGGGTCGCGAGTCTGTTCTGGTGAGCGTCGTGGGACGTCGTACGACGCTGCCCGGCACGAGACACCACGGAGGACACCATGACGACCACGCCCGGCAACGCGAGCAGCAACCTCCCCGGCAAGCCGCCAGTCGTCGACCTGGCCGCCTGGCAGACCGCCCGTGACGAGCTGCTGGTCCGCGAGAAGGCGCACACCCGTGAGGGCGACGCGATCGCCGCGGCCCGGCGGCGGCTGCCGATGGTCGAGCTCGACGGCGCGGTCGAGGTCACCGGCGTTGACGGGCCGGTCCCGTTCCTGGACCTGTTCCAGGGTCGCGAGGAGCTCGTGGTCTACAAGCACATGTGGTACGACGGCGCGCCGCACCAGGGGCAGTGCGAGGGCTGCACCACCACGGCCTGGCACCTGAAGGACGCCGTCTACCTCAACGCCCGGGGCGTCTCGTTCGCCATGCTGACCTCGGGCCGGTGGGACGAGGTGGCTCCCTACGTCGAGTTCATGGGTTACACCCAGCCCTGGTACTCGGTGCGCGACGTGGACGCGCCGGTCGGCGGCAGCATGGGTTTCATCACCTTCTTCCTGCGCGACGGCGACCGCGTGTTCCTCACCTACTCCACGACGGGCCGCGGCAATGAGCGTGTCAACGGGTCGTTGGGCCTGCTCGACATGACGCCCTACGGCCGCGGCGAGGCGTGGGAGGACAACCCCGAGGGCTGGCCCGAGGGGGCTCCGCGCGAGCTGGTCCCCTGGCGTTCGGATGCCGACGGGAACGCCACCTGGGGCCCGACCAGCCGGCCCGTGCCGCAGTGGACCCGCCCCGGCGCGACCCCCGTGGAGACCCTCGGCCGGCACGGCCACCACCACTGACGCGCCTTCGTCGACGGCGTCGGCAAAGGTATCGTCAAGCGCCCCGACCAGGCCAAGGGCTTTGCCGTGCTCCACCGCCGCTGGGTCTGGAACACTCCTTCGCCTGGCTGACCAAGTTCCGCCGCCTCGTACGCGACTACGAGACCCCTCCCAGCCACCCACGAAGCCATGATCTGGACCGCCGCCACCTGGCAGCTCAGCAACCGCCTCACCCGCTGACCCAGTTCACAGACGCTCTCTCAGACTGCCGGAGGTTCCAGTGACCTCACACCGGCCTTAAACGCCGGCGTCGATGCGTGCGAAGAGATCGGCGTAGGTGACACCGTGCGCCTCGAGGGCGGCGTTGACGTCACGGTCCACGGCTATGACACCGAGGAGGACGTGCTCGGAACCAATGTGCTTGTCCTTCAGCCGCAGCGCCTCGCGGAGAGCGCGCTCGAGGGCGGTCTTCGCGGTCGGAGTGAACGGGATGTGCCCACCACCGCCCCGCGATCGCCGCGAGCCGCGTCCAGTGCCGCCGGACTCACCGGCAGGGACACCAAGCCGGTCGATCAGTTCGGTCGCATCGACGCCGAGCGACGACAGCGCGTCGACGTCGGCGGCCGTGAGCCCGCCCAGATCGTCGCGATGCTGTGCTCGGCGCCGGATCTCGTCGCCCAGGCCGTCCATGTCGACTCCCAGATCCGTCAGCACCCGTGCGCCGGCACTCCTGGTGTCTCCCGCCACGGCCAGGGCAAGGTGCGCGGGTTCGACCCGGCCCGCCCGGGTCTCCCGGGCGATGACCTGCGCCTGGACCACTGCCGACCTCGCGTCGGCACTGAACCGCTCGAACATCGTCACCTCACCGCTTCGCGTGCTTCTTGTGCACGGCCTGCCGCGACACGCCGAGAGCATCGGCCACGTCCTGCCACGACCAGCCCACAGCCCTCGCATTGCCGACCTGCACGGACTCCAGGTGCTCGATCAGGCGACGAAGTGCAGCCACGGCTCGCAGGCCCTCGGCCGGGTCGGTCGCGTCGGCCGCACTCGCCAGCCGGGTGGCATCACTCACGTGTGTCAACATACGTTGACAAGCCTCGCACTGTCAACTTCTGTTGACGTGCGCACGGACTCGTCGCATTCCCGACTCGTGGCAGAGCACATCGACCTCGCCGGGTCCGGCTAGCGTTGGGGCGACCGCCCGCCGACCCAGGAGGACGACGTGACCTACGAGTCGCAACCCGCCGGCGTCACTGACGAGGACCGCAACTGGGCGGTCGGCGCGCACCTGTCGGCGTTCCTCGCGGCGTATGTCGCGCTCGGGTTCCTCGGCCCGCTGGTGGTGATGCTGATCCGCGGTGATCGGTCGCCCTTCGTGCGTGCCCATGCCGTGGAGGCGCTGAATTTCAACCTCACGGTGTTGATCTATGTCGTCATCTGCGTCGTACTCGCCCTCGTCCTCATCGGCTTCCTACTCCTGGCCGGCCTGGCCGTCCTCTACCTGATCGCGGTGATCAGGGGCGCGATCGCCGCATCGCAGGGACGCGCCTACCGGTATCCGCTGACGATCCGGTTCGTGAGTTGAGTGCCCGGTCAGCCGAGCAGGTCACGCACGACGGCATCCGCCAGCAGCCGCCCCTGCAGGGTGAGGACCACACGGCCGCCGTCCAGCGAACCGGCATCGATCAGCCCGTCAGCGGCCAGCCGCGCCGTCGCGAGTCGGCCCGCGTCGTCGAGCACGCTCGCGTCGAGGCCCTCGACGAGTCGGGTTTCCAACAGGACACGTTCGACCCGGCGCGTGCCCGAGTCGAGGACCTCTCGGGCATGCGCCGGGCTCATGCCCGCCGCCAGCCGCTCCGTCCAGGCCGTGGGGTGCTTCGTGTTCCACCAGCGGGTTCCGCCCACGTGGCTGTGAGCCCCCGGACCGACGCCCCACCAGTCCGCGCCGGTCCAGTAGAGACCGTTGTGGACGCATCGCGCGTCGTCGGATGCCGCCCAGTTGGAGATCTCGTACCAGCCGAACCCCGCGGCCGTGAGCTCCGCGTCGGCCAGCACGTACTTGTCGGCCTGGTCGTCGTCGTCGGGCATGGGCAGGTCCCCACGGCGGATCCGCGCCGCGAGCCGGGTTCCGTCCTCGACGATCAGTGCGTACGCGCTCACATGGTCGGGTCGGGCGGCCAGGGCCTGGTCGAGGCTGGCTCGCCAGTCGTCGGTGCTCTCCCCCGGAGTCCCGTAGATCAGGTCGAGGCTGACGTGCTCGAACCCCGCCTTCCGGGCCTCGTCCGCCGCCTCGGCCGGACGGCCAGGGGAGTGCACGCGGTCCAGGACGGCGAGCACATGCGGCCGGGCGCTCTGCATGCCCAGCGAGATCCTCGTGAAGCCGGATGCGCGCAGGCGTTCGAGCGCCCGTGGCTCGACCGACTCGGGGTTGGCCTCCGTGGTGATCTCGACGTCGGCGGCCAGGCCGAACTCGCCGTCCACGACGCGCAGCGCACGGCCGAGATCCTCGGCGGGCAGGAGCGTGGGCGTGCCACCGCCGACGAAGACGGTCGACACCGGCGCCTCGACGTCACCGAGGACCTGCCTGGCCAGCCGTAGCTCCGTCACGGCCGAGTTCGCCCACGACGCCCGCGACACGCCGGGTCCCAGCTCCTCGGCCGTATAGGTGTTGAAGTCGCAGTAGCCGCACCGGGTCGTGCAGAACGGCACGTGCAGGTACACCCCGAACGGTCGCGTTCCGAACCCGCTCAGTGCCGAGGGTGGCAGCGCGCCGTCGGCGGGCGCCGGTTCACCATCGGGGAGCGTCGAAGGCACGGGTCAGGAGTCGTACATCCCGTCCAGGACGTCCATGTACTTCTGCTCGACGGTCCTGCGCTTGACCTTCAGGCTCGGGGTGAGGTCGCCCTCCTCGACGGTGAGGTCCTGGGGCAGGATCGCGAACCTCTTGATCGTCTCCCAACGTTCGAGCCGTGCGTTGAGCTCGTCGATGTGGCCGGCGATCACATCCCGCACCGCGATCGAGGTCACGATCTCCTCGTAGGACGCTCCGGGCATGCCGTTCTGCTCGCCCCAGGTCGCCATCGCGTCGGGATCCAGCGTGATCAGAGCGGTGACGTAGTTGCGCGTGTCGCCGTGCACGACGATCTGGCTGGCGTAGGGGCTGACCGCCTTGAAGATGACCTCGACCTTCTGAGGTGCGACGTACTTGCCGCCCGAGGTCTTGATCAGGTCCTTCTTGCGGTCGGTGATGCGCAGGTAGCCGCGGTCGAGCTCGCCGATGTCTCCGGTCTTGAACCAGCCGTCCTCGGTGAGCACCTCGGCGGTCTGCTCGGGGTTGTTGTGGTAGCCGCGCATCACGCCCGGTCCCTTGACGAGGATCTCGCCGTCGTCGGCGATCGTGATCTCGGTACCCGGAGCAGGCGGTCCGACCGTGCCGAAGCGGGCGTCGTGGGGCAGGTTGACCGCCGTCGCGGCGCTGGTCTCGGTGAGGCCGTATCCCTCGAGGATCGTCATACCGGCGGCATGGAACCACTCGGCGACGTCGCGGGACAACGCGGCGGAGCCGCTGACGAAGAACCGCACCCTGCCGCCGAGACGGTCGCGGATCTTGTGGAACACCAGCTTGTCGGCCAGCCGGTGCTGCAGACCGAGCAGGCCGCCCGGCTCCCGGCCCTGCTGGCGTAGCTTCGACACCTGATGGCCGACCCCGAAGGCCCAGTCGAAGATCTTCTCCTTCGCGCCGCCCTCGGCCTTGACCCCCGTGATGACCCGCGCCCGGACCTTCTCGAAGATCCGCGGGGCGCCGGCCATGAAGGTCGGTTTCACGACGCCGAGGTTGTCGACGATGCGGTCGAGGTTGCCGTCGACCGCGGTGGCGAATCCGATGCGCAGCTGCAGCACCTCCAGCACCTTGCCGAACGAGTGCGACAGCGGCAGCCACAGGTACTGCACGTCATCCGGGGTGAGGATCTTCAACGCGTCGACGGCCGCGGCCTCGTAGGTCCAGTTGTCGTGCACCAGGCGCACACCCTTGGGTCGCCCAGTGGTTCCTGACGTGTAGATCAGAGTCGCGAGGTCCTCCGGCCCGACGGCCGCGACTGCGTCGTCGACGGCCGTCGGCCGCTCTGCGAGCAGCTGCCGCCCGCGTTCCTCGAGGTCGGCCAGCGTCAACACGATGTCGCCGTCGCCGGAACCGTCGAGGACGACAATGGCGATCAGGTCGGACAACTCGTCGCGGTGGTCGAGGATCTTCGCGACCTGCGTGGCGTCCTCGGCGAATACCACCCGCGACGCGGAGTCGGACAGGATGTAGGTGACGTCGTCGGGTGTCGTCGACGGGTAGATGGTGGTGGTGGCGGCGCCGGCACACATGATGCCCAGGTCTGCCAACACCCACTCGATGCGCGTGGACGATGCGATCGCGACCCGCTGCTCGGCCTCGACACCGAGTGAGAGCAGACCGGCCGAGATCGCCCACACGCGGTCGCGGGTCTCCTCCCACGACAGCGACTCCCAGCCGTCATCCACGGGATAGCGGAACGCCTCGCCGGTCGGGGTTGCCTCGACCCGGTCGAGGAACATGCGCCCGACAGATGCGGGCCGCTCCTTCACGCGCTCGGCATCGGTCACCACGTCGGTCATGGGTCTCCTCCAGGCTCCGGGACCGGCACGATGAGGTCCAGGTGAACGCACGGTATTGCGTCGGGCGCTGGGATGGGAGTCCTCAGAGCCGATCTGTGCCCATTCCGTGCACTACGAGCATCTCGGACACGATCCTACGTCCGAACGGGGCGTCTGTGTGCATACGCAGACGCGATGACCCGCGGGCCGACGGGCTGGGCCTGCTGGAGCGGCGTCCCTGAGCCACACCGGAGTCACCTCTTGGCGGCCTGGCCGCCGTCGAAGTCGGAGGAGGAGAGCGCGGCGATGAAGGCGTCCTGCGGGACCTCGACCCGGCCGACCATCTTCATCCGCTTCTTGCCTTCCTTCTGCCTCTCCAGCAGCTTGCGCTTGCGGGTGATGTCACCGCCGTAGCACTTGGCCAGGACGTCCTTGCGGATCGCCCGGATGGTCTCGCGTGCGATGATCCGGGAGCCGACGGCAGCCTGGATCGGCACTTCGAACTGCTGGCGCGGGATGAGCTCCCGCAGCCGGGCCACCATGGCCACCCCGTACGCGTACGCCTTGTCCTTGTGCACAATCGCGCTGAAGGCGTCGACGGTGTCGCCGTGGAGCAGGACGTCGACCTTGACCAGGTCAGCCTCCTGCTCAGCGGTGGGCTCGTAGTCGAGGCTGGCGTACCCGCGGGTGCGCGACTTCAGCGCGTCGAAGAAGTCGAAGACGATCTCGGCCAGCGGCATCGTGTAGCGCAGCTCGACGCGGTCCTCGGACAGGTAGTCCATGCCCAGGAGCGCGCCGCGACGGGACTGGCACAGCTCCATGATCGCGCCGATGTAGTCGCTGGGAGCCAGCACGGTGGCCCGGACGACGGGTTCGTACACGGTCGCGATCTTGCCGGTCGGGAACTCGCTGGGATTGGTGACGACGTGCTCGACGCCGTCTTCCATGACCACCCGGTACACGACGTTCGGAGCCGTGGAGATCAGGTCGAGTCCGGACTCGCGCTCGAGCCGCTCGCGCACGATCTCCAGGTGCAGCAGACCGAGGAACCCGCACCGGAAACCGAACCCGAGCGCTCCGGACGTCTCGGGTTCGTACACCAGCGCGGCGTCGTTGAGCTTGAGCTTGTCCAGGGCCTCCCGCAGATCCGGATAGTCCGAACCGTCGATCGGGTAGAGCCCGGAGAACACCATCGGCTTGGGCTCGCGGTAGCCGGCGAGCGCGTGGGTGGCCGGCTTGCCGGCGTTGGTGATCGTGTCGCCGACCTTCGACTGACGCACGTCCTTCACGCCGGTGATCAGGTAGCCGACCTCGCCCACGCCGAGGCCCTGGCTGGGTGTCATCTCCGGTGAGATCACACCGATCTCCAGCAACTCGTGCGTCGCCCTGGTGGAGAGCATGAGGATCCGCTCGCGCGGCGACAGGTGGCCGTCGATCACCCGCACGTACGTCACGACGCCGCGGTAGGTGTCGTAGACGCTGTCGAAGATCATGGCCCGGGCCGGTGCCGCCGGATCGCCGACCGGTGCCGGCACGTCCGCGACGATCCGCTCCATCAACTCCGCGACGCCTTCGCCGGTCTTGCCGCTCACCTGCATCACGTCGGACGGATCGCACCCGATCAGGTGCGCGAGCTCGGCGGCGTACTTGTCCGGCTGTGCGGCCGGCAGGTCGATCTTGTTGAGTACCGGGATGATGTGCAGGTCGTTCTCCAGTGCGAGATAGAGGTTGGCCAGCGTCTGCGCCTCGATGCCCTGCGCCGCGTCGACCAGGAGGACGGCGCCCTCGCAGGCGGCCAGGCTGCGGCTGACCTCGTAGCTGAAGTCGACGTGGCCCGGCGTGTCGATGAGGTTGAGGACATGCGTCTCGCCGTCGTCGCCGGAGAAGGGCAGTCGCACGGCCTGGCTCTTGATGGTGATGCCGCGCTCGCGCTCGATGTCCATGCGGTCGAGGTACTGGGCGCGCATGGCGCGCTCGTCCACGACACCGGTGAGCTGGAGCATCCGGTCGGCCAGCGTCGACTTGCCGTGGTCGATGTGGGCGATGATGCAGAAGTTGCGGATCAGCTCGGGCGGCGTCGTCGCCGGTGCCGGGGGGCTCTTGGTAGGAGGCACGGACTTCCTCGACGGAACGGACGGGATCGCCGCCCATCATCCCACGCAGCACCCCGCCTCCTCGTGTTGATCATGGCAAAGCGGGGCTTCGGAGCCGCCGAAACGCCCCGCTTTGCCATGATCAACACGGGAGACAGTCGAAGTCAGACCAAACGGCGGGGCGTCAGGGGTGAGGCGGAGTCAGGCGGCGGCTTCGGGGACGGTGCCGCACGCCACGTATCCCAGGGTCGCCATCCAGAAGATCCCCTCCGCCTCCGCCCGGCGCAGCGCGGCGAACCACCGGTCACGGAGTTCGGGCGGGATGATGCCGGCCTCGGGCGGGATCTCCTCGTTGACGAACGGATACGCGGCGGCGGCGATCGACGGTGAGGTGTAGGTGATCGGGTGGACACGGACCTCGACGTCGACCAGTCCCGCGCGGACGAGCCGCCGCCGCAGGGTGCGGCCGAGATCGGGCTGTGGCGAGACGGTGTCCATCGCCGCGAGCACGACGCTGGACAGCCCCGGTTCGTCGACGTCGACGGCGACCGAGCGCCAGTCCGAGTCGAGCACGCAGACCATGCCGTCCGCCGCCGTCACGCGCACCAACTCGGCCAGCGCGGCGTCCGGGTCGGTCAGGTGCTGCAGCACGCGCTCGCACCGCGACCGGTCGAACGAGCCGGAGGCGTAGGGCAGGTCGGTCACGTCGGCGACCTCGTAGGTCACCCCGGCTCCGGCGTCGCGCGAACGGGCGGCATCGACCATTCGCTCGCTCACGTCGATCGCCGTGACGTCGCCGCCCGGCCCGACGGCGGCAGCGAGGCGGCGCGCCACGTCCCCGAGGCCGCAGCCCGCGTCGAGGACCCGTAGGCCTGGACTCACCGCCATGAGGTCGTCGGCGACGGCGCGCCAGGCGAGGATCTCGGGCAACTCCGCCACCGTCTCGAGGTAGGCCATGATCTCGGGCGCGAGGGCGGTCCGGTCGATGTGCGCGAACACCCGTCTCGGGTCGTCAGGGGTGATCGTCACGCGGGAATCATGGCACCGGTTCCGACACCCGGCCAGCATGCCACGAGGCACCGGTTCGCCCGCTCCGCCGCTAGCCTGCCGACGTGCGAAGGCTGCGTGACGTCGTCGACCGGATAGTCCGGTCGGCCGCATCACAGCGACGGGCACGCCGCCCTCCTGCCGAGGAGCACGCCGAGCCCGGTCGGAGCGGGCCTCACGCCACGACCGAGGCCCACGAGGTCGGCGACGTCGTCACGTCCTACAACCCTGACACCGACGGTGACCCAGACCCGGGAGAGATCATCTGGACCTGGGTGCCGTTCGAGGAGAGTGATGGCCGCGGGAAGGACCGGCCGGTCCTGATCGTCGCGCGCGAGCGGGCCGGCACTGTCCTCGGAGTCCAGCTGTCCAGCCGAGACCACGACGAGGACCGGGAGGAGTGGGTACCGATCGGCGCGGGTGCGTGGGACGGCGAGTCTCGCCGGTCGTGGGTCAACCTCGACCGGGTCTTCCGGGTTCACCCGGAGGGCATGAGACGCGAGGCGGCGTCACTCCGCCGCGGCCAGTTCGACGTCGTCGTCGCCCGGCTCCGCGACCGCTACGGCTGGGCCTGAGCAGCGCTAGCCGGTTCCGGTGATGTGCTCGGGCCGGACCGGGATACGCGCCAACGGCAGCCCGGTTGCCGCCCGGATCGCGGCCACGATGGCCGGAGTCGACGAGATCGTCGGTGGTTCGCCGACTCCGCGCAGCCCGTACGGTGCGTGCGGGTCGGCCAGCTCCAGGACGTCGACGGCCATCGGCGGCATGTCGAGGATCGTCGGGATCAGGTAGTCGGTGAACGACGGGTTGCGGATGACGCCGTCGACGACCTGGATCTCCTCCATCAGCGCCAGGCCGAGCCCCTGCGCGGTGCCGCCGTGGATCTGACCGAGGACGCCGTCCGGGTTCATCGCCTTGCCGACGTCCTGGGCCGTGGCGATCTCGACCACGCGGACCAGCCCGAGCTCGACGTCGACGTCGACGACGGCGCGGTGTGCCGCAAAGGCGTACTGGACGTGCGCCGTGCCCTGGCCGTCCGGGTCGAGCGCTGTGGTGGGCCGGTGCCGCCACTCGACTGTCTCCTCGACGGCCGACCCCTCGGCGAGAGCCCGGAGCCCGCCGAGCTCGTCCACCCGGTGCCGTACCGCCAGGCAGGCCGCCCGGACCGCACCTCCGGTCATGTAGGACTGCCGCGACGCCGACGTCGAGCCGCCGCTGCCGACGGAGGTGTCCGCGGGCAGCACGGTCACCTGCTCGACGCCGAGTTCCGTGCGGGCGATCTGCGCGACCAGCGTGACCAGGCCCTGGCCGACCTCGGCGGAGGCGGTATGGACGCTGGCGACCGGCTCACCGCCGACGACCTCGATGCGCACGCGGGCAGTGGAGTAGTCGTCGAACCCCTCCGAGTAGCAGACGTTCTTGATCCCGACGGCGTACCCGGTTCCGCGCACGACACCCTCGCCGTGCGTCGTGTTCGAGACGCCGCCCGGCAGCAGCCGGAGGTCGACGCCCTCGCCGGACGGCGGCGGAGGCGGCGCGTCTCTCACCCGCTTGAGCAACTCGGCGACGGGCGCGGCAGAGTCGACGACCTGGCCGGTCGGCATCACCGAGCCCTCGCTCATCGCGTTGAGCAGGCGGAAGTCCACCGGATCCAGGCCCAGTTGCGCGGCCATCCGGTCCATCTGCGACTCGTAGGCGAACGCGACCTGCACCGCGCCGAATCCGCGCATCGCGCCGCACGGCGGGTTGTTGGTGTACACACCCCAGCAGTCGGCGCCGACGTTGGGGACTTCGTAGGGCCCGATGCCGAGCGTGGCGGCGTTCGCGACCACAGCCGTCGTGCTGGACGCGTAGGCACCTCCGTCGAGGAGGATCTCGGCACGGACGAAGACCAGCCGGCCCTCGCGGGTCGCCCCGTGCTCATAACGCAACCGGGCCGGGTGCCGGTGCACGTGGCCGAAGAACGACTCCTCGCGCGAGTAGACCATCTTCACCGGCCTGCCGGTGTGCCGGGCGAGCATGCAGGCGTGGATCTGCATCGAGAGGTCCTCGCGGGCGCCGAAGGCTCCGCCCACGCCGCCGAGGGTGATGCGGACCATCTCCTCCGGAAGGCCCAGGCAGGCGGCGACCTGGCTCCGGTCGACGTGCAGCCACTGCGTCGCCACGTAGAGGTCGACCGAACCGTCCTCGGCCGGCACGGCCAGGCCGGACTCGGGTCCGAGGAACGCCTGGTCCTGCATACCGACCTCGTAGTCACCGGTCACGACGACCTCGGCGGACGCGTCCGGGTCGCCGCGGCGGATCCGCAGGTGTCGGACCACGTTGCCGCCGGGATGTACGAGCAGCGTCTCGGCGGGGTCGACGGCGCGCCGCGGATCGGTCAGCGGCTCGAGCACCTCGTAGTCGACGACGATCCGCGATGCCGCACGCTGGGCGGTCTCGGGGTGGTCGGCCGCGACGATCGCGACCGGCTCGCCGTGGAAACGGGCCGTGCCGTCGCAGAGCACGGGCTGGTCCGGGTGCTCCAGCCCGTAGAGCTTGCGGCCCGGCACGTCGTCGTAGGTCAGGACCGCGTGCACACCCGGCGTCGCCAGAGCAGGGCCGATGTCGAGCGAGACGATCCGGGCGTGCGGGTGCGGGCTGCGCAGGGTGGTGCCCCACAGCATGTCGGCGGCCCAGAGATCGCTGGAGAACGCGAACTCACCCTTGACCTTGAGCGTTCCGTCCGGGCGCGACGCCCGCTGGCCGACCCCACCCTGGCCGAGATCACCGGACACCTCCGGCGGTCGCACCGGTGCCGTCGTGTCGAGATCGGGTGGGACGGTCATGGCTCAACTCACCTTCCGTGCGGCGGCGAGCCGGACGGCGTCGAGGATCTTCTCGTAACCCGTGCAACGGCACAGATTTCCGGCCAGCGCCTCCCGGATCTCGGCGTCCTGAGGCTGCGGTGCCCGTTCCAGCAGGTCGTGAGCGGCCACCACCAGCCCCGGGGTGCAGAACCCGCACTGGACCGCTCCGGCGTCGACGAAGGCACGCTGCACCGGGTCGAGGTCGTCGCCCGCACCCAGGCCCTCTACGGTCCGGACGTCGCACCCTTCGGCCTGGCCGGCAGCCACCAGGCAGGCGCACACGATCTCGTCGTCGACGTAGACGGTGCACGAACCGCACTCGCCTTGCTCGCACGCGTTCTTCGACCCGGGCAGGCCCAGCCGCTCGCGCAGCAGGTACAGGAGGCTCTCTCCCTCCCAGACGTCGTCGGCCTGCCGGCTCTCTCCGTTGACGGTCACGGTGACGCGCACTGGTGCATCACACCTTCCGGTAAGCGTGCCATGCCCAGCCCAGGGTGCGGCGAGCCATGACCGACAGCGTGTGGAGCCGGTAGCGCGCCGTCCCTCGCACGTCGTCGATGGGTGACGCCGCGGCCACGACCAGGTCGCCGAACGTGCGAGCGACGTCGTCGTCGATCGGTCGCAGTGCGTCCCAGTCCAACGCAGCGGCAATGAAGCGCTCGGCTTCGACGGCCCGACGGGGGGTCGGCGCGGCCGAGCCGATGCCGGTGCCCACCCGCTGTTCCTCGGGGAACAACGCGAGCCCGAACGATGACACGGCGATGACCATGGCGTTCCGGGTGCCGATCTTCGAGAACTCCTGGGGCCCGGTCGCGACCCGGACCAGGATCGACTTGATCAGTTCATCCGGCGCCAGCGCGTTGCGCTTGACGCCGGTGTAGAACTCGGACACCGGGATCTCGCGGAGCCCGCGGGTCGACTCCACCTCGACGACGGCCCCGGCGGCGAGCAGCGGTGGATGCGCGTCGCCTGCGGGCGACGCCGCCCCGAGGTTGCCGCCGACCGTCCCGCGGTTGCGGATCTGCGGCGAGCCCACAGTGCGCGACGCCTTGGCCAGGCCCGGGAGCTGCCCGCCGAGCTCGGAGATGACGCGGGTGTACGAGACCCCCGCACCCAGTCGGACCCGGTTCCCCTCGTGGGCCCACGCGGCCAGGTCGTCCACCCGGGTCAGGTCCAGCAGTGCCGGGGGCCTGGACTGGTCGAAGTTCACCTCGACCATGACGTCGGTACCGCCTGCCAGCGGCACCGCGTCCGGCCGTTCCGCCTTGACCGCGAGGGCGTCTGCCCACGTCCGCGGCTGCAGGAACTCCATGGTCCGTACTCCCCCATCGGCTGCACGTAGTAGACCTCGCACACGTGCGTCCGGCCACCCGCAGCGAGCACGAATCGCCGGCCCGATCGGACCCACCCTTTGTATGATCCTCTAGTGCTGCTGCGGGACCTCGTGGCCGATCCCGACCTGCGGCTGACCCTGCTCGAGGGCGAGCACTCCCTGGACCGGCCGCTGACCACGGTGACGACGATCGACCTGCTCGATCCCCGCCGATACCTCACCACCGGCGCCCTCGTCCTCACCGGCCTGATGTGGCACCGCGGTCCCGCCGACAGCGAGACCTTCACCGACGCACTCGCCGAGTTCGACGTGGTCGCGCTCGGCGCCGGCGAGGCGGCGCTGGGCTCTATACCCGCCGACCTCGTGCGGGCGTGCCACCGACGCGGCATCGCCCTCGTCAGCGTTCCCGTCGAGGTGGCTTTCAGCCAGGTCAGCGACCGGGTCGCCAGGGAGCAGGAGGCCGAGCGCGGTCACCGACTTGCCGTCGCCCGGGACCGCCAACGCCGACTCCTGTCGGCTGTCGCCGAGGGCCAGGGCCTGAAGGCGCTGCTCCGCATCGTGGCCGAGGAGGTCGGGGTGCACTGCCGGGTGATGACGCCGTCCGGGCGCGAGGTCGCAGCGGGGCGCGCGCCGCTGCCGGCCGGCGACCTCGACGCGCTCACCAGGGCTTTCCTCCTGGACCCGCTGCCCGCCGTGGTCACCACGTCTGGCGGCAACCTCACCGTCCTGCCCGCCGGCTCCCGATTCGGCGTGCAGGTGTCCGCATGGTTCCTCGTCGGCACCGGCGACCACCGCACCTGGTCCGAGGACGCGCGCTCCACAGTCGACGACCTCGCCTCAGCGGTGGCCCTCGAGCGGTCGCGCCTGGAGGACGGCCGCCGAGTGGAACGGCGGATCGCCGTAGAGGTCGTGGACCTGGTGGTCGCGGGGCAGGCGACGAGGCCCGCGACGGCAGCCCGGATCAGCGACCTCGGCATCGATCCGGAGGGGGCGTTCCTCGTGGCGGTCGCCGCCTTTCCCGACAGTCCCGACCTGCTCGACCTCGCCCGGGACGTCCTGCACGACGCGGGCCTGCATCTGGCCGACCTGCCGGTCACGGGGATCCATCAGGACCACGCGGTCACACTGGTCCCCACCTCCGAGGCAGCGGATGCCGTCGAGCACATGCGCGTGGCGCTGAAGCGGCTCGAGCCGGGTTTGCGCAGCGCTCGCCTTGCGGTCGGGGTGTCGGCCGTCGTCGCACCGGAGGCTCTCGTCGGCGCTCTGGACGAGGCCCGCCATGCGCAGCGGCTGGCCGCCCTCCACGGCGACCCGGTCGCCGTGGTGACCGCCGACGAGGTGACCTCCCACGTGCTGCTCCTGGCGGCCGTACCCGACGACGTACGGCGGACGTTCGCCACCAGGATTCTGGGACCGGTGCTCGAGCACGACGTACGCCACGGCACCGAACTGCTCGCGACGCTGCGGACCTTCCTGCAGGCCGACGGGTCGTGGAGCCGTTGTGCAGCGGTGTTGCACCTCCATGTGAACTCGGTGCGCTATCGCATCGCGCGTGTCGAGGCGCTCACCGGACTCGACCTCTCGCGGATCGAGGACAGGGTGGACGTGTTCCTTGCGCTCCGGTCGTTGCCCGAATAGACGCGGCGACAGTCGCTTCGTCAGCCGTCCCAGGCGGCATCCGCCGCAGGTGCGTCGTCACGGAGCACCGACGCGTGGATGAGGCCGTAGGGCCGGTCGGCGGCGTAGAACACCTCGTTGGGGTTCTCCAGGCCGAACGGAGAGAGGTCGACCGCGAAGTGGTGCTTGTTCGGCGCCGACAGCCTGACCTCGGCGACCTCAGGGTGCTGTTCGAGGACGCCACGCCCCATCTCCCACAGGGTCTGCTGCAGGGCAAGGCTGTGCGTCGTCGCGAACCGGGCCAGCAGGATCGACCGCACGCCCGTGTACGACGCCGCCCAGTCCGCATCCGGGGTCACATACCGCCACCGTGCGATCACTGACGTCGCCATGATCCGGTCGCGGGTCTCCTCCAGGGTCGTGTAGCGGTCGGCCAGGAAGCCCCGGAACTCCGACCCGGTGGACTTGAGCAGCGTCAGATCCTTCAGGCCGGAGACCACCGACGCTCGACCGTCGCGTTCGACCGACACCGTCGTCGTCCGCACCTCCTGACCACGACGGACGAACGAGTGGTCGTGCCCCCGTCCGTCGACCTCGATGCGGTCCCACGCGTACTCGTCGACCTCGATCCGCGCACCGTGGACCGGTTCGATCTCGTCGACGAAGTGGCGCCCCAGCGTCAGCGCGAAGTCCTCGATCTGCCCGACGCCGTACTGCTTGGCGAAGGCGTACACCGTGTTCTTCTGGGTGTCGGTGGGCAGCACGTTCGCCTGGTCGCCGGACATGTGAGCCGCGTCGAAGTCGCCGCGCAGCGACGTCGACACGGACAGGTCGCGGATCTCGTGCCGCGGCATGTCGCGGTAGATCCGCACCAGGCGGTTCTCGGACTTCCCGTACCTGTTCGGACCGAGGACGATGCCCATTGTCAGCTCCCTCGGTAGGTGGTGTAGCCGTACGGACTGAGCAGCAACGGAACGTGGCAGTGCTGGCCGGAATCGGCCAGGCTGAACTCGACGGCGACCTGCGGGTAGAAGGTCTCGGCCCCGATGCCCGAGAAGTAGTCGGCCGTGCCGAACACCAGCCGGTACATGCCGGCCTCGAGGTCGCCGGCACCGAGGCTCCGCACCCGCCCGTCGGCGTCGGTGGCCGCGCTGGCGACCGGTTCGGACCGGCCGGCCACGACGCGTTCCAGACGAACGGCGACACCGACGGCCGGGCACCCCCGGGCGGTGTCCAACACGTGGGTGGTGACAGTGCTCACGGCTCACCCTCCGTCCCAGCATCATTCAGCATCTTCTGCAGGCGGATGCGGTTGATCTTCCCCAGCTCGGCCCGGACGATCGCCCGTTCGGCCCGGGGGTCGTTGCCGAGCCGATCTTCGAGAATCGCCAGCAGCTCCTCTCCGCTCCTCCCGGTCGCACAGACGAGGTACACATGGCCGAATCGTTCCTCGTAGGCCTGGTTCCCCGCAGCGAGCCGGCGACGTGTCGCCGAGCCGGCATCGCCGACTCCAGCCTGTTCGCGACGTGACCACTCGGTGGCGGCGCGGTCGCCGATGCGCGGGTGCCCCGCCAGTGCCTCGTCGATGTCGTCCTCGTTCATCCTCGCGAGGGCGTCGTCGGCCGCATCGAAGAGCCCGTCGGCGTCCCCGTAGGGCCTGCCCCCGCCGACCTCCCGCGCCCAGGCGGGCGACGCGCAACAGGCCAGGAGCACTTCCTCGGCGCGGTCGTCGGGCAGGGCGTTGAACCCGTCCAGCCCGAGTCCGTCGAACTCCATTGCCGACGCCTCCTGCGGTCGTGCCCGTGCGGGCCACCCTAGTGAGCGTCTGACACAGTGACGGCATGACGCGGCGGGTCGTGATCGAGAACGCGGCCATCGCGACCGTCGACGCCGCCGACACCGAGATCCCGTCCGGACACGTCGTCGTCGAGGGCAATGAGATCGTCACGGTCGGCGCCGGCCCCGCGCCGGAGCACACCGACGACGGGCCGACCCGACGGGTGGACGGAACCGGCCACCTGCTCACGCCGGGCCTGGTCAACACCCACCACCACTTCTACCAGTGGGTCACCCGCGGCCTGGTCCAGGACGGCACGCTGTTCGAGTGGTTGGTCGGGCTCTACCCGATCTGGGCCCGAATCGACGAGGACGTCGTCTACGCCGCCGCCCGGGGATCGATCACCTCGTTGCTGGTGTCGGGCTGCACGACGGCGGCCGACCACCACTACGTCTTCCCACACGGCTCAGGGGACCTGCTCGGTGCCGAGATCCGGGCCGCCCGGGAACTCGGGCTCAGGTTCCATGCGACCCGTGGCTCGATGGACCGCGGCACGTCCGAGGGCGGCCTCCCGCCGGACTTCGCGGTCGAGACCATCGCGGACATCCTCGACGCGACCGAGCGGGCCGTGCGCACCCACCACGATCCGTCCCCGGGCTCCATGCTCCGCGTCGGCGTCGCGCCGTGCTCGCCGTTCTCGGTGTCGACCGACCTGCTCCGGGAGGCCGCCGATCTCGCTCGTCTGCTGGGCGTTCGCCTGCACACCCACGGTTCCGAGACGGTGGAGGAGGAGCAGTACTGTCACGACCTGTTCGGCATGGGCCCGACCGACTACCTCGACAGCGTGGGCTGGCTCGGTGCCGACGTCTGGATGGCCCACTGCGTCCATCTCGGCGACACGGACATAGAACGGTTCGCGGCGACGGGCACCGGTGTCGCGCACTGCCCGTCGTCCAACGCCAGGCTCGGAGCCGGGATCGCCCGGCTGCCGGAGATGCTCGCCGCCGGGATACCTGTGGGTCTCGGCGTCGACGGCACCGCCTCGAACGAGTGCGGGTCCCTCGGCGCCGAGGTGCGTGCAGCCCTGCTCTTCGCCCGGGCCCGCAAGGGGCCGACGGCGCTCACGGTCAGGCAGGCCCTGCGTCTGGCCACCGCGGGTGGGTCCCGGGTGCTCGGGCGCGAGGAGGAGATCGGCACGATCGAGGTCGGCAAGCTCGCGGACCTGGCACTGTGGCGGGTCGACGGCCCCGAGCACTCCTCGATCGCCGACCCCGTCGCCGCCCTGGTCCTGGGCGCACCGCCACCGCTGACGCTGCTCCTCGTCGACGGCCGGGCGGTGGTCGAGGACGGCCGACCGACAACGGTCGACCCGGTCGACGTGGCCCGCGGGGCCCGGGAGCAGTCACGCCGGCTGGCGGCGCTCGCCGGGCGCTGACCTGCGGTTTGGTTCCGCAGTGGGCGCGCTGGTAATCTTCGAGGTCGCGTGCGCGCCCGCCGTCCAGACAGTCGGGGGCACGCAGGTCCTCGTCTCGGCCACCGCCTCCCGTGTCGGCGGCCGTCGCGCGGGACCGGAGCCCCCGGATCATCACGGCTACAGACGAGGCGTTTGAGTGGCGAACATCAAGTCCCAGAAGAAGCGCATTCTCACCAACGAGAAGGCGCGGCAACGAAACAAGGCGGTCAAGTCCTCCCTGAAGACCGCCGTGCGCAGGTTCACCACGGCGGCGGACGCGGGCGACACCGAGCAGGCGGCAACGCTCGCGCGCGAGGCGTCGCGCAAGCTCGACAAGGCCGCCTCGAGGGGCGTCATCCACAAGAACCAGGCCGCTAACCGTAAGTCGGCCATCGCCAAGCGCGCAGCCACGCTCTAGCACAACAGCACCACCCGACGGCGCTGCCCTGGCCCTGGGGACGGCGCCGTCGTCGTTCTCGTCAGGCGGCGGCCCGGGCGGCGCCGATCTCGACCACGG
Organism: Jiangellaceae bacterium; assembly: GCA_035656095.1. Taxonomy (GTDB): domain Bacteria; phylum Actinomycetota; class Actinomycetes; order Jiangellales; family Jiangellaceae; genus DASRTE01. Next base: position 31,049 of record DASRTE010000224.1, read on the forward strand.
CGGTGGTCAGAGCCAACGTCGCATCGTTCCCACCACCCTTGACCTGCAGGTCGGCGGCGGCGACCGCGCGGATCGCGCGGACCAGGCCCGAGGGGGTCCACCCGCGCAGTTGCCCGCGCAGGACACGGACCTTCCACGGCGGGACGCCGAGGTCGCGCGCGAGGTCGGCGTCGCGGACCCCACGCGGGGCTCCCGCGAGACGAGCCAACGATCGGACCGCGGTGGCGAGGGCCGCCGTGACGAGGACCGGATCGGTGCCGGTCTCGAGTGCCCAGCGCAACTGCTCGAGTGCGTCGGCCGTGCGGCCCTCGACAGCCCGATCGGCGACCACCCAGCCCTTCACCTCGGCCCTGCCCTCGAAGTACGTCGCGACGACCGCGGTGTCGACGTCTCCGCCTTCGGCGTCGGCCGCGAGCTGGCCGGCCGCGGAGGCCAGGCCACGCAGGTCGCCGCCGACCGCCTCGACCAGCCGACGGGCGGCACTCTCGTCGATCCGCCCGCCCGCGGCCGCGACCTCCGCGCGGACGAAGTCGACCTGGTCGTCCGGACGCGTGACCCGCTCGCAGACGACCACGCGGGCCCGGGTGGCTCGAAGGTCGTCGAGCAGTCGCTTGCCCTTCTGGCCCCCTGGATGGACCAGCACGAGGTGCACGTCGTCGACCGGGTGAGCGGCGTATGCCACGAGGGCACGGGCCGCCGGATCGGCGACGTCCTCGACACCACGGACCACGAGGACCCGGCGCGTGGCGAACAACGACGGGCTCACGTGCTCGGCCAGTGCCGCCGCGGTCAGGTCGCCACCGGCGACCTCGGAGAGGTCGGCCTCGTCGTCGGCGGCGCGGGCGGCGACCACGACGGCCGCGATCGCGCGCTCGGCGAGCAGAGTCTCCGGGCCGACGACGAGGGTGACCCGGGCGTCGTGGGTGTCTGGTGCGGGCATCGCGGCCAAGGATGGCACGCTCCGCCGACGTCGGGTGTCACGACGGCGCGACCCGCGGGCCGCCGGTGACGATGCCCATGCCGTCGCCGGTCGTCCGGACGACGGCGATCGATCCGTCGACATCGGTGCACAGGACCTCCGCACCTGCTCCGTCGAGGAGATCGATGGTCGCGGGCGCCGGGTGGCCGTAGGAGTTGTCGGCTCCCGCGCTGATCAGTGCGACGTGGGCGCCGAGACCTTGAAGCAGTTCGGGGTCCTGGTGTGCCGAACCGTGGTGCGGAACCTTGAGCACGTCGGTGCGGAGGCCGGGCTCTGCGGCGAGCAACGCGCGCTGGGCCTCCGGCTCGACATCGCCGGCCAGCACGATCCGGACCCCGTCGACGTCGGCGTCGAGGACGACGCTGGCGTTGTTGGCCATCGAACCGGCCGCGATGATGCGCCGCGGCCAGAGGACCCGAAGACGCACGGCGTCGCCCACCGTGATCTGCTCGCCGGCCCGAGCGACCGCGACCGGCACGCGCGCGCCGGACAGGCGGCCCGCCACCTCGTCGGACTGTTCGCGGGGGTCGTCGAGCGGTGAGACCAAGACCTGGCCGACCTGGCGGCCGTCCAGGACGCCGGGCAGTCCGTCGACGTGGTCGGCGTGGAAGTGGGTGAGGACGAGCAGCGGCACATGCTCGATCCCGAGCGAGTCGAGGCATCGGTCGACAGCACGCGGTTCCGGGCCGGCGTCGACCACGACCGCTGACGCGTCGCCGGCGCGGAGCACGAGAGCGTCGCCCTGACCCACGTCGCACGCGACGACGAGCCAGTGGGGCGGTGGCCAGCCCGGTGTCGGCGCCCAGACCAGGAGAACCAGCAGCCCGCCGCCGGCCGCCGTTGCGGTCAGCGGCCGCCTCAACAGCATGGGCAGGATCAACGCCGACCCCACGGCGAGGCCCGCCGCGAGCAGGACGCCGGGTGCTCCTCCGGGCCAGCCGACCACGGCACCGGGGAGGTCGGCGCCATGTCTGGCCACCACGACGATCCAGGTGGCCGGGAGTCCCGCAAGCCACCCGAGCCCCGAGGCCACCTGAGGCGACACGGTCGACACGACCGCCGCCGCCGCGCCGAGCACTGTCGCCGGGGCGACGGCGGGCGCCACCAGGATGTTCGCTGGTATCGAGGCGAGGCTCGCCTGTGCGGCGACCACGACGACGACCGGAATGCAGGCGACCTGCGCCGCCAATGGAACGGCCAGCGCCTCTGCCAAGGGCCGTGGCGCCCACGGCATGGCGTCGCGCCACGCGGGCGCCAGCAGGAGGATCCCGGCGGTCGCGAGAACCGACAGCGCAAACCCTGCGTCGGTGCCGAGCCACGGATCGACGAGCAGCAGCACCAGGACCGCAGCAGCCAGGGTGGGCAGGCAACGTCGGCGTCCAGCCGCGGTGAGGCCGACGAGCGCGACGGTCCCCATGACCGCCGCCCTGACGACGCTGGGTTCGGGCCGGGCGAGCAGGACGAAGCCCGCCACAGCCAACACCCCGAGTGCCGGCAGACCGTACCCTCGGACCCCTACCCACCGGGCCAGGCCGAGGACGGCGACCAGGACGACCGTCACATTGGTGCCCGACACGGCGTTGAGGTGCAGCAGTCCGCTGGCCTTCATGTCGTCGCGAACCCGGGCGGCCATCATGCTCTCGTCACCCACGACGAGCGCGGGAACTAGCCCCCGCGGACCCTCCTGAAGTCCGACGACCGCCTCGCGCAGTCCTGCACGCAGCGGCTCCGTGGCCGTGCTGGCCCAGCCCGGCGGACCCTCGGGCTCCGGCGGGTCGCGAACCCGGAGCAGCCCCGCGATGTCGCCCCAGCCGTCCGCAGGTCCGAGTCGGCCGCGGGCCACGATGCGCTGTCCCGGACGAAGGTCGGCCCAGCCGGGATCGGTGGCGAGAAGCAGAACCGGCGTCCGGACCCGCGTGTAGGCGCCGCGGCCGGTCACCTCGTCGACCCGTAGCCGTCCGACGACGTAGTCAGACCGGCGCGGACCCGTGCCGGTCGTGCGCACGCTCGGATCGGTGGTGAGCACGCCCGCCACGGTCACGACGGCGCCTGCGGCGGCCAGGTCGTCGACCGGCCCGGCCAGAACGCTCACCGCCCGTATCCAGCCGCTCGCCGCGCCACCGACCAGGCACACGAACGCGACGAGCACCGCCATCCGAGCCGGGCCGTGCGGAACCCGACGAAGGACGAGCGGCGCGGCCACGGCTGTGGCCACGCCGATTCCGGTCAGGACGACCCCCGGGGCCGCCACGCCGACGAGCACTCCTGCCCACATGGCGACTGCGGCCGGAACCAGGCGGAGATCTGGACCGTCCGCAGCCGACACGGTGACCGGGCCGCGTCCGCTCCGGCCCGTCGTCACGGCGCCCGAGCCGGTGTCGCCGGTCATACCGTGACCAGGGGTGCGAGTTCGGCGAGGGTCTTGGATCCGATGCCCGAGACTTCCAGGAGCTCGTCGACGGAACTGAAGCGGCCGTGCTGCTCGCGCCACTCGAGGATCCGTCCGGCCAGCGTGGGTCCGACGCCCGGAAGGGTGTCGAGCAGGTCTGCGGTCGCACTGTTGAGGTCGATCGGGCCCGTGCCGGGTGTGGCCGGGCCACCGGGTGGGCCGTCGATGCCCGTTCCCCCCGGAGCCGGCGCGATGCCGACGAGCACCTGTTCGCCGTCGGCGACCAGCCGCGCCAGGTTGAGCCCAGACAGGTCGACGCCGTCGTCGGCGCCACCGGCTGCCTCCACGGCGTCGAGCACCCGCGAGCCCGGCGGGAGGCGGACGACACCGGGCGTGCGCACCCGGCCCGCGACGTGGACGACGAGCTCAGTGGGTCCCGGTGCCGCTGACGCCGCGACCGCCGGGGCGTCCGGCACACCGGACGCCGGTGTCCCGGTGGCGACGACGGCCGCCGACACTCCCGGGTCGGCCCGGTCGACCGGGAGGACGCGCGGGCGCCCCACACCGAGGAGAAGGGCGGCGGCCGCCAGGCCGACCAGGACGACCAGCACCAGCACGACGGCGTGCCCGCGCTCGAGGCCCATTCGGCTCGCTCGGACCGGCAGCGCTTCCGCGACGGCCCTCAGCGGCAGCGGCATCCGGTCGAGGACCGCAGACCCGGCACCGCGTCCGGGAGACGCCGTTCCGCGGGGCGGGGGATCCGCCGGTGGCGCGGTGCGAGCGTCGCCCATCGTCTCGGATGCCTCGGCGTCGGACACCAACCCGGGCGGAACCTCCGGCACCCACCCACGCCGGGTTGGTACCGGGACCACCGGCACGCGGGCCAGGCCCGCGACCCGCCGCCGGGCCGCGAGCGTCTGCTCGACGGCGGCGGTCCTGCGGACCGGCAGTGGGAATCGCACCCGATGACGCTAGGCAGCGCGCCGGCGACGCCGGGCACCGTCGGATCAGGCTGTGGACGACGCTGTCATCCCGTCGTCCGCTGTGGAGAACGGCCACACGGCCTAGCGCGGGGAGACGACGACGGCGAGCAGGCCCGGTCCGACGTGTGCCCCGATGACCGCTCCGACCTCCGAGACGACCATCTGCCCCAGCGACGGCAGACGTGCACGCAGCCGTTCGGCGAGCCCTCTGGCCCGCTCGGCGTTGTCCAGGTGGTGAACCGCGACGTCGACGTGGCCCGCGCCGGCGCGCTCCAGGGCCAGGTCCTCCAACCGCGCGACCGCGCGAGAGGAGGTCCGTACCTTCTCGAGGGGCTGGATCACGCCACCGTCCAGGTGCAGCAACGGCTTCACGGACAGCGCCGTTCCCAGCAGGGCTGCGGCGGCACCGATCCGCCCACCCCGGCGGAGGTATTCCAGTGTGTCGACGTAGAAGAAGGCGGAGGACCGCATGGCGCGTCGCCGTGCCACCTCGGCAACCTCGTCGACCGCCAGGCCACGGTCGGCCGCCTCGACAGCGGCCAGTACGGCGTAGCCGAGACCCATGCCCAGCGAGTACGAGTCCACGACCTCGACGGGGACGGGCGAGTCATGCGCCGCGAGTCGGGCGGCGTCGGCCGTGCCCGACAGGTGCCCGGAGATGTGCACGGAGACGACACCTCCGGCTCCGGATGCCGCAGCGGACTCGTAGACGTCGAGGAATGCACGCGGGCTGGGCCGCGAGGTGCTCACCCGGACTCGCCGTCGCATTGCGTCGGCGAGGTCGCGCGGGCCGAATGTCGTCCCCTCCTCGTACGGGCGTCCGTCGATCACCACCTGCAACGGCACGACGGCGATGTCGCAGTCGGCAGCAACAGCGTTGTCCAGGTAGGCCGTCGAGTCGGTGACGATCGCGACGGCCCGGCCCATGGCCGGAGGGTACATCGCCCCTGCGGTGTCACCCCGGGACGACGTTCACCAGCCCCGGAGCACGCACCACGACGGTCCGGACACCCCGGCCGTCGAGTGCGCGCTGGACGGCGGGAGAGTCGAGTGCGAGCTCACGCAGGGTCTCGTCGTCGACCGAGGGCGGAACCTCGAGCCGGTCCCGGACCTTGCCCGCGACCTGCACGACACAGGTGACGGTCTCCTCGACCAGGAAGGCGGGATCGGCGACCGGGAACGGCTCACGTGCGAGCGAGCCCGGGTGGCCCAGCCGTGACCACAGCTCCTCGGCGATGTGCGGCGCGAAGGGCGCCACCAGAAGTACGAGGGGCTCGGCGACCTGGCGCGGGACCTTCGGGAGCTTCGTCAGGTGGTTGTTCAACTCGATCAGCCGGGCGATCGCGGTGTTGAACCGCAGCGCCGCCATGTCGGCACGGACCGCATCGATCGTGCGGTGCAGGATCCGCAGCGTGGCGTCATCGGCGGGTTCGTCCGCGACGACGGCGTGGCCGGTCGCCTCCGAGAGCACATTGCGCCACAAGCGCTGGAGGAACCGCAGCGATCCGACCACGGCCCGCGTGTCCCATGGCCGCGACACGTCCAGCGGCCCCATCGACATCTCGTAGACGCGCAGAGTGTCGGCGCCGTACGCCTGGTACATCTCGTCCGGCGAGACGACGTTCTTCAGGCTCTTGCCCATCTTTCCGTACTCGCGGTTGACCGTTTCACCGCGCCACCGGTAGGTCCCGGGGTGGGTGGGGTCCTCCTCGACCTCCTTGGCGGGGACGTACTGGCCCCTGGCGTCGGTGTACGCGAACGCCTGGATGTATCCCTGGTTGAACAGCCTGTGGAACGGCTCCTCGCTGCATATGTGCCCCAGGTCGAACAGGACCTTGTGCCAGAACCGGGCGTAGAGCAGATGCAGGACGGCGTGCTCCACGCCGCCGACGTAGAAGTCGACGCCCCCGCTTGCTCCGGGCCTTCGCGGGCCCATCCAGTAGCGCTCGTTCTCCGGGTCGACCAGCCGCTCGGTGTTCGTGGGATCGACGTAGCGCAGTTCGTACCAGCAGGACCCGGCCCAGTTCGGCATCGTGTTGGTGTCGCGACGGTACCGCCGCACGCCGTCGCCCAGGTCGAGCTCGACCTCGACCCATTCGGGCACGCGCGCCAGCGGCGGCTCCGGGTCGGAGGTCGTGTCGTCGGCCGCGAACGTCCGCGGCGAGTAGTCGGGGACGTCGGGCAGATCGAGGGGCAGCATCGAGTCGGGCAGAGCCACCGGCAGGTCGTGCTCGTCGTAGACGACCGGGAACGGCTCGCCCCAGTACCGCTGCCGGCTGAACAGCCAGTCCCTCAGGCGGTAGGTGACGGTGCTCTCGCCGAGGCCCTTGGCCTCGAGCCAGTCGATGATGGCCGCCTTGGCCTCCGCGACCGGCAGTCCGTCGAGCGAGATCTCGTCGTTGGCCGAGTTGATGGCCGGGCCCTCGCCCAGGTAGCCCTCGCCGGTCCACCCTTCCGGAGGCTGCACCGTTCGCACGATCGGCAGGTCGAAGCGCTCGGCGAACTCCCAGTCCCGCTCGTCCTGACCCGGCACGCCCATGATCGCCCCGGTGCCGTACCCCATCAGCACGTAGTCGGCGACGAAGACCGGGATCTGGGCGCCGGTGGCTGGGTTGACGGCGAACGATCCTGTGAACACGCCGGTCTTCTCGTACCCCTCAGTCTGCCGCTCGACCTCGGTCTTCGCGACGGCGGAAGCACGGTAGGCGGCGACCGCGGCGGCCGGGTCGGCGTGCCCGCCGGTCCACGCGTCCTTCACTCCGTCGGGCCACGCGGGTGCGGTCAGTGCATCGACCAGCGGATGCTCCGGAGCGACCACCATGAACGTCGCCCCGAATATCGTGTCCGGCCTCGTCGTGAACACGTCGAGGACATCGTGGTCACCGTTCGCCGTGATGACCGGAAAGCTCACCGTCGCGCCCGTGCTCCGGCCGATCCAGTTGCGCTGCATGGTCTTGACCTTGTCCGGCCACTCGATCCGCTCGAGATCGTCGACCAGACGGTCGGCGTACGCCGTGATGCGCATCATCCACTGGCGCAGGTTGCGCTTGAAGACGGGGAAGTTGCCGCGCTCGCTGCGTCCTTCGGACGTGACCTCCTCGTTGGCCAGGACCGTCCCCAGGCCGGGACACCAGTTGACCGGTGCCTCCGACACGTAGGCCAGGCGGTGCGAGTCGATGATTCGCCGGCGTTCGACGTCCTCCAGTTCCGACCAGACGCGGCCGTCCGGCGTCGGCCGCCGGCCGGACTCGAAGGCCGCCACCAGATCGGAGATCGGGCGGGCCCGTCCCCGCCCGCCGTCGGCCTCGTCGTCGTACCACGACCCGAAGATCTGCAGGAAGATCCACTGGGTCCACCGCACGTAGCCGGAATCGGTGGTCGCGAACGACCGACGCTGGTCGTGCGCAAGCCCCAGGCGCCGCAGTTGGCGGCGCATGTTGGCCATGTTGGCTTCGGTCGTGATGCGCGGATGCTGACCGGTCTGCACGGCGTACTGCTCCGCCGGCAGGCCGAATGCGTCGTAAGAAAGCGTGTGCAACACGTTGTCGCCGCACATGCGCCGGTACCGGCCCAGCACGTCCGTGGCGATGTATCCGAGCGGATGCCCGACGTGCAGTCCCTCCCCCGAGGGGTACGGGAACATGTCCATGAGAAAGAACTTGGGCCGGCCGGAGACGTCGCCCGCCAGCGGGCCGGTCGGGTTGGCGGCCTCGAACGTGCCCTCGGCCTCCCAACGGTCCTGCCAGCGCGACTCGATCTCGGCGGCGAGCACGCTGGAGTACCGGTACGGCGGGGGTGCATCGGTGCCATCGCCGGTCGCGGCGGCGACCGCGGCGGTGGTCTGGGTCTCGCTCATCGGGTGTCGTCGTCCCTTGCGCTCGTCGTCGGGTCCGGCCGGAAGTGGAAAGACCCCTCGCACAGAGGGGTCCGCCGCGCTGACGCGGCGCACGTGGCGCCCGCTGCAGGTCAGCGCGGCCCGGTAAGGACGAGCAGGCCTCGCACCCCGCCAGCGTAGCGCACCGCTTGGTCGGGGAGATCGCGAGCTGTCAGGGCCGGATACAGCGTTCGAGCAGGTCGCCGCGCCTGCCACCCGGACAGGTTCGAGATGGGTTACACCAGCGAGGACCAGTAGTCCCAGAACCGGACCAGGATCAGGACGGCGAGGGCAAGGAACCACAACACGAGTACGAGGGCGCGGTTGCGTACCAGGAAGCTCCGGACTCCGGCCGATGTCCGGATGTGCCCCGCCTGAACGTTGTGCACCGTGACGTACCAGAAGATCGGGACCGTCACGACCCAGACGACCATGCAGTACGGGCACAGCGCGCCGATGTCGTTCAGGCTCTGGTAGATCAGCCAGTGCACGAACGCGGCGCCGACCAAGGCCCCCGACTGCAGCCCCAGCCAGACCCACCGCGGCAGCACGGCCTCGGCCAGCAGGACGACGCCGATCGTCGTCATCACCGAGAAGGCCGCTATGCCGGCCAGCGTGTTCGCAAACCCGAGCACGTCGGCCTGCCAGGTCTGCATGACCGAGCCGCAGCTCAGCACCGGGTTGAAGCTGCAACTCGGGACGTAGGCGGGGTCCTCCAGCAGCCTGATCACCTCGACGGTGAGGACGAACGACGCCACGAATCCGACTGTGCCGCCGGCGGTCAGCAGCACGGCGAGCCCCCGGCGGGCACCACCGGCGAGCTGATGCTCGTCGGGAGCGTCGAGATCGACGACGAGGTCGGATTCGTACGTCACATCGGCAGGCATGCCGTCCTGCTCTCAGCGGCTCTGCAGTGCGTCGAGCGCAACAGCCAGCGACGCGGCCAGCCGGAAGTCGAGCCGCGGGTCCGGCACCGTCACCACGTAGCGGTCGCGGATCGACCTCTTCCGTTCGCTGGTCATCACGACCTGCCCGGAGGCCTTGTCGACGAAGTCGAAGTGGAAGATGAACGGCACCCAGATCTCACCGAGGAAGGGGATGAAATCCCACACCCGCCGTAATGTCGCGATGGTCTGGTTGCGCTCGTGTCCGAAGGCCTCCAGCGCCGGTCCGGACAGGTGCCAGCTCGATCGCAGCAGGCTCTTGCCGAAGTCCTTGCGGAAGGACCCGATGGGCTGGCGCGCCGGGTCGAGGACGTCGTACCCCGCATTGAGATCGATGGCCTTGCGTGCCTTGAACGAGAAGGCCGGCTGTGTCTTGGCGCGGTCGGCGTAGAAGCGGACCTCCTCCTTGAACGCCATGCGCTTCTGCTGTGCGAAGCCCAGCAGTTCGCCCTCCCTACCGTCCGAGTCGGCGGCCAGCACCTCGTACTGGTTGACCATCATGGTGATCTTCTGCCGGACGAAGAACTCCGGGACGTACATCGTCTGAGGGTCCACTGCCATACGGTGCAGTCTGTCACCCTCGCCCATCGCCGAACCGGTCAGACGTGCTGCGCGACGACGGTCGCGGCGACGCTCTCACCCCACCGGCGGGCACGATCCTCCTCGCCCGCGAGCAGAGGCCCGGTCATCCCGTCGACCAGGAAGCTGGTTCCCCGTGCCGCGATCGTGCAGCCGCGACGGCGTAGCCGCTTCTCGGCGGCATGCGACGCCGTGCCGGGTAGCCGCGGTTTGTCCACGCGGGTGTCGAAGGCGGCTGTGCCCGTCGTCGACGGACACTCGAGCTTCTCGAGCCACTCCCGCAGACCGACGCCGGTGGAGACCAGGCCGGTGCTCGCCTGTTCTGCGGCCGAGCTCCTGGTCCGGGGCCGGCTCATCCCGAACGCGTGGGTCGGTCCTCCCACGACCAGCAGGTCGACGTCCTGGTCCACGACGGGACTCGCGTGGCCGACCTCCACGACGTCGACGCTCATCTGCGACGACACGCCGGTGGCCACAGCCTCGGCGATGGCCTTGGTGTTGCCGAACATCGACTCGTACACCACTAGTGCGCGCATCTCGTCCTCCTCCCTCGTACGTCTCCATCGTCACTTCGAGCGCCTCGTCGGGAGCAGAGGCAGGAGGTCCCGGCCGGCAGGACGTTAGGCCCTTGTGGCGCGGGCGACCGCCGTCGGGCCGACATCCGCAACGAGTCGGTCCGAGATGATGACGCCTGTCCCGCACAACCGCATCCATGGAGATCTCGATGGAACAGGCTCATGACGTGTTCGACGTCGTCGTACTGGGCGGCGGGCCGGCAGGCGAGAACGTGGTCGAGCGCGTGGTGCGCGGAGGTCTCACCGCCGCCGTGGTCGAGTCGGAGCTGGTCGGTGGCGAGTGTTCGTACTGGGCCTGCGTACCCAGCAAGGCCCTGCTGCGGCCGGTCGACGTCGTCGCCGCGGCACGCCGGTCGCCTGGTGCTGCGGAGGCGGTCACGGGTCAGCTCCACGTCGGCGCTGCGCTCGCCCGCCGGGACGAGGCCACGAGCAACCACGACGACGGCCGCCAAGAACGCTGGCTGGCCGAGCTGCCCGCGGAGCTCGTCCGCGGCCACGGCCGGATCACCGGCACGCGTGGGGTCGTCGTCGAGTCAGACGGATCCCACCGACGGCTGACCGCGCGGCACGCGGTTGTCGTCGCCACGGGCAGCCGGGCCGTGGTGCCACCCGTTCCAGGACTGGCCCAGGCTCGGCCCTGGACGAGCCGCGAGGCCACATCGTTGACTGCAGTGCCTCGCCGGCTCGCCGTCATCGGCGGTGGCGTGGTCGCCTGCGAGATGTCGCACGCGGTCCGTGGCCTCGGAGCGGACGAGGTGACGATGCTGGTCCGCGGCGCCGGCCTGCTCGAGCGCATGGAACCGCTGGCCGGCGAGATGGTGTCTGCAGCCTTCCGGGACGAAGGCGTCGACGTACGAACGGGAACCAGCGTCACGCGGGTCTCGCGCGGCGCCGACGGACCCGTCACCCTCACACTCTCCGACGGCGGGACGCTCGAGGCGGACGAGGTTCTCGTCGCCACCGGCCGGCAGCTCAACACCGACGACATCGGCCTCGAGTCGGTGGGGCTCGAACCGGGACGGCCCGTCTCTGTCGACGACAGCCTCAGGGCGGACGGCATCGACGGCGCCTGGCTCTACGCCGTCGGTGACGCCAACGGTCGCAACCTGCTCACGCACATGGGCAAGTACCAGGCCCGGGTCTGCGGTGACGTCATCGCTGCCCGGGCGCGTGGGGAGTCCGAGGACACTACGGGACTTCGCGCCACCTCCGACGCCCGAGGCGCACCCCAGGTCATCTTCACCGATCCCGAGGTGTGCGCCGTCGGCTTGACCGAGGCCAAGGCACGTGAACGGGGTCACGAGGTCCGGGCCGTCGAGTACGAGATCGGGAAGGTGACCGGTGCCTATCTGCAGGGTGAGGGCTATCGAGGGCGTGCCAAGGCTGTGGTGGACGAGTCCCGTCGGGTGCTGATCGGTGTGACGTTCGTCGGCCCGGGCGTGGCGGAACTGCTGCACTCGGCGACCATCGCCGTCACGGCGGAGGTTCCGCTCGACCGGCTGTGGCACGCCGTTCCGGCCTTCCCCACCGTCAGCGAGGTCTGGCTGCGACTGCTCGAGACCTATGGCCTGTGAGAGTCGGCCCGGCGGTTCTCCTCAGGCCGGTGGCGGGTCGTCCGCCTCGTCCGGCGTGGCGATTTGCACGTAGGCGAGCCCATGTAGGTCGAGCCAGGTCCGCCCCGGCGCCTTGACCAGGCGGAACAGGACGCCGTCGCACCCGGCGCAGCGGGCGACGAGGCCTGGCGCATGGACGTACAGCCGTGCCTCCGCGAGTACGGCGACGCGGCCGCAACCCGCGCACTGCCCGACGGCGGCGGTCAGATCGACGGCGAACAGCTCACGCAGCTCACCAGCCGCGGCGTTGCCGTCGAGGAAGGACAGGGGGTCGACGCTCATCTGATGCCTCCGCTGGGTCCGAAGCGTTCGGTCCTGACCCGGGCCGGATCGTGGCCGGCCGAGGTCAACAGGTCGGCGACCACCTCGACGAACGCGGTGGGACCGCAGACATAGCAAGTCGGCTCTTGGACTGGCGGCCAGGTGGCTTCGGCGAGAAGGCTGGCGTCGACTCGTCCTGGCGGCCGCGGTGAGCCGGCCGGTGCGACCCGGGTGTAGGCGTAGGTCACGTCCAGGCCCCCGTCCCGACGGGACAGCTGGTCGAACTCGGAGCCGTACAGGACCGACCCGGCGTCGCGGACCGAGTAGAGCAGCCGAATGGGCGCGCGACTTGCGGCCGCCGCGTGCGAGCGCGCCATGGCGAGCAGCGGGACCACACCGGAACCGCCGGCGATGAGCTGGACCGGCTCGGTCTGCTCCGGCCGCCACACGAACCAGCCGCCGACCGGCCCGCGGATCTCCAGCAGGTCGCCGACGACCAGGTCGTGTGCCAGGTAGGGCGACACCTCGCCGTCGGGAAGCCGCTCGACCGCGAGCTCGATGCGCTGCCCGTCGGCGGCGGAGGCGATCGAGTACGAGCGGACCGCGCTGTAACCGTCCGGGGCGGTCAGGCGCACGTCGACGTGCTGGCCGGCATCGTGACCCGGCCAATCCGCCACATCAAGAACGATCGTGCGTGCCGAGCCGGTCTGGTCCCGCAGCGCGACGACTGTCGCGACCCGCCAGCTCATTCGCCCCAGTACCGCTGCTCACGCCACGGGTCGCCGTAGTTGTGGTATCCGGCGCTCTCCCAGAAACCCGGCTCGTCGACGTCCGACAGCGTGATGCCGCGAACCCACTTCGCGCTCTTCCACAGGTAGAGATGCGGCACGAGCAGTCGCGCCGGCCCGCCGTGAGCGGGCGCCAGGTCGTCACCGTCGTAGCGGTAGGCGACCCATGCCTTGCCGTCGAGCAGGTCCTCGACGGGCAGGTTCGTGGTATAGCCGCCGTAGGAGTGGACAAGTGCGAAGTCGGCGGCTGTCTCGACGTCGTCGACGAGCGTGTCCAGGGACACGCCCTCCCAGGACGTGCCGAGCTTCGACCAGCGAGTCACGCAGTGCAGGTCGACGTTGACGTTCTCCGACGGCAACGCGAGGAACGTGGGCCAGTCCCACCGGTGCACCTGGCCGGTCTCGGTGGTGATCGCGAACTCCCACTCGTCCGGCGGTATCCGTGGAGTGGGGCCGGCCGACAGCACCGGGAAGTCCTCGGTGAGGTACTGCCCGGGAGGCAGGTCGGGGTCGTGGGCGCGACGACGCCCGGAGAATCCGCGCGAGATGATGCCCATCGGCACCCACCCCTCAGTCGGTGAGTCGATCAGAGTGTGCCACGCGTCGATGAACGCCTCGTCGACGGCTGGACGCCGGAGTCGGCGGCTGCACCCTCGCCGCGGGTCAGGCCGGCTCACCCGTCGACCGTCACCGGCCTGCCGGCGGCCGTCTGCAGCAGTGCCGTGATCGCTGCCCAGCCAGCCGTGGGCACCGCCGCCGCGGGCGAGTAACCGGGCGCATCGGATGGAATGCGCACGCGCAGCGCTCCCGGCACGATCCGGAACCGGATCGGTGGGTCGAGCACCATCGACTCGCCGTCGATGCCGACCTCGACGGGCCCGCCGGACCGCACCTCGAAGCTGACGTCGGACCATTCGAGCCAGCCACGGGGTCGGGCGGTCCGTCCGGTGGGCTGCCGCCGGCCGAGCTTCGCGACGTCGTTCGGCGACTGGAACGTCGCGGCCGCGATGCCGAGCGTCCCGGCCTCCATGCACCGCCTGGACCCGAAGCCCTCCGCACGCCCCAACTGGTACCGGCCGTTGGAGACCAGGATGAGGTGTGCCGAGGTCTGCTCGGTCCCGTCGGGCCCGGTGAACTGCAGGTCGAACGGCGCGGCCTCCGGGCCGAGCATCGTGGGGAGCATCTCGAGGGCTGTGGCCACCTTGCGGTTGCGGTAGGCCGGGGACTGCACGATCTTCGCGTACAAGCCGATGCTGGCGTTGTTGACGAACACCCGATCGCCGGCCAGCCCCAGGTCGATGCGTCGCTCGACGGCGTCTCCGAAGGCGTCGAGAGCGCCCAGCAGGTCGTCCCGGTCGAGGCCGAGATCCATGGCCAGGTGGTTGCGGGTTCCGGCCGGGACGCAGACGAAGGCGACGTCGTGCTGCATGGCCACACCGGCGACCAGCGCCTGCGAGCCGTCCCCACCAGCCATCCCGAGCACGTCGGCACCGCGAGCCACGGCCTGGTCGGCCAACTGCACAAGGTCGTCGCCCTGCTCGAGCACGATCGGCTCGATGCCTCGCCGGCGGGCCTCCTGGACCAGGCCGACCTGCTCGACCTTCCCGTCGCCGGACCACGGATTCATGAGCAGGACCGGCCGTGCCGCCGGTTCCACCGCGACCCCGGGGGTCGGACCGCTCTTGAGAGACGCCATGTCACGCCCGAGCGCGTAGCGGGTCGCCGCACCGGCGACTCCCACCAGCACGACCAGGACCAGTATCAGCAGCAGCAACCGCCCACGGGCGATCATCAGCACGATGGGTGTGGCCAGACCCAACGCCGCCAGCACCGACGCCAGCATCCGGCGCGCGCCGGTCCGCGTGATCGCGTAGGCCGCCGCCGCGATCGCCACCACCAGGCACACGATCGCCGTCAGCAGCCAGAGCGGGTGTCGGGCAAGCACGATCACCGTGATCGCGATCACAGCGGCCACAGCGACGAATGCCACGACGGCGCTCACCCTGCGCGCCACGGTCACCGACCTCATGCTCTGACCTCCAGCCCGACCGTAGACTCTCGCCTGTCATCGGGGGGCACCAAGCCACAGGACACCGTCGGCGACGCCGTCGCCCGACGTGTCGAAGCACGGCGAGGTCGAGCGTCCGCCTGGGCCGAGGCGATGTGCGAGCTAGGCGCCGTGGATCGCGCCGTGTACGAGGCTGTGGCCCGTACTCCTACGCCGGACCTGGACGATCCGGTGCGCCGGCTCTCCGAATCGGCGAACTACTCACGTCTGTGGCTGGCCATCGCCGCCGCGCTAGCCCTGCTCGGCGGCGCCCACGGCGGCCGGGCGGCCATGGAGGGGTCGTCTCCATCGCCGTGACGTCCGCGACGGTCAATCTGGGTGTGAAATCCCTCCATCGACGGCGCCGCCCCGACCGGGTCGAGAGCGACGGATCGCCAAACCGTCATGTGCCGATGCCGACGTCCACCTCGTTCCCCTCCGGCCACGCAGCGTCGGCCTTCGCGTTCGCGTATGCCGTGGGCCGTCACATCCCTGCGTTGGCGGTGCCGATCCGCCTGCTCGCGGCGGGAGTCGCCTACTCGCGCGTTCACACCGGCGTGCACTACCCG
The DNA here is from genome assembly GCA_035656095.1 of Jiangellaceae bacterium. Lineage (GTDB taxonomy): Bacteria > Actinomycetota > Actinomycetes > Jiangellales > Jiangellaceae > DASRTE01. Next base: position 46,650 of record DASRTE010000224.1, read on the forward strand.
GGCGACGTGGTGGTCGGCTCCGTCGTCGGGGCCGGAACGGCGGCTGTGGTCGCGGCTGTCGGTGATCGCCTCTAGGCCGCTGCGGCCGGGCATGAGGCGCGTACCGTCCCTTCAATGAAGCTGGTCGACGGCACCACCGATTCGGCACAGACGAGTTCACCGACGGCACCGGTCTGTGTGCTGATGCCGCCGACGGCCGCAGAACGGTTGCGCGAATGGGCCCGGGCTCTGGGTGTGGACGTGTCGGCTGCCGAGCAGTTCCAGGGGTCGGCTCATCGCGTTCCATTGGCGCAGGTCGATGACGGGCGGATATCGGTCGTGGCCTTTGCGACGGACGAGCTCGGCCGGTCGATCGCGGTCCAGCTGCACGTCGGCGATGGTGGCGTGCTGGTGCTGTGTCCCGAGGAGGCGATGGGAGCGATCAGGGAGGCGGTGGCGCCGGTCGACGGCGATCCCGAAGACGGCCTGGCCGCCGTGCTGCTCCTGTTCGCGCAACAGTCCGAGCAGGCGATCCAGCGTCTTTCGACGGTGGCCCTCGCGCTCGACGAGACCACGACCGGGCTCACCTCCGGCGCCGAGCGCCGCGCCATCTCGCGAGCGCGTGTCCAGCTGTTCTCCCTGCAGCAGCTGTGGACGGCCCACCGTCAGCTGCTCGCGGACGACAGCGATGTGGTCGTGATGCTCGGAGATGCTGCGAAGCGGCGGCTGCGCCGTGCTCGTAGGCTCTTCGGGTCGAGTGTCACAGCGGCGGGTCAGCTCTACGCCCTCTTGGGCGACACGGTCTCCCGTCAGGCCACGGTGATCAGTGAGCGACTGACGCTGGTGGCGGTCGTCTGGTTACCCCTCACCGTCAGCACGGGCTTCTTCGGGATGAACTTCGGCTGGTTGACGGCACATATCGGTTCCGCGGCGGCATTCGTCCTGCTCGGGATCGTCCTGCCCTTGGCCCTGGTCATCGCGACGTTGATCGGAGCGCGTTGGCTCACCCGGGAATGAGGTCACCGGACCTCACCTTCTCCGCTGGTGCGGCGTCTTCATCATGAGGGGCAACGCTCGCGGGAAGGATCGACTTCGATGAACAGACGCCACGCAGTCGTCGAGACACGTCTTGGCGAGGTCGTGCTGGTGGCCGACGATGCATCCCTGGTCGGCCTGTACTTCCCCCACCACTGGTACAAGCCGTCTGCGAGCACGTTCGGTGTTCGAGTGGAGGTCGCGGACGATCGGCTCTTCTCCGAGACGCGTCGTCAGCTCGACGAGTACCTCGGCGGTTCTCGCACCACCTTCGACCTGCCGACGTCGACAGACGGCGACGCCTGGCAGGAGACGGTCTGGGCGCTCCTGGGCGAGATCCCTTACGGACGGACGACCACATACGGGGACCTGGCCGAACGTCTGGGCGACGCGTCGCTGGCACAGGCTGTCGGGCAGGCGGTCGGGCGGAATCCGCTCTGCGTGATCGTCCCGTGCCATCGCGTGGTCGGCAGCGACGGCAGCCTCACGGGGTACGCAGGCGGCGTCAGGCGTAAGCGGTTCCTCCTCGAGCTCGAGGAGCCCGCCGAGGTGAAGTCCGGGAGGCTCTTCTGACGCCGGGCCTCACGTTCCGCGTGCTCCGGACGTCTGCATGGTGGTGGAGATGAAGCAGCCGTTCGAGAAAGTCGTCACCGAGCACAGCGCGACCGTGCTCCGTGTCTGCCGCGCCATCGTCGGTCCGACAGACGCGGACGACGCTTGGTCCGAGACGTTCCTGGCCGCCATGCGCGCCTACCCGGAACTGCCGGCGGACGCGAACGTCGAAGCATGGCTGGTGACGATCGCGTACCGCAAGGCCATCGACCTGGTGCGGGCGAGACGACGTCGTGCCACCCCCGTCGACGAGGTTCCCGAGAAGGTTTCGAGCGAGGTCGGGAGGCCATCCGAGAGTGACGTGTGGATGCATGTGAAAGACCTCCCCGACAAGCAGCGCCAGGTGATCGCGTACCACTTCCTGGCCGGCCTTCGCTACGCGGACATCGCCGACATCCTCGGCGGAACCTCCGACGCGGCACGCAGGGCCGCATCGGACGGCATCGCCACCCTGCGCAGACGCCTCACGCACGCACAGTCGGAAGGAGACACCCGATGAGCGCGAACACCAGCGAAACGAACCTTGCCGCGATGTTTGCCCCCCTCACCACCGTCGGACCGGAGGCGCTCGAGAGGCTGCACGTGGCCCTCGAGGGCGCCGCCGACTGTGAGGGCATCCTCGACGTCGCCTACCGCACGATCGACACGCCGGTCGGCACGCTGCTGCTCGCGGCGACCGGGAAGGGGCTGGTCCGGGTCGCCTACGACAGCGAGAACCACGCCGTCGTCCTCGAGGGTTTGGCAGCCACCCTGAGCCCGCGGATCCTCCACGCGCCGAGGCGTCTCGACGCGGTGGCGCGAGAGATCGACGAGTACTTCGCGCGAGGGCGCACCGGGTTCGACGTGCCGCTGGACTTCTCCCTCTCGACCGGCTTTCGCCGGTCGGTGCTCGAGCACCTGCCGCAGATCGCGTACGGGCACACGCAGAGCTACGCCGACGTCGCCCGGACGGTCGGCAGCCCGAAGGCGGCACGCGCGGTCGGCTCGGCGTGCGCGACCAACCCGCTGCCCGTGGTCATCCCCTGCCACCGGGTCCTCCGCGGCGATGGAAGCCTCGGCGGCTACGTCGGCGGGCTCGCCGCGAAGACGGCACTCCTGGACCTGGAGGCAACCGCCGCTTGACCTGACGACGTCATCGGTCTTCGCGCACCACGTCCGTCGCGGGCTTGTCGTCACGAAGTCCCTGGTACGAGGGGTGCCGGAGCGTGCCCGAGCTCGTCCACTCGGAGAACGCGACCTCGCACACGAGCCGCGGCTCGACAAACACCGCGTCCTTCGGCGGCTGTCGGCCGGTGAAGGGGCTGCGGTCCGTGCGCAGCGGTTCCAGCCGCTCGCCCAGCAGCCGCAGCGCGGCGGCGTCGAAGCCGGTCCCCACCTTGCCGGCGTAGCGCAGCCCGGGCTCGCCGTCGTCGTCCTCGTAGTAGCCGACGAGCAGCGCACCCAACTCGCCGGCACGGCGGCCCTGACCGGCGACCCAGCCGCCGATCACGACCTCCTGGCGCCGGACGTTCTTCACCTTCAGCCAGTCCCGGCTGCGCCGGCCCGGCTGGTAGGTGCTGTCGAGCCGCTTGGCGACGATGCCTTCGAGGCCCTGGTTCTTGCTGGCGGCCAGGAATGCCCTACCCTCGCCGCACTGGAATGCCGGGACCTGCCAGCTCGGGCCACCCAGGTCGAGCGCCTCGAGGGCGCGCCGCCGCTCTTCGTACGGCGCCTCCAGAAGCGAGTGCCCGTCGAGGTAGAGCAGATCGAAGATCACGTAGGTCACCGGCACCTCCTGCCGCCTACGTCGAATCTCCGACTCGGACTTGACGTGCATCCGAGGCTGCAGGCGCTGGAAGCTCGGCCGGCCCTCAGCGTCGAAGGCGACGAGCTCACCGTCGAGCACGACGTGCCGGGCACCGAGATCGCGAGCCAGGGCACCCACCTCCGGGTACTGCGGCGTGATATCCCGAAGGTTGCGGCTGACCAGCCGGAGCCGGCCCGGTTCTCCGTACGCGATTGCCCTCACACCGTCCCACTTGATCTCGTAGCCCCATCTGTCACCGTCTCGGGGCAGCCCGGCCAACGTGGCGGCCATCGGCACGATCTCGTCGGGCATCGGGTCCCTGCCGGCGTCGGGTGGATCCATCCGGTGGATCAGCCAGTCGTCGTTCCGGGTCTGGAAAAGCGCATACCGCCCGCGCACCCGCCCGCCCTCGAAGCGGACCACCACCTTGTCGTCGGTGAACTTCTCGGCCTGATAGGTCCCCGTGTCCCACACGGTCATCTTCCCGCCGCCGTACTGGCCGGCCGGGATGTCGGCCTCGAACGTGAGGTACTCGAGCGGATGGTCCTCGGTGTGCACCGCAAGCCGGTTCTCGTCCGGAGTGTCCGGAAAGCCGCGCGGCAGGGCCCAGGACACCAGGACGCCGTCCTTCTCGAGGCGGAGATCCCAGTGCAGTCGGCGGGCATGGTGCTCCTGCACGACGAAACGGTTGCCCGCCGACTTCCCGCGCTTCGGGCTCCTTGCCCCGCTCGGCTCGGGTGTCTTGTCGAAGGTGCGCTTGTCGCTGTACTCCCGCAGGCGCTCCTTCTTGGTCGGCATGTGTCCGTCCTACCCGAACGGATGCCGTGCCGCCATGCTCACCAGTCGTCCCCCGTGCCGCCAGAGCATGGTGAGACGGCTGGGCCGCAGCAGGTCACCTGCTGCGGCCCAGCCGTTCCTCGTCGGCGGAGTTGGCGTCAGCGCCTGAAGTGGGCGCCGAGCCGATCGCCCGTCGCCACCGTCGCTTGGTCGGATGCCTGGCCGGTGCCACTGACCGAGCTGGTTGACATGGCGTAGAGCAGCACCGCGTGGGCAACAGCGTCGGACATCTCCTCGAGGCCCTGCGTGTTGACGTTGCTAATCCGGCCGTTGTACTCGAGAGCGCCGTCGTAGGCGTCGTTGAGGGCTTCGTACAGCCCCGCGTCGGCGCCGTCCCCGATCGGGTCGAGGCTGTCGCACGCCTGGTGGTAGCACGGGTCGTAGCTCACCGGCTCACCCTCGAACGTCGCCAGGCCGCCGTACAGCGCGACCTGCTCCTCCGACTTGACGTCCTCCGCTCCGGTGAACAGGCCACCCGCCGGGATACCGGCGGTGATGAACGCGTCGTAGTCCGACCGTCCGTCGAACGCCGTCGGCTCGGAGGCCAGACCCTGCGAGGCGAAGAACTCCTCGAAGACCTCTTCGATGGCGTGGCTACCGGCGGGACCCCTGATCCCGAACGCCGAGCCATCGCCGTCGTAGACGAAGCGCGCGTAGTTCGGCGAGCCGATCATGTCGAAGTTGAGGTACAGCTCGACGTCCTTGGCCTCGGACTTGGTGAGGGAGTCGACGTAGAACTGCGAACCGACCAGGCCGGCCTCCTCGGCGCCCCACCAGGCGAAGCGAACGGCGTTGCGCGGCTCGATGTCGGCAGCAGCCATCTGGAGAGCGATCTCGAGCAACGTCGCCGAGCCCGAACCGTTGTCGTTGATGCCGGGGCCGGCGGGCACGGAGTCGAGGTGGGCGCCGGCCATGACCACCCGGTCGTCGCGGCCCGTGGGCGTCTCGGCGATCAGGTTCTGCGTGGGCACGTCCAGCTCGATCAACGTGTCGGTCGCGAGGTGGATCACGACCTCGCCCTCATCGAGCAGCGCGGCGAGCTCGTTGCCGATCTCGAACGAGGTGCCGATGACGGGAAGGTCGTCGGAGAAGGCGTCGCCGAGCGTGGCCGCCAGCGTCTCCGTGCGCCCCTCCTGACCCTCGTTGAAGATGATCACGCCGACGGCACCGGCCACGAAGGCGTTGTGCGCCTTCACCGAGAAGTCGCAGGTACCGCGCTGGACCAGCGCGATGTTGCCGTCGACGAAGTCGGCGAAGTCCTCCGGCTCACAGCCGCTGTTGGACGTACTCGCCTCCTCACCCGGCGGCAGCACCAGGTCGACCGCCTGCAACGGGGCCTCCACGTCGCCACTACCCGAGTACTCGGCGGTGAAGAAGTCCACGTTGGGGACGTATGTCACCTCGTTGGGCGACACCTGCTCGAACACCGGCTCGGAGAGCTCCCGGAAGGAGTTGAACAGGAAGTCCTGCCGGGTCACCTCGTAGCCTGCTGCCACGAGTAGGTCCTCGATGTAGTCGACGGATGCGTCGTAGCCGGATGTGCCGCTCGCTCGCGTACCGCCGTTGTTGTCGGCGATCTTCTGGAGCTCGGCAAGATGATCCATGATCGCGTCGGCAGTTACCGCCTCCCGCAGATCACTCGTGTCTGTCGGTACGGCCGCGTTCGCGGTGGCGACGACCGTGGATACCACGGCCGCCGCCGCAGCCGCCGCAACGGCTGCCCTTGGAAGTTTGAGCACCTTCGCTCTCCCCTTGTCCTCATGACGGCCGCCGGACGTGGCAGGCCGTCGATGTCGTGTTCCGTCGATTCTTTCGTCCGGTACGGAGTTCAAACCCACAGCGCCGACGACATCGGCGGCCGCTGGTCCCACAGCTTCTCCAGCCGAGTTCCGCGTGCGATGCACGAGCCGCTCGGTCGAGACCCTTCGAGATCACCCGTGGGCCACTCGCGTCGAGCGGGTCCAAGCCGACGCGACCCGATCCGGAGTCGCCGCTAGTCGTCCAGGCTGCCCATAGTCATGTTGACGATTGTTCCGGTCATCCCGCTCGCCTTGTCGGAAGCCATGAAGACCGCCACGTTTGCCGTCTCCGCGAGCGTCGAAAGCCGGCGCGTGTGAGTCCTGCTTGCGATCAACTCGTGGAACTGTTCCTGGGTCATTCCCGATGCCTTGGCGTAGAGCTCGAAGGATTCCTTGATCCTGCCGGTCTCCGGCATGCCCTGCGGTCGCAGACCGACCACGCGAATGCCCTGAGGTGCGAGCTCTGCTGACAGATCACGAGTGAGTGCCTCCACGGCAGCCATCGCCGGACCCCCGCCTCCCACCAATGGGGTGCCCGTCCGCGAAGGGGTTGAGGTGGCGGTCATGATCACCCCCGATCTGTTCGGGACCATGTGCCTCGCGGCCAGGCGTGCGGTCAGGAAGTACGACGTCGTGTAGGTGGCGATCGGCAGGGAGAACTGCTCGACATCCAGCTCGACCAGGGGCACGCGAATCTTCGGATTCGGGATGCCGATCGCGTTGAACGAGATGTCGACGCGGCCCGCCTTGTCGGTCACGGACTGTAGATGCTTGTCCACCGCCTGCTCGTCGAGAGCGTCTACCTCCGCCGCCTCGGCGGCTCCGCCGGCGGAAACGACAGCCTTGGCGACAGCTTCGACCGGTGCCAGGTGGCGCCCGGTGAGAAAAAGACTGGCCCCCTCACGCGCAAAGGCGCCTGCGACAGCACTGCCGATCGCGCCTCCGGCTCCGTAGATCACCGCAACCTTGTCCTTCAGCATCATCTCCGGTTCCTTTCTGTGCCCGGGTGGCCCGCCCACCTCATGAGTGAAGACCGAGGGCTGAACTCATCTGCGCATGGCCGCCTCTTCGCCATCAGCCGACGTTCGGATCGTCCGAGCCGTCGATGATGCAGACACCGCGACGTCGGGGAAGTGGGCGCCCACCAGCCGCCCAGTTCACCTCTCGGCCGGTGTCCATACAGGATGGAAGTGCGACAAGGAGAACCAGATACGTGATGCGAGGTGGTGCTGGTGACAGCCGACCTGATCGCCAGGGCGCGGGCCGGGGACGGCGAGGCGTTCCGAGCGCTGACCGAGCCGCACCGCCGAGAGCTACAAGTGCACTGCTACCGCATGCTCGGATCCTTCCAGGATGCCGAGGACGCCCTCCAGGACACGCTGCTTGCCGCCTGGCAAGGCCTCGGAGGGTTCGAGGGCCGCGCCTCGATCCGCACCTGGCTCTACCGCATCGCCACCAACCGGTGCCTCAACGCGCGTCGGTCGGCCAGCCGACGCCCCGCCCGGGAGTGGGACATGTCCGAGGTTGAACCGCCCGAGCCGACCCGGCTCGGCGAGGTCGTATGGCTCGAGCCATTCCCCGACGCCCTCCTCGAGGGGGCGATCGACGTGCCGCTCGGCCCCGAGGCCCGCTACGAGCAGACCGAAACCATCTCCCTGGCCTTCGTGACCGCTCTTCAGGTCCTGCCGCCTCGCCAGCTCGCCGTCCTCACCTTGCGCGACGTCCTCGGATTCCACGCGCACGAGGTCGCCGACATGCTGGACTCGACCGTCGACTCGGTCAACAGCGCCCTGAAACGGGCGCGCGCCAGCCTGCAGCGCCGACGGCCGCCGACCGCCGAGCACAGGCCGCCTCCCGCTCCCGACTCACCCTCGGAGCAGGCGATCGTGGCGAGGTTCGTCCGCGCCTACGAGTCCGGGGATCTGGACGCCCTGGTCGCCTTGCTCACCGACGATGTCTTCATCTCCATGCCACCGATTCCCCTCGAATACGAGGGCCGCGACGTCGTGGTCCGCCTCTTCGCCAGCATATTCCGCTCGGGCAGGAGGGTTGACCTCGTGCCGACGCGAGCCAACGGTCAGCCGGCGTTCGGGGCCTACCTGCGCGCCTCCACCGGCATCCGCCATGGAACCGGCCTGTTCGTCCTCACCCTCACCGGCGACCGGATCTGCGCATTCACCCGCTTCGACAACAGCGTGCTCCCATGGTTCGGGCTGCCGCGATCGCTCCCAAGCCGATAGACATCGCAGACATGACATCGGCACCCTGCAGGACTCGTCACTAGATAGAGCCCACGCGCCGGACCGGACTCCATGGCCCAGACCGCGCGGCCCGTCCCGTCCCCTCGGCTGCGCTCAGCCGGCGTGGTGGGACAGTCCCGTCTCGGGGAAGCGACGCGAGTCGATGCAGCGAGCGCTCACTGCGTCTGCGTGACGGGCTGGATGTTCTTGTTGTTCCGGAACACGTTCTCGGGGTCGTACTTGGCTTTGACCTCGGCCAGTCGCTGGTAGATGTCATCGCCGTAGGCCTCTCGAACGCGGCTGGTGTCGTCGTCGGAATCAAGGAAGTTGACGTAGACGCTCCCGGCGCCGTGCGGTTGGAGGGCTTGGAGGAACCGTCGTGCCCAAGCGGTCTCGGCCGCGGCGCGCTCGCCGGAGTCGTCAGGGAGGCACACGGCCTCGATGACGATGTTGTGGGCCACGTCGCGACCGGCGTAGGCGGTGGCATCGCGGGAACCCCGGGCGACGGCGCCACCGAAGTGGAACATCACCGCGCACGACCGGGGCGAGCCGGCGGCGTAGGCGTGATCGGCGATGACGGCGATGGCGTTGTCGGAAAGGCCGGCGAGGTTCGTCGACTTCCAGTGGTAGTGCCACCCGTGGAGAACGGTGGCGTCGAGGCCGCTCTGGAACGCGACGTACGGCGAGGGTGCGAGCAGGTCGACGAGCGGCGTCCCGAACCGGCGGAGGGCCAGCACCGCACGCTCGCCGTCTTCGACGGCGCCGGCGTAGCAGCAGGCGACGGCGATGGCCGGCCGCCAGTGCAGGTCTTCGGGGATGCCCGGCAGCGGGGGGACGGTGCCGAGCCTCACGACGCTGCCGAGCTCGTCGGGCGCTTCGGCGGCGAAGTCCCGGTAGAAGCGCAGCACGTCGGAGGTGTCGTCGGCCGCCCAGAAGACAGGCCCGGCCATCACGGTCGGGCCGAGGGGATGCAGAGCGAATCGGAACGAGGTGACGACGCCGAAGTTGCCGCCGCCGCCTCGCAGCGCCCAGAACAGATCGGGGTGCTCGTCGGCGGACGCCCGGACGATGCTGCCCTCGGCGGTGACCACCTCGGCGGCAAGCAGGTTGTCGACGACGAGCCCGTGTTTGCGCATGAGGAAGCCCATGCCGCCGCCGAGGGTAACCCCGGCGACGCCTGTGTGGCTCACGATGCCGCCGGTGGTGGCCAGACCCTGTGCCTGTGTCTCGTGGTCGACGTCGCCCCACAGCGCACCCCCGTGCACCTGGACCGTGCTGCCGGCGGGGTCGACCCACACGGCCCGCATCGCCGAGAGGTCGATCACGATCCCGTCGTCGCACACTGCGGTGCCGGCCACGTTGTGGCCCCCGCCCCGTACCGCGATCTCCAGGTCGCAGTCGCGGGCGAACCGCACCGCTGCGGCCACGTCGGCGGTGCCGCTGCAGCGGGCGATCAGTCGGGGTCGTCGGTCGACCGTGCCGTTCCAGACGGCTCGGGCGTCGTCGTAGTCATAGTGGTCGGGGGTGATCAGCTCGCCCCGGAACCCGGGGATCCGCATGGCGGTTGGTGCGGTCATCGTTCCTCCTCTAGTGGATGGGCTCATCGCAACATCGGGGGGCACCGAGGAGAAGTCAGCTATCTGGACTTCGAGGTAAAGAATCTGGACTTCACGGAGGTCGGGAGGCGCGGGACACTGCGCTCATGAGGACCTACGGCCAGTACTGCCCCATCGCCCGTGGTGCGGAGGTCTTCGCTGAGCGTTGGACACCGTTGATCGTCCGCAACGTGCATCTGGGCTGTGAGACCTTCGGCGAGATCCTCGAGGGTGCGCCCGGGCTCTCCCGTACCCTGCTCACCCAGCGGCTCAAGCAGCTCGAACGCCTCGGCATCATCGACTCGGCACCGAAGGCTCAGGGCCGCGGTCACCGTTACCGACTCACCAGCTCGGGCCACGATCTGTTCAAGGTCTGCGAGACCCTCGGCGAGTGGGGCGCCCGTTGGCTCGAGATCGCCCCCGATAACCTCGATCCGTTCGTGGCGCTGTGGTCGATGTGCAATGCGATCCGCCGAGACCGACTCCCGGACCAGCGCGTCGTCATTCGGCTCGACTTCACCGGTTTCCGGCCCCACGAGCGGTTCTGGCTGCTGATCGAGCACCGCGAGACCGAGATCTGCAAAACCTATGCCGGTCTCGACGAAGACCTCTACATCGCCGCCGACGCCGAAGCGTTCGTGAAATGGCACGCTGGGCAGCTCTCCTGGGCGGAGGCAACCCGCGACTCCCGGATCCAGCTGGACGGCCCGTCATGGCTCGTCCGGGCCTTCCCGACCTGGAACGGCCGCAGCATGTTCGCCCACATCAAGCCCGACGCCGCCGCCGTCACTGCGAACTGACGCGCCGGCCGGCCATCGAGCGCGTCCACGTGGGTGTGATCTGGAGGCACGCGAGCGGCAGTAGCCGGGCGTCGACCGCGGATGCCCTCCGGAGTCAGCCACTGGTAGGCCCTGCCCGTCAAGGTCCACACCCAACTAGGGCGTGTCTGACGGATCTTGAGGGCTGATCGTTGCAGGCTGGCGGCGTGAGTCGTGTGCAGGTGTTGTCGGATCAGATGTGGGCCCGGATCGAGCCGCTGCTGCCGGATCGGGGGCGGCCTTGCCGTGGTGGCCGG
>DASRTE010000225.1:0-10250 GCA_035656095.1 Jiangellaceae bacterium
CTCGGCCAGACCTTCCCGCAGTGCGTCGAGATCGCGCTGCATGTCATCGATCGCCGCATCCGCAGAGTCCGGGCGGGCGGCACCCTCCGCTGCTGCGAGCACTTCGTGGACCCGGGTGACGATGCCTTCGAGCCCAAGAGCCGCGGTCTGCATGCGCGCCGCCAGGGTGGAATGCGTGGTCTGAAGCCGCGCGTGCGCCTCCAGCTGGGCGTCGACAGCGGCTACCGCGCGAGCTCGCTCCGCCCGAAGCCCTGGTGGTGACGAGTCGTCCTCAGCAGTGAGCTCGCGCCTCTGAGCATGCAGGGAGTCGACGTCGATTCGCTCCAATGCGGCGTCGACGATGGCCAGCCGTCCCGCGACGCGACGAAGCGAGGTCAGCACTTGGCTTGTCTCGGCTTCCACGGTGGCCAGGTGCTCGGACACCCAACTGCTGGGCTGGCGCTTCAGCACCTCATTCAGATCGTCAGCAGCTGAGATCCCACGGCGGAGCAAGCGGTCCGCAGCCGAGCGTCGGCGCGGAGCAGGAAGCTCCGGCTCGTCGTCGACGCCGGCCTTGACCTTACGACCCCTCCCCGACAGAACGCCGAGCCCGACCCTGGTCCCGTACACGACAGCGGCGACACTCGCACCGACGACGATCCCGACGGGGCCGGGCTGACCCTCGAAGACCGCCCAGGCGAGCCCGCCGGACCCTGCGGCCACGACCACCCCCCACGGGTCGGCCATCTCGTCCCGAAGCGACACCGTCTCAGCCGATTAGAAGTTGGAGATCACGTTGGTCATGACGTTACCGATCGCGGCCGGATCGCTTGCGTCGTACATGGCCGCCCGCGATGCCTCCGCGATCTCGCCGAGCGCGTCGATGTCGGCTTGCTCGGAATAGGCGATCGGGAACACTCTGATGGATGTGTCGAAGCTCTCTGCTTGTAGCTGGTCCAGCAGGCTGTCGAGGTCGGTGTCGGCGGGGTATTCGTTCTGGCCGTCCGATAACAACACGATGGCGTTGATCCGGCTCGTGTCGAGGTCTTCCAGCATCCTCGCCTGGGCCTCGCGGAGAGTGGCGTAGAGGCCGGTTCCGCCGTCGGCCACGGCGGCTTCGACGTCCCGCTTGATCAGGCTGAGGGTCTCTGTGGCGGGGCCGACGGGCACGCGCTCCACCCAGGGCTCACCACTCGGTCCTAGTCCGGTGCTGAACACCCAAAGCCCAACCTCGTCGTGGTCGGCGAATCCATCGAGGGCGGCAACCGCCGCGTCCTTGGCGAGATCCAGCCTCGACATCCCGGCCCCTTCGACGGACTGACCCATCGACCCGCTGACGTCGAGGATGAGCAAGACTCTGGCCGGCTTTCGCAGCGTGTCCCATGACTCCTGGATCGCCCTGAGCACGGCAGGCGCTGGGGAACCCAGCACGCTCGCAGGCTGATCCGGCAGCATGCCGTTTGCCGGCGTGATCAGCTCGCCCGGCTCTTGTTCGTAGGTCCGGAACGCCGCTTGCTGGAATCGCTGTTGTTGATCAGGTTCCTGCACGTAGCCAAGGAAGTCCGCGGCCGCAGCGCGTTTCGCTTCGTCGACCCATTCGGCCTCGAGCACGACATAGGGGTTGTCGGAGTAGAGCGTGCCCTCTCGTGGATAGATCGCGACCAGAGGGATCTGCGGTGCCTCGGCCTCTCCCAACGTACGGGGGTCGCCGCTCGGGTTGCCCTGGTTATAGTCCCAGACCGACTTCTCTTCCACGGTCACCGCGGAAACATAAGTGAGACCCTGCCCCTCGGCGTCGGCCCGCTGCAGATTGCTGAGGAACGTCAGGGTGGTGTCGCCGTAATGCACCACCGACTGTTCGAGCCTGCGGACGAATTCCTGGACGGCGGGGTCTGCCAGATCCTCCTGACTGAGGTCACTGGACAGGCCCGTAGCGGCGAAGTAGGCCGCGACGGTGGCATTCAACCCGGAGGTCGAGAACTCCGGGTTGGTCTTCCCAAGCTTGAACTTGCCCCACTCCGGATGGCCGACCGAACCCCAGCCGGCAGGGTCTTGCGAGAGGTCGATGAGGTCGGACCAGCCGATATCGGCATCGGGCCAGCCCAAGGCCTCGGCCATGGGTCGCGGCATAGCAACGACGAGCGGCGTCATGGCGACACTTGGCAGGTCGTCAGGAACCATGTCAGGCGCATCACGCTCGGTCAGACCCTGCTGGAGGAGCACCGTCCAGCCGCTCGCCGCGGGCGTCCACACGTCTGGGCGGGGTCCGTCCACGTCCTCGTCCCAGCCCCGTGCGAGGGCGGCAGCGGCACCGCCCGACGCCTTGGACGAAACCTGGACGTCGACACATCGGCCGTCGACCTCGGGACCGGTCTGCTCGTAGTCGTCGGACATGTCGCGCAGCAAGGCAGCCTTCTCGCTGGATGCCGCCACCAGCACGACGGTGCAATCGCCGTCGACGGAGTTCCCGAGATTTTCCTCGTCGGCGGAACCCGAGCCGTCGTCATCGCCGCCCAGCAACCAGCGAACGCCGACGATCAGGACGAGGCCGACCACGACCGCGACGATCAGCGGGACTTTCGACCGGTTATTAGCCACAGCCACCTCGTGTCGTTCGGACGGAGTCTCCCGCCTCTGGGCGCAAAGTGTCGCATCCGGCATACAGTCTTCGCACCGCGCTTGAACCACACTGTGCGGGTGATGCGCCGCCTCGGCCTGGTCGCGGCTGTCGCCGTCCTGGCTGCGTCGCACAACCAGAGCCGAGCGCGGACCTGGTCCCGACCCAGCCGACGACGCCGACCTCGACCGCTGTCCGCTGGCACTCTGCTTTGGTGAGTGCTAAGTTTCGGATTGGCACACTCCTCGGGAGAGTGCCAACCGGCCAGGCACACCGGCACCCGCGACGACGGTGGCAGGGCCACGCATACCAACCCGTGACATCCCGCGAAGGGGGAGGTCAGCAAGTGTCGGTCTCCATCAAGCCGCTCGAGGACCGGATCGTGGTCAAGCCGCTCGACGCGGAGCAGACCACGGCGTCCGGGCTCGTCATCCCTGACACCGCCAAGGAGAAGCCCCAGGAGGGTGAGGTCATCGCCGTCGGTCAGGGCCGCTGGGACGACGACGGCGAGAAGCGCATCCCGCTCGACGTCGCCGTCGGCGATAAGGTCCTGTACTCCAAGTACGGCGGCACCGAGGTCAAGTACGACGGCGAGGATCTGTTGATCCTCTCCGCCCGTGACGTCCTGGCCGTCATCGAGAAGTGAACCACTGACACGACCGTGACAGGCGACGCCCCGGGGCGGCTCCGCTGACCGGAGCCGGGCGCCCGGGGCGTCCGCCGTTGGAAGGACGCATCTCATGCCCAAGATCCTGGAGTTCGACGAGTCTGCGAGGCGCCGGTTGGAGCGTGGCGTCGACGCCCTCGCGGACACCGTTCGGGTGACGCTCGGCCCGAAGGGCCGCAACGTCGTCCTCGACAAGAAGTTCGGCTCCCCGACCATCACCAACGACGGCGTGACGATCGCCAGGGAGGTGGAGCTCGAGGACCCCTACGAGAACCTCGGCGCCCAACTCGCCAAGGAGGTCGCCACCAAGACCAATGACGTGGCGGGCGACGGCACCACGACGGCGACGGTCCTGGCCCAGGCGATGGTCCACCTGGGCCTGAAGGCCGTCACGGCCGGAGCTGCGCCGATGTTGGTCAAGCGCGGGATCGACCAGGCCGTGGAGGCGGTGACCGACCGCCTGCTGGCCGATGCCCGCCCGGTCGACGAGAAGACCGAGATCGCCGCCGTCGCGGGGATCAGCGCACAGGATCCGCAGATCGGCGAGCTGATCGCCGAGGCGTTCGACAAGGTCGGCAAGGACGGGGTCATCACCGTCGAGGAGTCGCAGACCTTCGGTACCGAGCTCGAGTTCACCGAGGGAATGCAGTTCGACAAGGGTTACCTCAGTCCCTACATGGTCACCGACACCGAGCGCATGGAAGCCGTCCTCGAGGACGCCTACGTCCTGCTTCACCAGGGCAAGATCTCGACGGTGGCCGAGCTGCTCCCGTTGCTGGAGAAGGTCGTCCAGTCCGGCAAGGCCCTGTTCATCGTTGCCGAGGACGTCGAGGGCGAGGCGCTGTCCACGATCGTCGTCAACAAGATCCGCGGCACTTTCACCTGTGTCGCGGCGAAGGCACCCGGATTCGGCGACCGCCGCAAGGCGACCATGCAGGATCTGGCGGTCCTCACCGGTGCCCAGGTGGTCGCGCCGGAGGTCGGCCTGAAGCTCGACCAGGTCGGGCTGGAGGTACTCGGCACGGCTCGCCGGATCGTCGTGACCAAGGATGACACGACGATCGTCGACGGTGGCGGAGAGGCGGTCGACGTGGAGGCCCGTATTGCCCAGATCCGCGTCGAGATCGAGAACACCGATTCGGACTGGGACCGGGAGAAACTGCAAGAGCGGCTGGCCAAGCTCGCCGGTGGTGTCTGCGTCATCAGGGTCGGTGCCGCCACCGAGGTCGAACTGAAGGAGCGCAAGCACCGCATCGAGGATGCGATCTCCGCGACCCGCGCGGCGATCGAGGAGGGCATCGTGGCCGGCGGAGGGGCCGCACTCCTGCACGCCTCCGTCGCCCTCGACGACCTCGACCTGTCCGGCGACGAGCTCACCGGGCTCAACGTGGTGCGTGCGGCGCTGAGCGAGCCGTTGCGGTGGATCGCCGAGAACGCGGGCGAGAACGGCTACGTCGTCGTCGCCCATGTCGGTGCCAAGGAGGCCGGCGAGGGCTTCAACGCCGAGACCGGCGAATACGGCGACCTGATCGCCGACGGCGTCATCGACCCGGTCAAGGTCACCCGGTCGGCGCTGCAGAACGCAGCGTCCATCGCGGGCATGCTGCTGACCACCGAGGTCCTGGTCGTCGACAAGCCGGCCGATCCGGAGCCCGAGGCGGCCGGCCACGGCCACGGTCACGGCCACTGACAGCTCCTCGTCCGTGATCATCGGCACTTCGGGTCCGGCAGGGAACTGAAGTGCCGATGATCACCGGGGGGAGGTGACGGTGGCGTGAGCGATTCCCCGCTCGTTGAACGGATGCGCCCGTTCGTCTCGACGATCTTCGCGGAGATGTCGGCGCTGGCCGTCCGCACCGGTGCGATCAACCTCGGTCAGGGCCTCCCCGACACCGACGGACCGGCGTCCCTGCTGGAGGACGCCGTCGCTGCGATCAGGTCCGGTGCCAACCAGTACCCGCCGGGTCCAGGCGTTCCCGAACTGCGGCAGGCCATCGCCGACCATCAGCGACGGTTCTACGGCCTCGCCGTCGACCCGGGTGCCGAGGTGCTGGTCACGGCGGGTGCCACGGAGGCGATCGCCGCGACGATCCTGGCGCTGACCGGCCCCGGGGACGAGGTCGTCACCTTCGAGCCCTATTACGACTCCTACGCGGCATCGATCGCGCTGTCTGGTGCCGCCCGGCGAACCGTCGTCCTTCGTAGGCCGGACTTCGTGGTGGACGAGGCCGAGCTGCGGGCGGCATTCGGTGACCGGACCCGGCTGGTCCTGCTGAACTCGCCACACAATCCGACCGGCAAGGTGTTCGGCCGCGCCGAGCTCGAACTGGTCGCGGCACTCGCCCGCGAGCACGGTGCTCTCGTCGTCACCGACGAGGTCTACGAGCACCAGACCTTCGACGGGGTCACCCACATCCCGATGGCGACACTCGCCGGGATGGCCGAGCGGACCGTCACGATCTCGTCGGCGGGCAAGACGTTCTCGGTGACCGGCTGGAAGATCGGCTGGCTGCACGCACCGGCGGAGGTCACGGCCGCCGTCCGTGCGGTCAAGCAGTTCCTGACCTATGTCAACGGGGCACCCTTCCAACCGGCGGTGGCCCGTGCGCTCGGTCTCGGCGACGAGTTCTTCCGGCAACTCGCCGCCGACCTGCAGCGCAAGCGGGACGTCCTGTCGGCGGGGTTGCGTGCGGCGGGGTTCGACGTCTTCCCGTCGAGCGGCACCTACTTCGTGGTCGCCGACGCAGCCCCCCTCGGCTACGACGACGGTATGGAGCTCTGCCTCCGGCTTCCCGAGCTGGTCGGCGTGGCGGCGGTGCCGGTGGCCGTCTTCCACGACGACGTGGACGCGGCCCGGTCGCTGGTCCGCTTCGCATTCTGCAAGCGCGACGCTGTGCTTTCGGAGGCCGCCGACAGGCTCGCGCGCCTCGGCCCGGGGTGACCCGGGACCCGGGCTCGACCGAGCTAGCATGAGGCATGCCTACGGACCCCGGAGTGCCTGAGCCGTTCACGCCGCTGGGGCTCACCTTCGACGACGTGCTGCTGCTGCCCGGGGAGTCCGACGTCGTCCCGAGCGAGGTCGACACCACGTCCCGGGTCACGCGCAACATCTCGGTACGGATCCCGCTGTTGTCCTCGGCCATGGACACCGTCACCGAGGCCAGGATGGCCGTGGCGATGGCGCGCCAGGGCGGGCTGGGCGTGCTGCACCGGAGCATGTCGATCGAGGACCAGGCGCGCCAGGTCGACCTGGTCAAACGCTCCGAGTCCGGCATGGTCTCCGACCCCGTGACCACCGGGCCGGACGCCACGCTCGCGGAGGTCGACGCGCTGTGCGGCCAGTACCGGATCTCGGGTCTGCCGGTGGTCGACGATCGCGACGTCCTGGTCGGCATCGTCACCAACCGCGACATCCGGTTCGTGCCTGCGGACCATCACGCCACCCGCCGCGTACGCGAGGTCATGACACCGATGCCGCTCGTCACCGCGCCGGTCGGCATCAGACCCGACGACGCCATGGCGCTGCTCGCCAAGCACAAGATCGAGAAGCTTCCGCTCGTCGACACCGACGGCCGGCTGACCGGTCTCGTCACGGTCAAGGACTTCGTCAAGTCCGAGCAGTTCCCCGACGCCACCAAGGATGCCGAGGGCCGGCTGGTCGTCGGTGCCGCCGTCGGATTCTTCGGAGACGCCTGGGAGCGCGCGATGGCGCTCGTCGACGCCGGCGTCGACGTCCTCGTCGTCGACACGGCACACGGTCACACCGGCGTCCTTCTCGAGATGGTCCGCCGGCTGAAGTCCGAGCCGGTTGCGTCCGGTGTCGAGGTGATCGGCGGCAACGTCGCTACCCGGGCCGGCGCGCAGGCGCTGGTCGACGCCGGCGTCGACGGTGTGAAGGTCGGCGTGGGCCCAGGGTCCATCTGCACCACCAGGGTCGTCGCCGGGGTGGGCGTGCCGCAGGTCACGGCGATCTTTGACGCCGCCCAGGCGTGCCGGACCTCGGGTGTGCCGGTGATCGGCGACGGCGGGCTGCAGTACTCGGGCGACATCGCGAAGGCGCTGGTGGCGGGCGCCGACACGGTCATGCTGGGGTCCCTGTTGGCCGGCTGCGAGGAGAGTCCCGGCCAGTTGATCTTCGTCAACGGCAAGCAGTTCAAGTCCTACCGCGGCATGGGGTCGCTCGGCGCACTGCAGAAGCGCGGCCGCGAGACCTCCTACTCGCGCGACCGTTACTTCCAGGCCGACGTCCCCGGCGACGATGCGCTGGTCCCCGAGGGGGTCGAGGGACAGGTGCCCTACCGCGGGCCGCTCGCCGCCGTCGCGCACCAGCTGGTAGGCGGCCTACGGCAGTCGATGTTCTACAGCGGTGCCCGCTCCATCCCCGAGCTCAAGGAGCGCGGGCGGTTCGTGCGCATCACGGCGGCCGGGCTGAAGGAGTCGCACCCGCACGACATCCAGATGACCGTCGAGGCCCCCAACTACTCCGCCCGCTGACGCCCTCGGGTCGCGGCTCGAGGCCGGCCGTGCCAGCTCGCTCCGCGCGTCTCGGTAGCCTTCTGGGCGTGACGGAGGTCGAGATCGGCAGGGGCAAGCGGGGCCGGGCCGCGTACGCGTTCGACGACATCGCCATCGTGCCGAGCCGGCGTACCCGCGACCCGGAGGAGGTCTCGACGCACTGGCAGATCGATGCGTACCGGTTCGAGATCCCGCTGATGGCCGCGCCGATGGACTCCGTCATGTCGCCGGCCACGGCGGTGCTTCTGGGAAAGCTCGGCGGCCTGGGCGTGCTCGACCTCGAGGGCCTGTGGACGCGCTATCCCGACCCGGCGCCGCTGCTGGAGGAGATCGCCGGACTCGACGACGGCGACGCGACCCGCCGCCTGCAGCAGCTCTACGAGGAACCGGTGCGTGAAGAGCTGATCGCCAGCAGGCTGCGTGAGATCCGCGATGCCGGCGTGACCGTCGCCGGAGCTCTCTCACCACAGCGGGTCAAGCGCTACCACGAGGCCGTGCTCGACGCCGGAGTCGACCTGTTCGTCATCCGGGGGACGACGGTCTCGGCCGAACACGTGTCCGGCCGGGCCGAACCTCTCAATCTCAAGCAGTTCATCTACGAGCTCGACGTGCCCGTGATCGTCGGCGGATGCGCCACCTACCAGGCCGCCCTGCACCTGATGCGAACGGGTGCGGCCGGCGTGCTGGTCGGCTTCGGCGGTGGCAGCTCGCACACCACCCGGACGGTGCTCGGCCTGAGCGTGCCGATGGCGTCGGCCGTCGCCGACGTGGCGGCCGCCAGGCGCGACTACCTCGACGAGTCGGGTGGGCGCTACGTGCACGTCATCGCCGACGGCTCGATCGGGCGATCCGGCGACATCGCCAAGGCGATCGCCTGTGGGGCCGATGCGGTGATGGTCGGTTCACCGCTGGCCCGTGCCACCGAGGCGCCCGGCCGGGGCCGGCACTGGGGGTCGGAGGCGCATCACCGTCAGCTGCCCAGAGGCGAACGGGTGAAGATCGACACGATCGGGCCACTCGAGCAGATACTGCTCGGGCCGTCTCACGTGGCGGACGGGTCGATGAACCTGGTGGGTGCCTTGCGGCGAGCCATGGCGACGACGGGCTACACGGAGGTCAAGGAGTTCCAGCGGGTCGAGGTGACGGTCCTGCGCTGACGCCGCCGCGCCGTAGGCTGTCGACGTGACGACGACGTCCCCGTCCGGCACCGTGGATGCGATCGACCAGGCCTTGATCCACCAGCTCGTCGACAAGATCGTCGCCCGGCCACGGGCCCAGCGTGAGACCACCGTCGCTCCCTTCACCGGCAAGCCGTTGGCCGAGCTGCCGATCTCGACGCCGGCCGATGTGGAGGCGGCCTACCGCGCGGCTGCGCGGGCGCAGGCCCGGTGGTCGGCGCGCCCGGTCGAGGAACGGGCCCGGACGGTCGGCCGCATCCACGACCTGATCCTCGACCGGCAGTCCGAGGTCGCCGACCTGGTGCAGACGGAGTCGGGCAAGGCCCGGCGCGACGCCTTCGAGGAGATCGGCGACGTCGCCCTGGCGGCGCGCTACGTCGCCGCTCGCGGTCCCAGGCTGCTGCGCGACCGGCGCCGGCTCGGCCTCGTGCCGGGCCTGACCTGGGCCCTGGAGGTGCGCCAGCCCAAGGGCGTCGTCGGAGTGATCTCTCCGTGGAACTACCCGCTCACGCTCGCGATCTCGGACAACCTGCCGGCCTTCGTCGCGGGCAACGCCGTCGTCCACAAGCCCGACCTCAGAGCAACGCTGACAGCGCTGCTGGCCCGCTCCATCGCCGTGGAGGCGGGGCTGCCGGAGGCACTCTGGCAGATCGTCGTGGGCGACGGCCCGACGATCGGCGGGGCGGTTGTCGAGCACGCCGACTACGTATCGTTCACCGGCTCGACCGCCGCCGGTCGGTCGGTCGCCCGGCGGCTCGGTGAAAGGCTCGTCGGCGGATCTCTCGAGCTCGGCGGCAAGAACGCGATGCTCGTCCTCGACGATGCCGACGTTGGCCGCGCCGCCGAGTGCGCGGTCCGGGCGTGTTTCGCCAACGCCGGTCAGCTGTGTGTCTCGATCGAGCGGATCTACGTCGCAGCCCCGCTGCGCGACGAGTTCGAGGGCCGGTTCGTCGAGCGGGTCCGGGCGCTGAAGCTGGGTGCCGCGCTCGACTACTCCTGTGACGTCGGGTCCTTGGTGTCGCAGGCTCAACTCGACAAGGTCGCTCGACACGTCGAGGACGCCACCGCGAAGGGGGCGACGGTGCTGACGGGGGGGCGTCATCGGCCCGATGTCGGCCCCTGGTTCTTCGAACCCACCGTGCTGGTCGGCGTCCGCCCTGGCATGCTCGCCGCCGACGAGGAGACGTTCGGGCCCGTCGTCTCGCTCGACTCGGTGCACGACGACGAAGCCGCGATCGACGCGGCCAACGGCACCGCGTTCGGGCTGAACGCCAGCGTGTGGACGACGGACCAC
>DASRTE010000226.1:0-1891 GCA_035656095.1 Jiangellaceae bacterium
GTCGCCAGCATCGGCTCGATGCTGAGGTCGGCGAGAAAGAGCAGATCGTCGCTGGGCACCACGCGGCGCAGCTCCGCGAGCACCGGCGCATGGTCACCGGCGGCCGCGGCGTCGGCGTGACGCCCCAGTGCGCTCACGAACGTCTCGATGTAACGCCGCTGGTGGCTCAGCAGTTCCTTGCCGCCGGGTGGTCCGTGGCCGACGTGGAGCGTCGGGCGGGCGGGGAGCTCGGTCTCGAGGCGGTCGGCGGCGTCGAGCCAGTGCTCCCACTGCCCGTCCGCGAGGTAGGCGTGCATGCCGTTGTACGCGACGTCGCCGGCGAACACGGCGCCGTCGTCGAGCTCCCAGGCGGTGTCGGCGAACGACTCGCCCGGGCCGAGCGAACGGACGCGTAGCGACAGGCCGCCGAGCGTTACCGTGTCGCCATCGGTGACGATCTGGTTGGGGAACACCCGCCGTTCAGGCCACTCGGCCCCCATCATCGGGCCGACGATGGCTTCCTTGGTCGCGTCGTCGCGGCGGATCACGGCGTCCACCTCGCGGGTGGCGAGGATCGGTATGTCGCGGTCCCCCACGATGTGGGCGAGCCCCGCGTAGTGGTCGGGGTGCGGGTGCGTGATGGCAACCCCGGCGAGCTCGCTCCCGGCGGCGTCGAGTATGGCGCGGACCTTGCGGGCGTCGGACACCGTGAGCATCGCGTCGACCAGCACGGTGCCCCGGGGCCCCTGGACGAGGAAGGCGTTGACCTTCATCACGTCACCCTCGATCCGGCTGACGATGGGCGCCATGCGGGCCGTCACAGCAGCGCGGCGCCGGCGGGCACGGTACCGGCGAGCACGCGGTCGACTTGCTGGAGCGTGTCGGGGTGGAGATCGATGCCGGCTGCGTCGATGTTCTCGTCGATGTGCGCGGGCGTGCGGCTGCCGGGGATGGGGACCACCGCCTGGTGCTGATGGAGGAGCCAGGCAAGGGCGAGCTGGCCCGGGGTGATGGCCAGGTCCTCGGCGAG
The DNA here is from genome assembly GCA_035656095.1 of Jiangellaceae bacterium. Lineage (GTDB taxonomy): Bacteria > Actinomycetota > Actinomycetes > Jiangellales > Jiangellaceae > DASRTE01. The sequence continues at coordinate 1,010 of DASRTE010000226.1, forward strand.
GCGTCGAACCCCGGCGTACCTCTCGTTGTTGACGGCGAGGTTGTCACCCTGGAAGCGGGGCGCGTTGCGCCGGAAGTCCGCGTCGGCGAGGTCGGTGACGGTGCCGGTGAGGAATCCGCCGCCGAGCGGGCTCCACGCGACGATCCCCACGCCGAGCTCGTCCGCGACGGCGAGCAGCTCGGGCGAGATCGGCCTCCACATCGACCACTCGACCTGCACGGCGGTAACGGGATGGGTTGCGTGAGCGCGTCGAAGCTCGTCGGCGGTGACGTTCGAGACGCCGAAGTGACCCACCAGGCCCTCATCGATCAGCTCGGCGACGGCCCCAGCGGTGTCCTCGATGGGCACCTCCGGGTCGGGGAAGTGCAGGTAGTAGAGGTCGATCGTGTCGGTGTCGAGCCGGCGTAGGCTCGCCTCGGCATAGCCGCGGACATAGCGAGGCTCCGCGTTCACCACCAGCTCACCGAACGCGTATGCCACGGGAAAAGCGTGCGGCTCGGCCCCATCGTGGATGTTGAGACCGAACTTGGTCGCAATCACCACCTCGTTCCGCCGGCCGCCGATGGCCCCGCCGACGAGCGACTCGTTGTGCCCTTCGCCATAGGCGTCGGAGGTGTCCACGAAGGTTGCCCCGGCGTCGATCGCATGACGGAGGGCCGTCATGGCACGATCGTCGTCGATGTCGCCGTACATCCCCGGTGACAGCACCATCGCCCCGAAGCCGATCGCCGGCGCGGCGAGCTCGCCGAGGTGACGGACGGGGAGTGGATGCGGGGCCATGCCTGCACGGTCCCCCTGGGAAGCACTGGCCGTCCAAGACCTTTTGCGATAACCGTTCGCTATGGACGTGCACCTGCGTGACCTCCGCTACTTCGTCGCGGT
>DASRTE010000227.1:0-1839 GCA_035656095.1 Jiangellaceae bacterium
GGGCGAATCGAGCGACGAGGAGCACGTCGCCGTGGGCGCCTTGGCCCGGGATCTCGGCATCGAGGTCATCGGGGTCGCCGCGCCGGCCTACGGGGGGACGACCGTGGCTGACGTCGACGACGTCCCGGCGGCGCTCGGGCCGCTCGGCGGCGGCGATGCCGTGCTGCTCAAGGGCAGCCGGGTTGCCGGCCTCGACCGCCTCATGGGGCTACTGGAATCGTCGGTCTGAGCCACCCCACTAGCGTGCGGAGCCGATGGACTTCCGCCGCACCACAGTTGCCGAGATCGCCGAGCAGGTGGCGACTCGGACCTTGTCCGCCCGCGAGGTCGTGCAGGCGGCGCTCGACCGGATCGACACCTACGACGACGAGCTCGGCGCCTTCGTCGCCGTCGACGGGGACTCGGCGCTGGTCGATGCGGCGGCGATCGATGCCCGCATCGCCGGAGGAGAGGACGTGGGCGCGTTGGCCGGCGTTCCGCTCGCGGTCAAGGACCTCGAGGACGCCACCGGGTTCGTCACCAGCCGAGGGTCGGCGGCCTACGTCGGTGGTCCACCGGCCGGCGGCGACTCGGCGCTGGTGGAGCGCCTACGCGCCGCCGGTTGTGTGGTCGTCGGAAAGACCAACACGCCCGAGTTCGGCTGGAAGGCCGACACGGTCAACGACGTGTTCGGCGCCACCCACAACCCTTGGTCGCTGGAGCGATCGGCCGGCGGCTCGTCCGGGGGATCGGCGGCGGCGCTCGCCGCCGGGCTGGTGCCGCTTGCGACCGGGTCCGACGGCGGTGGCTCGATCCGGATCCCGGCGTCGGCCACCGGGCTGACCGGGTTCAAGCCGTCGCTCGGGCGGGTGCCAACGGGTGGGAGGGAGCCGCCGGGCTGGCCCACGCTGTCGACACGGGGCGTGATGACCTGCAGGATCCGTGACGCCGCGCTTGCTCTCGACAGCGTCGTCGGTCCCGAGCCGACGGACCTCGTCTCGCTGCCGCTGCCCGACGGCTCGTGGTCGCGGTCGCTGGCCGCCCTCAACCCGCCGCGCAAGGTCGCATGGGCTCCCACCCTCGGCTACGGCAAGGTGGATTCCGAGGTCCTGGCCGCCTGCGAGTCGGCGGTCGAACGGCTCGAGGTGCTGGGCACTGAGGTCGTCATGGTCGACGGGCCCTTCGACGCCGATCCGGTGCAAGGCTGGCTGACGCTGGTGGCAGCGTCGTCGCTGCGAACGCTGGACAGGTTCCGTGCCGACGACGCCGTGTGGAGCCGCATCGATCCCGGGCTGGTTGCGCTCATGGAGTGGGCCCGCACCTCGGTTGGTCCGGCCGGGGTGATCGAGGCGCTCGACGCTTGCCACACGCTCAACCTGGCCCTCGTGGACCTCTTCCACGGGGTCTCGCTGCTCCTGACCCCGACGGTCGCGGGCCAGCTACCCCGAGTCGGCGAGGTGGGCACGATCAACGGTGAGCCCGACGTCAACTGGGTGGTGTACACGTACCCCTTCAACATGACGCGCTCGCCCGCGGGCTCGGTTTGTGCCGGTTTCACGGCCGACGGGATGCCGGTGGGGCTCCAGGTCGTCGGCCCCCAGCACGGTGACGTCGTCGTGCTGCGGGCGCTGGCGCTGTTGGAGGACGCGCTCGCGCTCGACGTGCCGGCGCCGTTCGCCACCGAGTGATCACGAGGGTCCCCGGACGCCGGTGCCGGTTCCGGGCCTTGGTACAGTTCACTGCTCCCGGGCGTATAGCTCAGCTGGTTAGAGCGCACGCTTCACACGCGTGAGGTCAGAGGTTCGAGTCCTCTTACGCCCACCAAAGGCGCCTTGTTCGAACCCTTGACATTCTGGGTGT
>DASRTE010000228.1:0-5940 GCA_035656095.1 Jiangellaceae bacterium
GACCGGTCAGCACGTCGAGCTTGGTGAGGACGAAATCGGTGACCCCGTTGACCCGCCTGGCGTACCGGCCGATCACCGCGTCGAACCACCCGCACCGGCGCGGTCGGCCGGTCGTGGTCCCGTACTCGCCGCCCGCGTCGCGCAGCCGTCGGCCGTCGTCGTCGAGCAGTTCGGTCGGGAACGGGCCCTCACCGACGCGGGTCGTGTAGGCCTTGATCACCGCAATCACCCGGGCGATGCGGGTGGGTGGGATCCCGGACCCGGTGCACGCCCCGCCGGCGGTCGGGTTGGACGACGTGACGAACGGATAGGTGCCGTGGTCGACGTCGAGCAGAGTCGCCTGGCCGGCCTCCAGCAGCACGGTCCGGCCCGCGTCGAGGGCGTCGCCGAGCATCCTGCCGGTGTCGGCAACCATAGGGCGGAGCCGGTCGGCGTAGGCGAGCAACTCGTCGGCGACGTCGTCCACGGTCGCCGCGCGTCGATTGTAGACCTTGACCAGCAGCTGGTTCTTCTGCTCGAGAGCGCCTTCGACCTTCTGGCGCAGGATCTTCTCGTCGAACAGGTCCTGCACCCGAATGCCCACGCGAGCCATCTTGTCGGCGTAGGTCGGTCCGATACCGCGCCCGGTCGTGCCGATCCGCCGGCTGCCCAGGAACCGTTCGGTCACCTTGTCCAGGGTGCGGTTGTACGGCGCGATCAGGTGTGCGTTCGCGCTGACGACCAGCCGCGACGTGTCGACCCGCCGTGCCTCCATAGCGTCGATCTCCCCGAAGAGCACGGCGAGGTCGACGACGACCCCGTTGCCGATCACCGGCACGACGCCCGGGCTGAGGATGCCGGACGGCAGGAGATGGAGCGCATACGTCTCGCCGCCGACGACGATCGTGTGGCCGGCGTTGTTGCCGCCGTTGAACTTGACCACGTAGTCCACCGCACGACCGAGCAGGTCGGTGGCCTTGCCCTTGCCCTCGTCGCCCCACTGGGCGCCGGTCAGCACGATCGCAGGCACCAGTGCGCCCCCTTCACGATGGCCCGCCGGCGGCCGGCCGACCGGCCGAGGGTACCGACGTCACACCAGCTTCCGCCGGGCCGCCTCGACGCCCGCCTGGAACCGGGTGGTCGCATCCAACTCACTCAGCAGGTCGGCCACCCGGCGGCGCACCGTCCGCAGGGAGACTCCGAGTTGCCGGGCTATGGTCTCGTCCTTCGCTCCCGCGGCGAGCAGGCGGAGGACCTGGCTGGGGTCGCTCGGGCTTCCGGTGTCGACCGACCCGGGAAGCGGCGCCGCCTGGCGCCAGAGCATCTCGAAGAGATGGCGCATCGCCTCGACGACCCCGGGTGTGCGAACCACGACCCGCCGGGAGGGCAGGCGTCCCCACTCGACCGGGATCAGTGCGGCCTGGCCACCGAAAACGATCAGCCTCGTCGGTGGCGACGGCAGCAACCGCACGGCCTCGCCGATCTCCGCCCACTGGCGGACGATCTCAAGCGCCGCCGGACGGTGCAGTGCCGCGGTGGGATAGATACTGCGAACCGGTCGGCCGACCGCCATCTCGCGGGCCAGCAAGGTGCCGCCCTTCGACCATCCGGGGTTGTCCAGCCATTCGGTCGTGTGGATCAGCAGGAGTTCGCCGGTCGTGCTCCTGATCATCGCGTCGACGACGGCGCCGACGTCGGGCCCGGTGTGGACCTCGACCGGCTGCAATCGCGCCTGGGTGAGGTCGCCCCCGCGTTCCTCGGCGGCGTAGTCCGGAATGGCACCGCGTAGCGCGTCGAGCGCACGTTCGCGCTCGAGCAAGGTGCGTGCCTCCAGGTCGGCCAACCGGCCCAGGGCGAGGTGCGGCGAGACGGCCACGACGACGCCGTCACGGATCACCAGCAGACCGAGCGCGACCACCGGCGCGAGTTCGTCGTCCACCTCTGCGCGCGGCCACCCGAACCGCTCGGCCAGGACCGCGACCGGCACGTGCCGGTCGCGCAGAACCGCTCGGTAGAGGCGGTCACCGCGCGGACCGATCCCGAAACTCTCGAGCGGCGGGACAGGCGTCGCGGAGACCACGAGTGGCAGGTTAGCGCCAGTGTCCGGAAAATGCCGCGTCATAGCCCGGTGAAGAGGCATCATTGTCAGTGGAGGCCGCCGGGAACGCTGCAGGGGACGATTCCGGCGGCCTCGTCACGAGACGAACGCGTGGCGCACACGCTGGCGGTTTCAGCGCCATCCTTGACGTGCTCCGGCCACTCGGGACACCGAGCAGAAGGCTCAGGTCATCGGGCCCAGTACCTGTCCGCGAGGGATATGGGTGCGTAACCCGGATACGCCTCGTCCGGGAGGTCTGGGCCGACCGCCGTGAGTGGCCGCAGGCCGGCCTGCTTCGCCCGAGGTCAGGACACCACCGTGGACAGCGAGCCTGAGATCGCCGCGACGAGGTCGTCTCGGGTGGGTCCGGGTGGTGTCGGGGGGCGCCAGCCGTTGCGCAGCATGGCCCGGACCTGGTCGCGGAGCGGGTCGATGGTCTGGGGCAGGGAGAGCATGGCCAGGAACGGACCAAGGATCGGCATGAAGTCGGGACGTTGGGTGGTGGCCGCGACCAGCAGGTCCCAGGAGATGTCGGCGTCCGGGTCCAGCGGCTGACCGCCCCACCTGGCCCGCATCGCGCGGTCGAAGATCAGGTGCTCGTCGAACCAGGGCCGCAGCTGCTCGAGCGACCAGGCGTCCAGCCGCGCCGCCCACTGTGGATGGGGGTGGGTGGCGACGAGGTCGGCCAGTTCGGCGGCGGCGCGGATGGCGAGGGTGACGCCGCGGCCGCCGGTGGGGTTGGTGGTGCAGACGGCGTCGCCGATCGCCAGGAGGCTGGTCACTTCCCTGGCTTGGGGCCGATAGAGGTTCACCAGGCCGGCGCCGGCGCGCACCTTGTCGATCGGGAAGGCGCGGGCCGGGTCGGTCCACTGCGCGGCGGCGGGCAGCAGCGCGAGCGCGGTTGTGTACGCGGGCTCGTCGCGGAGCGCGGTGAGCTCGCGGTCCTTCGCCAGCCGTGCCAGCAGGACGCTGAACGTGCCGGCGTCGTGCACGAAGATGATGTTGAGCAGGCCGTCGTGCTCGGCCATCCAGCCGGGGCCGCCGTTGATCGGGCCGGGGTCGGCGCCCGGCCGTAGCTGGAACAGCCGCGAGGCGTAGGCCACCCGGCAGTCGCCGCCCTCGACCTGGGGCCGGTGGGCCGCGGCGAACCGACCGGCCCGACCGGTCGCGTCGACCACAAGGTCGGCCCCGATCGTCTGCCGGGTCGAGCCGGTCGAGACCACGACCCCCGTGACCCGGTCATCGTCGAGGACCACGTCGTCGGCGTGGCCGCACACCCGGGTGATGCCCGGTTCGCGGCTGGTGAACTCCCACATCGCCCGCTCCATCACCTCGCGGCGGATGTGCAGGTTGGCCGCGAACTCCGGCCCTCCGGGCGGCGCAGCGACCACCGCGCCGGCGTCCACCAGGGCTTGGTGGAGGTCGGGCAGCCGTTGTGCGAGCAGGTTGCGCCCGGGTGCGCGGAGTGTCTGCGGGAGATGGAACTGCATCACGCCGACACGCTGCCAGACCTCGCCAGGACGGGGGCCGGGGTCGCGGTCGACGAGCGTGAGGTGATGGCCCTGGCGGGCCAGCAACAGTGCGGCGGTGGTGCCGGCCGGGCCGGCGCCGACGATCGTGATACGCATCGGCGGGCTCCCCTTGAGGTATTGTGGTGACCTACCACGTATTCGTTACACTATCGGTAACCTTAAAGGTAACCCCAATGATGGAATCCGGCAAGAGGCCATACTCGTCCGAGCTGCGCGCGGGCCAGGCACGGCGCACCCGCCGGCAGATCGTCGCCGCGGCCGGCGACCTGTTCGAGCAGCGCGGCTTCGCGGCGACCACCATCGACGCGGTCGCGGCACGCGCCGGCGTGTCGCGGAAGACGGTGTTCACCTCGGTCGGCAACAAGGTCGCGCTGCTCCACCTCGCATACGACTACGCGATGGCCGGCGACGACGAGCTCGTCCCGGTGATCGACCGCCCCGAACTGCGCCGGATCATCGCGGAGCAGGATCCCTGGCGGCAGGGCCAGATGTACGCCGACTTCGTCACCGCCACCAACGGCCGGACCTCGAAGCTGTGGATGGCACTCCGGGGCGCCGCCGAAGTCGACCAGGAGGCGCGGCAACTCTACGAGAAGTGGGAAGACGAACGTCGTACCGCCATGCGCAACGGCCCAATCCCAGTGTTCGTGGAAAAGAAGGCACTCCGCACCGGCCTCACCCCCGACACTGCCGCCGACCTCATGTGGACCCTCATCGACCCCGCCCTCTACCACCGCCTGGTCCACCGGGCCGGCTGGACCCCCGAGAAGTTCCGCGAGTGGCTCACCTACACGATCAGAACGCAGATCCTTCAGCTGGAGCTATCCGGCGGTTGAGTGGGTCGAGACCACCGAATCTCAACCGGGCGCCGCGCCACCGGTACGGTCAGGCGGCTCGTACGCGGCGTTCTCACCCGGCCCTCACACAGCCGACACGTCAGGACAGCTTCTGGCCCGCCGAGCGCAGCGCCTCACAGGCCTCGACGACTCGGGTGGCCATGCCGGCCTCGGCGCTCTTGCCCCAGGAGCGCGGGTCATAGGCCTTCTTGTCGCCCACCTCGCCGTCGACCTTGAGAACACCGTCGTACCGAGTGAGCATGTGGTCCGCGACCGGACGGGTGAAGGCGTACTGCGTGTCGGTGTCGACGTTCATCTTCACCACGCCGTAGTCGAGTGCAGCCCGGATCTCTTCCAACGACGAGCCCGAGCCGCCGTGGAAGACCAGGTCGAAGGGCTTGTCGACACCGGTCTTCTCGCCGACGACCTGCTGGATCTCGGCCAGGATCTCCGGCCGGAGCTTGACGTTGCCCGGCTTGTAGACGCCGTGAACGTTGCCGAAGGTGAGAGCGGTCAGGTACCGGCCCTTCTCACCGGTCCCCAGCGCCGCCGCCGTCGCCAGACCGTCGTCGGGGGTCGTGTAGAGCTTCTCGTTGATCTCGGCGGCCACACCGTCCTCCTCGCCGCCGACGACACCGACCTCGATCTCCAGGACGACCTTCGCCGCCGACGTCGCGGCCAACAGGTCCTCGGCGATCTTCAGGTTCTCGTCGAGCGGAACGGCGGAGCCGTCCCACATGTGGGACTGGAACAGCGGTTCCTCACCGTTCGCGACGCGCTCGGCGGAGATGGCGAGCAGGGGGCGAACGAAGCCGTCGAGCTTGTCCTTAGGGCAGTGGTCGGTGTGCAGCGCGATCTGGACGTCGTAGTTCCTTGCGACCTCGTGAGCGAACACGGCGAGCGCCGTCGCTCCGGCCACCATGTCCTTGACCGTCGGACCGGACAAGTACTCCGCGCCACCGGTCGACACCTGCACGATCCCGTCGCTTCTGGCTTCGGCGAACCCGCGGATCGCCGCATTGAGCGTTTGCGACGACGTCACGTTGATCGCCGGGTACGCAAAGGCACCGGCCTTCGCCCGGTCGAGCATCTGCGCGTACGTCTCGGGGGTGGCGATCGGCATCGGAGCTCCCTGCGTCGAGGTCGGGCGCGTTCAGCGGTCAGTATCCCGCGCAGCGCACGCGGAAGGTACGGCGCGTCCGCCTGCCGACGCTATAGCCTCTGCTCGACCCACCGGTGAACGAATCCGCCGAGGAGGCGCCGTGCCCGAGCGCACCGCGATCGTCGCCAGCACCGTCGGGCTGCATGCGCGCCCGGCCGCGGTGTTCGTCAAGGCCGCCGGCGAGCAACCGGCCAAGGTGCGCATCCGCAAGGGCGACGGCGAGCCCGTCGACGCCGCCAGCATCCTGAGCATCATGACCCTCGGGGTCGAGCACGGCGACGAGGTCGTCCTCTCCGCCGAGGGCGACGGCGCCGACGCGTCCCTCGACGCTCT
>DASRTE010000229.1:0-34403 GCA_035656095.1 Jiangellaceae bacterium
GCCCGCGTAGGCCGCGCCGCACAGAGCGAGGCCCGGCACGGCGGCCGCGGCGGCCGTCGCCCGCGACATCCGCTCCTGGTGGCCGACGGCGTACTGCGGCAGGGCGCCGCCCCAGCGGGTCACCATCGAGTCCACGGGCCGGCCGATGCCGCCCAGCGCCTCGGCGAGGTCGGCCAGCACGAGGTCGACCAGTTCGCCGTCCTCTCGCTGGAGGTCGGCGACGGATCCGTGGCGGCCCACCGAGGCCCGCAGCACGACCAGGTCGCCGGCAGCCTCCGCCAGCCACGGCCACTTGACCGCCGACAAGGTCACCGCCTTGGTGACCCGGCCCTCGACCGGCGGCACCAGAAAGCCGGACGACAACGGAACGGCCGGAAACGCCGTTCGGGGCAGCGCGATGGTCACCACGGCGACGCTGGCGTACTCGAGCCCGGCCAACTCCGCGGACACCATCGGTGCGGCGTCGCGCAGCAGCCGGGCCGCCGGCGTGGCCGGCACCGCCACGATCACCGCGTCGGCGTCGACGGCCTCCGGCCGGGCGGCCGGACCGGTCTCGATCCGCCATCCGTGCGGCATGCGGGCCAGGCCACGGACCGTCACGCCGGTACGGACGTCGGCACCGGACGCGGCGGCGATCGCCGCCGGCAGCCGGCCCACTCCCCCACGGATGCCCGCGAACACGGGGACATCGGCGCCCGGTTCGTCGGCGATGACGGACGCTGCCGCCTCCGTCAGAGACCGGTGCGTGCTTGCGGCGACCGCCAGGGCGGGGACGGTCGCACGCAGCGACAGCTCGTCGGCATGGCCGGCATAGACCCCGGCCAGCAGGGGCTCGACGAGACGGTCGACCACGGATCGGCCCATGCGCCCGCTGACGAGCCGCCCGATGGCCTGATCCTCACCGGGGGGAAGCGGCATCCCCGGCAGGTCCGGTTCGGCCTCCACCACGCCGATGTCGTCGTGGTCGAGCACCGCCGCCAGCTCGGACGGGTCGGCGGGGACCCCCATGACCGTTCGCCGCGGCAGGGGCACCAGGGAGCCGTGCGTCCACAGTCCGGCGCCGAGGGGAGCCGGATGGACGATGTCGTCGCCGAGCCCGACGGCCCGGGCCAGCCCCACCGCCTCCGGACGGCGGTTGAGCAAAGACTCGGCGCCAAGGTCGACCGGGACGCCGGCCACCTCGCCGACGCGCAGATGCCCTCCCACAACCGGTGCCTTGTCGAGGACGGTCACGCGCACGGTGCCGCGGGCGGCCCGGGTGAGGTGGTACGCGGCAGAAAGGCCGCTGACACCGCCGCCGACGACGACGACGTGCCGCCGGCGCGGGCGCCGGCGGTCGTCCGGGGTCACCGAGTCACCGGGCTGCTCCATGGACGGTCTCGACCACCCGAGCCAGCACATCCGGATCGGCCGACGGCGGCACCCCATGCCCGAGGTTGAACACGTGACCCGACGCTGCGCGTCCCTCCGTGACGACCCGCCGCACCTCGCGTTCCACCACCGGCCAGGGTGCACCGAGGACGGCCGGGTCGAGGTTGCCCTGCAGTGCCTTCCCCGGGACCCGGCGCGCCGCCTCGTCCAGGGGAACCCGCCAGTCGACGCCCACGACGTCGGCGCCGGCAGCGCCCATCAGTGTCAGCAGTTCACCGGTACCGACGCCGAAGTGGATCCGCGGCACACCCAGGTCGGCGATCCCCGACAGGACCGCGCTGCTGTGCGGCAGCACGTAGGTCTGGTAGTCGGCCGCCGACAGGGCACCGGCCCACGAGTCGAACAGCTGAACCACCCTGGCTCCGGAGTGGACCTGCACGCGCAGGAACTGCGCGGAGATCGCCGCGATGCGCGACATCAGGTCGTGCCACAGGTCGGTGTCGCCGAGCATGAGCGCCTTGGTCCGCTCGTGCGTCCGCGACGGGCCGCCCTCGACCAGGTAGGACGCCAGCGTGAACGGCGCGCCCGCGAACCCGATCAGCGGGGTCCCGCCCAGCTCGGCCACCAGCGCCTCGACCGCGTCGGACACGTACACCACGTCGCCGGGTTCGAGCGGGCGCAGCACGTCGAGATCTGCCCTCGCCCGGATCGGGTGATCGACCACCGGGCCGACACCGGCCACCACCTCGACGCCCAAGCCGACCGCGCGCAGGGGCACGACGATGTCCGAGAACAGGATCGCCGCGTCGACTCCGTAGCGGCGCACCGGCTGGAGGGTGATCTCGACGACCATGTCCGGCCGGGTGCACGACTCGAGCATCGGAACGCCGTCGCGGATCTTGCGGTACTCGGGCAGCGACCGCCCGGCCTGTCGCATGAACCACACCGGCGGGCGGGAGAGCGGCTCACCCCGGCACGCGCGTAGCAGCAGGGCATCCTCACTCACGGCCCGATCGTCGCACGGGCGCGCCTTCCCCCGGCTGTCCGGCTCGGGTCGTACGCTTCCCGGGTGGCAGCGAGCAACGGCCCCGACCGCATGGAGGCCGGCACGCCGACCGCCTTCATCCAGGCGGTGGCGTCATTGCGCTCGGCCCGGCTGCGGCCCGAGGTGGAGGTCGACGTCACCCCGCCGCCGAAGCGGCTCGCTCCCCACGCGTTCGCTCTCACCGCCGAGGTGACCGAGCAGGCCACGTCCGGGCGGCTCGTCCTGCTGCACGACCCACTCGGGCCGGACGCGTGGCACGGCCAGTTCCGACTGGTCACCTACGTCCGCGCCGCACTCGAGGCCGAGATGGCGGCCGATCCGCTGGTGCTGGGCGTCGGCTGGGCGTGGCTCACCGAGGCGCTGGCCGGACGGGCGGCGCCGCACACGGCGGCCAGCGGCACCGTCACCCGCGTGGCGTCGGAGTCCTTCGGTGGCATGGCGGCCGAGCCGGCTACGGCCGAGATCGAGATCCGCGCCTCGTGGACCCCTCTCGATCCCGACCTGGCTCCGCATGCGCTCGCGTGGGGTGATGTGCTGACGACGGCCGCGGGCCTGCCGCCGCTGCCGGTGGGCGTCGTGGCGATCCCGCCGCCGCGGCGTGGACCGGCCCGGTGACCGAAGCCCCCGTCCCTCTGATCGAGCCACGAGAGGGGTTGCCGCCGGTCGTCGCCGACGCCGAGGGCCTGGCCGAAACCGTCGAAGCCTTCGGCGCCGCCACCGGGCCGGTCGCCGTAGATGCGGAGCGGGCGTCCGGCTACCGGTACAGCCACCGCGCATACCTCGTCCAGGTCCGCCGGGCCGGTGCGGGAACCGCACTGATCGATCCGCTGGCGTGTCCCGACCTGTCCACACTGGGCGCGGCGCTCGCCGGTGCGGAGTGGGTGCTGCACGCGGCCAGCCAGGATCTGCCGTCCCTGGCCGAGGTCGGCATGCGCCCGGCTCGGCTGTTCGACACCGAACTGGCCGGTCGGTTGCTGGGCCACCCCCGGGTCGGGCTGGCCCCGTTGGTCGAAAGCGTGCTGGGCTACGCGCTCGAGAAGGGGCATTCGGCCGCGGACTGGTCCACCCGGCCGTTGCCGGAGCCGTGGCTTCGCTACGCCGCACTCGACGTGGAGTTGCTCGTCGAGCTCCGCGACGCCCTGCACGGGCAGTTGCGTGCGGCCGGCAAGCTCGGCTGGGCCCGCGAGGAGTTCGAGGCGCTCGCGAGGTTCCAGGCGCCCGGGCCTCGTGACGAGCCGTGGCGGCGCACGTCGGGACTGCACCGGGTCCGCGACCGGCGGCGGCTGGCCGCCGTCCGCGAGCTGTGGCTCGAGCGCGACCGGCTGGCCCGTCGCCGCGACCTGTCCCCCGGCCGGGTACTTCCGGACGCGGCCATCGTCGAAGCGGCCCTGGCCATGCCGAAGGGACCGGCCGAGCTCGCGATCCTGCCGGTCTTCCGTGGCCGGGCGCAGCGCCGCGAGTCCGACCGATGGGCCAAGGCCATCGCCCGGGCGAGTGCCGCGGCCGACACCGACCTGCCGACGCTCGCGGTGCGCTACGACGGGCCTCCGCCCGCCCGATCCTGGGCGTCCCGCGAGCCGGCCGCCGCTGCCAGGCTCACCGCCGCCAGGGCCGCGCTCGCGGAGATCGCCGAGGCACACGGCCTGCCGGTCGAGAACCTGCTGGCGCCGGAGACTCTGCGCCGGGCGGCGTGGACGCCGCCCGACCCGCCGACCGAGGACGCGGTGGCCGCCGCCTTCCGCGACCGCGGCGCCCGCGACTGGCAGATCCGGCTCACCGCCGGGCCGGTCAGCGAGGCTTTCGCCGCGGTTCCGGCGGCCTGACCGCGCGGGTGCGGCGGCCGCTATGTCGGGCCGGTCACTCCGAGGCAGACGCCGAGCCGGAACCCGAACCCGAGCCGGAACCCGAACCCGAGCCGGAGCCGGAGCCGGAGTCCGATCCGTCGTCGGAGCAGCCGGCCAGCCCGAGGGCGAGCACGGCGACGGAGGCGGCGGACCAGGCGGCCAGCCGGGAGCGGGGACGATTCATGGGACGGTGATCCTCTCTTGTGGACGGTCCACGTCCGGCCGCCGACGGCCGCGCGCCGTGCGCGCACCTGCGTACAGCAGGACGAGGATGGCGGCCACCCACGCGATGTGGAGCAGCCAGAAGCCGGGCCCGTCGGCCCGGTAGTCGGGAAGAACCGGGCGCAGAACCCGGTACAACGGGTCGTCGACGAGCTCGAACCCGACCACCCAGGTGATCTCGCGGGACCAGCCGTCGACCAGCAGGGCGGCCATGTGCACGACGCCGAGCAGGCCCAGGACGAGTGCCCCCGGCTGCAGACGCGCAACCACCCTCCCGAGCCACCACAGCACGGTCAGTGCGGCAAGCGGCAGGACGACCACGACCTGGCGGCCGGGCCACCAGTAGCCGTGCATCGTCAGCGCCGCCCACGTCGCCGTGGCCCAGCCCGCCAGCAGCGGCGCGACGACCACCGCAGCGCGGTACCCCGTGGTCCGGGCGCCCAGCACGGCGAGCGCCGCGACTGCCGGCACCGCGAGCAGCCAGGCGGGCTGCCATGCCACCAGCCCGTAGGCACGGTCGACCAGCAGCGCGACGAGACGGAGCGACCGCCCGACGTAGTCGGGCTGCACGCCCACGACCGAGAACTCACCGGTCTGCTCGAAGTGGTCGCCGGTTGCGTACACGGTCCAGCCGCCCCAGATCATGTGGTGCACGAGCAGATAGACGGCACCGGACGTGGCCAGGCCGGCTGACAGAGTGCTCATAGACCGCCAGCGGCCCTCGCGGGCAAGCCGCACCAGGACGACCGCCGCCAACGCGGCGGCCAGGGGCAGGTACTTCACCCCGAACCAGGGCAGGGCCGTCACGGCGACGCCGACGCCGACCAGTCCCGGTCGCCGCAGCGGGCCGGTGGCGAGGGCCACACCGGCGAGCAACGCCAGCGCGGCCGGCAACTCCGGGTAGACCTGCTGGCCGTAGACCGCGAGTGGCGCCGACGCCCCGGCGATTGCAGCGCCCACCCCGGCCACGTCGACGGGAACGCCGAAGCGCCGGACGGCGACCCACACCAGCAACGCCGACGTCGCGGCGGCCAGGAGAGACAGCGCCGCCTTGGCGCCCACCCACCCGCCCAGCGCCACCGGCACCGTCAGCAGAACCGGTAGCAGCGGGTCGTGCGGGCTGACCTGCCGCCCGTCGCCGAGGCGGCCGGTCTGCACCGGAAGTTCGGCATCGAAGAAGGCCCGGTGGCGCTGCGCGGCCAACTCGTCGGCGATGTCGAGGTCGTGGTCCTCCGACAGCGACACGGCGGTGAGCAGGTACTGGGGCTCGTCGACGGCCGCGTGGCCACCGTAGGTCGACCGGACACCGATACCGAGCAGCGCTGCGATCAGCGTCGCGACCGCCGCGGCGGCCATCGCGACGTACAGCCTCCGGTTCATCATCCGACCGCCTCGAGCACGGAGGCCTCGGCGATGCGCGCGACCGCGTCGACCAGGTCGGTGACGGGGACGATCCCGGTCAGCTCGGCCAGGCGCGACGGGTCGGCCCAGGTGTCGGGCACCTCCTCGGGTGCCGCGGGGACGACCTCGACCACCGGCTCGACGCCCAGGACGGCGCCCACCGCGTCGACCGCGTCGCGCAGGCTGCGCGGCGAACCGGCACCGACGTTGACCACGCCGGCGGCGCCGCGCAGGGCGGCGAGTGCGCGGGCGACCTCCCGGACGTCGGTGAAGTCCCTGGTGCGATCGAGGCCGCCCAGTACCCGCAGCGGGCGGCCCCGGCGGGCTGCCGTGATCCAGCGCGCCAGCGCCATGTCCGGACGCTGGCCCTCGCCGACCACGGTGAACGGCCGCGCCACCGCCAACGGCGCACCCGCGTCGACCCGTGCGGCGCACAGCCGCTCCGCACGGACCTTGCTGGCGGCGTACCCGCCGACCGGGTGGCAGGGATCACTCTCCCGGCTCGCGCGGCCGCACCGGGCACCGCCGTACACCGACGACGACGAGGCCACCACGACCGGCACGTCGACCGGCGTCGCCGCCAGCAGGGCCCGGGTCGCGTCGACGTTGTCGCGTCGACGTCGACGCTCCACGCCGGGCGCTCGGTCCCGCACGCCCGGGCATCCGGCGAGGTGGATCACCGAATCGGCCTCGCGCAGCGCCGCCAGCACCGCTGGATCGCCGTCGCACAGGTCGGCCCGGACGGCCGCGACGCCGGACCGGACGACCGGCAGTCGGTCGATCGCCAGGACCCGCTCGTCCCGCTCCAGCAGGTGCGACACGACCGCGCTGCCCACAAAGCCGGCGGCTCCGGTGACCACGACGGGCACGCGCGACCCTCCTCAGGCGACGTTCAACTCAGGTAAGCCTCTCCAAACTCGAGGTAGGTTAGCCTTACCTGCCGTGAGACGGAAGAGTGGCTCGTCCCTGCGCGTGGCGGGCGTCGTCCTCGGCGTCGCGGTCCTGATCACGTCGGCGGTCTACGTCGCCCGCGCCGTCGAGGCGGGGTCGTTGCACCGGGTCGTGTCGGCGCTGCTCGCCGATCCGGCCGGGCTGGCACTGGCGCTTCTCGTCTACGCGGGTGCCTTCGCGTTGCGGGCCTGGGCATGGCAGCGGACCTTGCCCGGCCTGCCCGCCGCTCAGGCATGGGCGGCACTGCACGTCTCCCTGCTCGCCAACCACGTCCTGCCGCTGCGCCTCGGCGAGGCTCTTCGGGTCACCAGCGTCGTGCGCCGAACCCCGTTGCCGACAGGTGCCGTCGCGGCGTCCGCGCTGACCCTGCGGGCCGCCGACGTCCTGGCCGTCCTCGCCCTCGCCGCCGTGGCGGCGCCCACGGTGCTGGCGGCCGCCGGTCCTTGGGGAACTCTCGTGGCCGTTCTCGCTCTCGGCGGTGCCCTCGCCGGCCTGGCCTGGTCCCGCCGTCTTCATGCCGCAGGTGTTCGCGTACGCCTGCCTGGTCCTGCTCCGCTGGCGGCCACGACGCTGGCCTGGGTGCTCGAGGCCGCCGTCGTGTGGGAGGTCGCGCGGGTGGCGGGCCTCCATCTCGGCCTGTGGCAGGCCGTCGCCGTCACCGCCGCGACGATCGCCGCCCAGACAGTGGCCGTGACCCCGGGCGGTCTCGGCACCTACGAGGCGGCGGCGACGGCGGCGATGGTCGCACTCGGCATACCCGCCGGGGAGGCGTTCGCGGTCGCGCTCACGACACACACTGTCAAGACCGGGTACGCGCTGGCGGTCGGCACGCACGCGCTGGTCCGACCCGAACCCGGGTACTGGGGACGGTTCCGGCTCCCAGGCCGCCTACCACCCAGACCGCGGCCGCGGATCCCCGGCCCGGACGCTCCGGTCGTCGTCATGGTTCCCGTGCACGACGAGGAGGCGACCGTCGGAGAGGTCGTGCGGACGCTGCCCCGGACCGTGCAGGGCCGTCACGTCATTGCCCTGGTGGTCGACGACGGCTCGACCGACCGCTCGGCGCAGGCGGCCCGCGACGCCGGCGCGACGGTCGTCGCCCAGCCGCGGAACCTGGGCCTGGGTGCGGCAGTGCGCCGCGGCCTGGCCGAGGCGACGGCCCTCGACCCGGCAGCGGTGGTCTACCTCGACGCCGACCTGGAGTACGACCCGGCCGAGGTCGCGCGCCTGGCGGCCCCGGTCCTCGACGGCTCAGCTGACTACGTGGTCGGGTCGCGCTTCGACGGCGACATCCGCCGGATGCTCCCCCACCGCCGTCTGGGCAACGTTGTGCTCACGCGTTGGGTGCGCTGGATGGCCCGGCTCCCGGTCACCGACGGCCAGAGCGGGTACCGCGCGTTCTCCCCTCGCGCCGCCGCCGAGGCCGAGATCATCCATGACTACAACTACGCCCAGGTGCTGACGCTGAACCTGGTCGGCAAGGGGTTCGTCTATCGCGAGGTGCCGATCAGCTACGCGTTCCGCACCTCGGGCGCGTCGTTCGTCCGCCTGGGCCGGTACCTGTGCTCGGTGGTGCCCGCCGTGCGGCGAGAGCTCAACCGGCCGGCTGTCTCAGTCCTCGACGACGTGGCGGTCGAACCGCTCGCGGGCCGCCGTCCAGGCGTAGCGGTCGAACCGGCCGTCGTCGCGCAGCGCATCGACGGCGTCGTAGGCCATGACCAGCGCGTGATGGGTGTTGTCATGGGCGAACAGCCCCTGCCTTCCGAAGGTCACCACACGGCGGAGCATCCTGGCCCACGCGTCCACACCGGCGAGATCCTGCTCGAAGCCGACCCGGTACACCGGATAGACCTGACCGAGCCGGCGGGTCTCGACGTGCAGGCGGTTCACGGCAGGTAGGCCAGTGCGGGCCAGAGCCTCGTCGACGAGATCGCCGAGCGACTCGTCGTCGAGTCCCCAGACATCGTCGGTCATCGAGCACGGGATCTCGGCACACAAGACGGACCGGTCGGCCGGGTCGTCGGCACTGTCGCGGTAGTTGGCGGGCTCGGAGATCCGCGTGATCGGCGTCTCGAGTCCCGGCACGTAGTGTGCGTCGAACCTCGTCCACCGCCCTCCCCGGTGGACGAGGTAGACCAGCAGCATCGCCCGGAACCGCAGCCGGCTGGCCGACTCGATGTCGGCGAGCGACGGCGCGGGTCGGGAGATCCGAGCCAGGACGGGCAGCGGCAGGGTGGAGAACACGTGGCCGGCCGTGAACTGGTCGGCGTCCTGGGTGCCGACGAGGACCTCGTCCTCGACGACACGCACGCTGTCGACCTCCGCCTCGAGCCGGATCTCGGCACCCGCCGCCGACGCCGCCTCGGCCAGCGCCTCGACGATCTGGCCGAACCCGCGTCGGGGGTAGAGGTAGGTCTGCCCCTGCCCGTCGCCGCGGTTGCCACGCACGATCCGCGCGGCGATCTTCCAGGCCGTGTCGGCCGACACGCGCCGCCGGGCCTGAACGCTGCTGATGCGGTCGCCGGGAAGTCCCCACAGCTTCTGGGCGAAGGGCCCGTACAACTCGTCGTAGAGGGTCGGCCCGAGGCCCGCGCGCAGCACTCCGGCGTAGGTGTCCGCACGCGCTCTACGCAGCGGAGAGGTGGCCGACTCGCTGGCGATCCGGGCGACCAGGGGTACGGGTAGCTCGCGGGCGAGCTCGCCCGCGCGGAGCGGGAAGCCGACCCATCGGCCGGCGACCCGGAGTCGGCCGTTGCGGCGGCGGCTCTGCAGGTCGTCGCCGAGCAGCCCGCGAAGGTCCCCGAGCACACGGGGCGGCGTGGAGGGATGCAGCCGATGGGACCCGTGGTCGACCCGTACGCCCGCAATGTCGAACGAGCCGGCCAGCCCGCCGACCCGCCCGGCCCGCTCGAGGACGGTGACCTTCAGACCGCGCCGGGCAGCGCGCAACGCCGCGGCGAGCCCAGCCGGGCCGGCGCCGAGGACGACGAGATCATACGAGCTGTTCATAGGGGTGTCGCCGAGCCTAGCGCCGGCACCGGGCGCCGCACGGAGCCGCGACGATCTTCGGGTCTCCGTGTCGTCATTGATAGCTTAGGCTAGCCTTACTCCTGATGAGCATCGAGACCATCGCGGCCCGCGACCGACTCCACCCCCTCGACCTGGTGCTCGAGTCCGTCGCCGAGGTCGCACCCGGCTTCGCGCCGGCTTCGCCGGGACATGACGACGCCGCGCTGTGGTACCCGGGGAGCTGGCTCACGCACCCGGACGGATCAGCCCTGCGCGCCCTGCTCGACGACGCGGCGCGTCGATGGGACGTCGGTCCCCACGCCGCCGCCGCGCTCGCCTTCAAGGGATACGCCTGGGCGGTGACGCTTCCCGTGCTCGTCGGCTGGGCCCGGCACCGTCGGGTTCCGGTTCCCGAGACCGACCGGATCCGGGTCGGCATCTCCTCCGACATGCCGTACGTGCGGTTCGACCTGGCCGACACCGCCGTGGCCGTGCTTCCCGACGACCCGGCCGCCGCGCACCCGGCCGCCCTGGTCGTCCGTGACCCGGCGGACCTGCTGGGCGTTGCGAAGGCTGCGCTGGTCGACGACCACCTCGCCGCCGTCGTCGCCGCACTTCACGGCGCGACCCGGGTGGGCGAACGACTCCTGTGGGGAACGGTCGCCGAGGCGGTCGCGCAGCCCGCGCTGCTCATCCCGGACGGCACCGTGGCCGACCGGGTCGCGACCGCGCGGACGCTGCTGAACTCGTTCGGCGAGCGCGTCCGCGGCCTGGTCGACCTCGTCGAGGGTCCCGGCGGACCGCGGGTCCGTCGCCGGACCTGCTGCCTGTGGTTCACCGCCGCCGACGGCCGCGGCAGGTACTGCGCGTCGTGTTGCGTCGTCCGTCGCGACCTGCGCTCATCGTGAGGTCGCGCGCCGCCGGTCGCTGAACGCACCCTCTAACCTGACCAGATGACCGGCGCCTCGCTGCCGTTCGTCGCCGACGTTCGCCGTGCCCTCGCCGCGGCCTCCGATCCGGCCAAGGCGGCGCCGATGCAGGCCTACATGAAGTCGGCGATGCCGTTCCGCGGGATTCCCAAACCCGCCCGGACGGCGGCGCTGCGGCCGGTGTTCCGGGCCCATGTGCTCGAGGACCGTGAGAGCTGGGAGGCGACCGTCCGCCTGCTCTGGGACGGCGCGGAGTTCCGCGAGGAGCGCTACGCAGCCACGGACCTGGCTCGGCACCGCCCCTACGCCTCATGGGCGACCGACGTACGCGCGGTCGCCCTGGACGAGCATCTGATCGTCACCGGCGGATGGTGGGATCACGTCGACGAGGTCGCGATCCGGCTGGTCGGACCGCTCCTGCGCGCCCACCCGGTTCAGATCGACCGGGTCGTGCGCCGCTGGTCTCGCGACGATGACCGCTGGCGGCGCCGGGCCGCGGTCATCTGCCAGATCGGCTCAAGGGACAGCACGGACACCGCGCTCCTCGCCGAGTGCATCCTGGCCAACGCCGACGATCCCGACTTCTTCCTCCGCAAGGGCATCGGCTGGGCCCTGCGCGAGCACGCCAAGACCGATCCGGACTGGGTGCGCGCCTTCGTGGCCGCCTACCGGGGACTCCTGTCACCCCTGTCCACCCGCGAGGCGACGCGTACCTTGCCCCCACACCCCGACGCCCACGTCCCCGAATGATCACGTGAAGAGGGTCTCTCCCCCCGTTGCCAGGTCTGCAGACCTGGTGAAGGACCCCCACACCCTCTTAACGTGATCATTCGGGGCCGGCGAAGCTTGGGCTGGACGCACCCTCGCCGGTCCGGGTTACCGGCGAGTAGCATCGGCCCCATACCTGAAGGAGGCGCTCGTGCCGCGTGCCATCCGCCACGTCCGCGACGTCGTGTTCGTCGACGGTGTCCGTACCCCGTTCGGCAAGGCCGGCCCGAAGGGGATGTACTACGAGACCCGCGCGGACGACCTCGTCGTCAGATGCATCCGCGAACTACTACGACGTAACCCGCAGCTGCCGCCCGAGCGCGTCGACGACGTTGCCGTGGCCGCCACCACGCAGATCGGCGACCAGGGGCTGACCATCGGGCGCACCGCCGCCCTGCTCTCCGGCCTGCCGCGGTCGGTTCCGGGCTACGCCATCGACCGTATGTGCGCCGGCGCGATGACGGCGGTGACGACGACGGCGGCCGGAATCGCGTTCGGTGCGTACGACGTCGTCATCGCTGCCGGCGTCGAGCACATGGGTCACCACCCGATGGGCGAGGGCGTCGATCCCAACCCGCGCTTCCTCGCCGAGAAGCTGGTGGACCCGTCTGCCCTGGTCATGGGCCAGACCGCGGAGAACCTGCACGACCGGTTCCCGCACCTGACCAAAGAGCGGGCCGACGCGTTCGCGGCCGCCAGCCAGGCCAAGCTCGCCAAGGCTTACGCCGACGGCAACGTCCAGCCCGACCTCGTTCCCGTCGCGACCCGTAGCGCCGAGCAGGGCTGGGGCCTCGCGACCGCCGACGAGCCGCCGCGCCCGGGCACCACCGTCGAGGACCTCGCGGAACTGAAGACCCCGTTCCGTCCGCACGGCCGCGTGACGGCGGGCAACTCCGCCGGTCTCAACGACGGTGCGACGGCGGCCCTGCTGGCCTCGGCCGACGCCGCGGCGGAGCTCGGCCTGACTCCTCGCATGCGGCTGGTGTCGTACTCGTTCGCCGGTGTCGAGCCGGAGTTCATGGGCCTTGGTCCGGTGCCCGCGACGGACAAGGCGCTGACGCACGCCGGCCTGACGATGGACGACATCGGCTTGGTCGAGATCAACGAGGCGTTCGCCGTCCAGGTGCTGGCCTTCCTCGACCACTACGGCATCGCCGACGACGACCCCCGGGTCAACCCCTACGGTGGTGCGATCGCGCTCGGACACCCGCTCGCCTCGTCCGGGGTCCGCCTGATGACCCAGCTGGCCCGGGCCTTCGAGGACCGTCCGGAGGTCAGGTACGGCATCACGACGATGTGCGTCGGCATCGGCATGGGTGGAACGGTCGTCTGGGAGAACCCCCACCACGCCGACTACGGCGCCGGTGACGCCGAGGAGGCGGCTGCCTGATGGCCGCGGCGGACACCACGGCGTTTCCCGGCGAGGTCGTCACCCGGGCCCTCGTCCGGTTCGTCGACCTACCACTCGGTGCCGGCAAGGCGGCGCTGATCACTCTCGACAACGGCCACGACCACACCAAGCCCAACACCCTCGGGCCGGCCAGCCTGCTCGAGCTCGACCGGGCACTGGACACCGCCTACGGCGAGCCCGCAGTGGTGGCGGTCTGCCTCACCGGAAAGCCGTTCATCCTGGCAGCCGGCGCCGACCTCAACGGTGTCGCGCTCGTGACCGAACGCGGGCAGGGCGTCGAGATCGCCCGCCTGGGCCACCGTGTGTTCGCTCGGCTCGGCGACGGCCCGGTCCCGACCTTCGCGTTCGTGAACGGGCTCGCACTCGGCGGGGGGCTCGAGCTGGCGCTGAACTGCACCTACCGCACGGTCCACGGGGCCGTGGCCGGAGTGGCTCTGCCCGAGACCTTCCTCGGCCTCGTCCCCGGGTGGGGCGGGTCGTGGCTGCTGCCGAACCTGGTGGGCCCGGAGAAGGCCGTCACCGTCATCGTCGAGAACGCGCTCAACCAGAACCGGATGCTCAGGGGCCGTCAGGTCGCCGAACTCGGTATCGCCGACGCATTCCTCGACGCCGCCGACTTCCTCGAGCAGTCGTTGCTGTGGACCGCCAAGGTCATCCGTGGCGAGGTCGTCGTCGAACGCCCCGCAGTCGACCGTGACGAGAACGCCTGGGAGTCTGCGGTCGCACGAGGCCGAGCCGCCGCCGACGCGAAGGTGCACGGACAGGCTCCCGCACCGTACCGGGCACTCGAGCTGATCTCGGTGGCCCGGACGGCAACAAAGGTCGACGGCTTCGCCGCCGAGGACGAGGTTCTCGGGGACCTGGTGATGAGCGAGGAGTTCCGGTCGAGCGTCTACGCCTTCGACCTCGTGCAGCGGCGCGCCAGGCGTCCGGTCGGCGCTCCGGATCCGGGCCTTGCCCGGCCCGTCACCACGGTCGGCATCGTGGGAGCAGGTCTGATGGCCAGCCAGCTCGCGCTGCTGTTCGTCCGGCGGCTGCAGGTACCGGTGGTCCTCACCGACCTGGACCAGCCACGCGTCGACAAGGGCGTCGGGCACGTCCATGCGGAGATCGCGAAGCTCGCCGGCAAGGGCCGGATCACCACTGACCAGGCTCGCCGGCTCACCGCGCTGGTCACCGGCAGCACCGACATCGCCGCCTTCTCCGATGCCGACTTCGTCCTCGAGGCCGTCTTCGAAGAGATGAAGGTCAAGCAGCAGGTGTTCGCCGAACTGGAGGGCGTGGTCTCATCCGACTGCGTGCTGGCGACGAACACCTCCTCGCTGTCGGTCACCGAGATGGCCTCGCAGCTCGCACATCCCGAACGCGTCGTCGGCTTCCACTTCTTCAACCCGGTGGCCGTACTGCCGCTGCTCGAGGTGGTACGTGCCGAGCGGACCGACGACGCCGCACTCGCCACCGCGTTCGCGGTCGGCAAGGAGCTGAGGAAGTCCTGCGTGCTGGTCAAGGACGCTCCCGCGTTCGTGGTCAACCGGATCCTCACCCGGTTCATCGGTGAAATCACCCGAGCCGCGGACGAGGGCACGCCGCTCGAGGTCGCGGACCGCGCCGCGGCGCCGCTCGGCCTGCCGCTGTCGCCGTTCGTCCTCCTGCAACTCGTCGGTCCGGCCGTCGCGCTGCACGTCACGGAGACGATGCACGAGGCCTTTCCCGACCGGTTCGCGGTCTCGGAGAACCTGCGCCGGCTGGTGACCGCCGGCAAGCCGGGAATCTGGTCGTGGGACGACCAGGGCCGGCCCTATCTCGACGACGACACGCGGGCCCTGTTCGAGCAGGGCGACACGGTTCGCACCGAGGCGGAGGTGCTCGAGAACGCCCTGACCGGGATGGCACAGGAGATCAGGCTGATGCTGGACGACGGCGTGGTGGCCGAGCCCCAGGACGTCGACCTGTGCCTGCTGCTCGGCGCCGGCTGGCCATTCCACCTGGGCGGCATCACGCCCTACCTTGACCGCACCGGCGTCGCAGAAAGGGCCACCGGCCGCCGGTTCCTCCCACCCGGGGTCGCCAGCGTGCCGACCATGTAACGGCTCTACAGGGAGCCGCGGGGTGCCACCCACTCGGTCGCCTGCCCCGTGACGGCGGCGATGCGGTCGTAGTCGGTGTCGTAGTGCAGGATGGCGGCACCGTGGACCTCGGCTGTCGCAGCTATCACGAGATCGGGAAGCCGGAAGTGCCGGTGCTGGCCATTCGCAGCCAGAGCGCGGTGGACATCGAGCGCGCGGGTCATCGCGTCCGCCGTGACGTCCATCCATCGATGCCCGTGCAACGCTCCCCACAACACCTCGTACGCACGTGGGTCCGGGGCGTTGTTCAGGTACTCCAGCGCGGTCATCTGGCAGGCGGCCAACCGACCTTGTGCGAGCAGAGTCTCGAATCGCCGCCTGACCTGTGGGTGCCGGCTCTGCAGGACGTACACCGACGTGTCAGCCAGGTAGACCGTTGCGGCCATCAGGACGCTTCGGCCTGCCGCGCATCCTCGGCCAGCCGAGACAGGTCACGCCCACCGCCGTGAGGCCATGCCTGCTCGGAGCCCGCGAAGTCCATCTGCACGGCGTCGAACGCCGCGACGATCTCCGCTGCCTGCTTGCGCACGGCGAAGGAACGGAGTGCCTCGTTGATGGTCGCCACCTTTGTCGCCGTGCCCAGCACCTCGCGGGCAGCGTCGAGCCACTGATCGTTGACGTCGACCGTGATGCGCGTCATGGACACGATGATACATCAGACTCATCAGCGAACAGACACCAAGATCGAGAGAAAAGATGCACCATCCAGCGTCACGTCACGGTGTGACGACCGCCGCGGTCTCAGGCCCGGCCAAAGCCCGCCGATAGGCCATCACGGCCGCACTGATCGCGCCTGTGACCGGGATGGCCAGGAACAGCCCCACCAGGCCGAACGCCGCCGCGGCGGCCGTCGTGAGGATCAGCATGATCAGCGGGTGGAAGTTCAGCGCCCTCGACAACAGCAGCGGCGAGAGCACGTTGCCCTCGATCTGCTGGACCGCGAGCACGAGGAGCAGCGTCCACAGCGCCGTCGTCAGTCCGCCGGCGAACAGCGAGACCAGAACCGCGACGACGCCCGCGATGGTCGCGCCCACGAGCGGGACGTAGGCCAGCACGAAGGTCAGCGCCCCGATCGGAACGTAGAGTGGGACGCCCAGCAACCAGAGGCCGACGCCGATGATGATCCCGTCGACGAGACCGGTCAGCGTCGCGGCGTAGAACCAGCTGCCGGCGGCCTGCATCGCCGCCCGGAACGCCTCGGTCGCCGGCCGGCGGCGGTCCTCCGGGAGCGTGCCGAGGAACTGCGCCCACAGCTTGTCGCCACTGGACAGCGCGAACACCGTGAAGAAGGTGGCGATCAGCAGAACCGTGAGGAGGTTGCCCACCACGGACAACCCGGTGGCCACGCCTGACCCGACACCGCCGATGAACGAGCCAACCGAGTTCTGGAGCTCGTCCAGCGCGTTCTGGACGGCCTCCGAGTCGACTCCGAATGGCCCGGTCCGCAGCCACGCGACGATGTCCTCGAACGCACCCACGGCAGCGTCGGCGAGCTCCGGACCGCTGCGCACGACCTCGGCGACCACGAAGACCATGAGCGCGACGAAGAATGCCAGGAACCCGATGACGCACACGATCGCAGCGATCGGCTGCGGCACCCGGCGCGCGCGCAGCCACCGGACCAGCGGCCACAACACCGAGACCTCGGCGAAGCCCAGGACGACCGCGGACGAGATGAACTGGATCCGCAATGCCAGCCACACCACCGCCGCGATGGCCAGCCCGACGACGAGCAGACGACCGGCGATCGCTGCCTGCCGCTCGAGCCAGGCAGGAACATCCGAGCGGTAGGAGTGCCTCGTCACGGTCACAGCTGAACGGTAGTGGTGAAGGGTCCCGGCGGCCCAGTGCACGCTCTCAGAGTCGGTCAGGGGCAGCCGGAACGTGGTCACCCGGTCGGGCATCCAGCGCCGCGACCAGACCGGCGACCTCGCGAGCCAGGTCCTGCCCGGTCAGCCCGACCTCGGCCAGGATCGCGGGCCGCTTGGCGTGGTCGAGGAACCGCTGGGGCAGGCCGAAGTCGCGGACCGGCGCGATCACGCCGGCGTCGCGCAGTTCCTGTGCGATCGCGGTTCCGACGCCGCCCACGCGGCCGTTGTCCTCGACGGTGACGATGAGCCGGTGTTCGCGGGCCAGCTCGACCAGGGCCGGGTCGACCGGCTTGACCCAGCGCGGGTCGACCACCGTGACCCCGACACCCTGGGCGGCCAGCCGGCGCGCGGCGTCGACGCCGCAGGCCGCCATCGACCCGACCGCGACCAGGAGCACGTCGCGGTCACCCGACCGGACGAGCACGTCGCAACCGCCGACCCGGTCCAGCGCCGGCAGGTCCGGGCCGACCACGCCCTTCGGGAATCGCACGACGGTCGGAGCGTCGTCGACGGCGAGTGCCTCGTCGAGGAGGTGGACCAGCGTCGTGGCGTCGCGCGGGGCGGCCAGGCGGAGCCCCGGCACCACCTGCAGGATCGACATGTCCCACATGCCGTTGTGCGACGCGCCGTCGTCCCCGGTGACCCCCGCGCGGTCGAGCACGAAGGTCACGCCGCACCGGTGCAGCGCGCAGTCCATGACGACCTGGTCGAAGGCCCGGTTGAGGAAGGTGGCGTACACCGCGACTACCGGGTGCAGACCGGCCATCGCCATGCCGGCCGCGGATGTGACGGCGTGTTGCTCGGCGATCCCGACGTCGAAGCAGCGATCGGGGTAGGCACGGGCGAAGGCATCGAGCCCGGTGGGGCCCAACATCGCCGCCGTGACGGCAACGAGGTCGGGACGCACGCGTCCGGCCTCGACGAGTGCGGCGCTGAACACACCGGTCCAGGTGCGACCGGGCTGCGCCGTCGGGGCCCCGGTCTGCGGGTCGAATGCGGGCGGGCTGTGCATCTGGTCGGCCTCGTCGCGGACGGCGATGTCGTAACCGAATCCCTTCTGGGTCAGGCAGTGCACGATCACCGGGCCGCGGAAGCGCTTGGCCCGGGCGAGAGCCTGCTCCACGGCCGCGCGGTCGTGCCCGTCGACCGGTCCGATGTATTTCAGCCCCAGGTCCTCGAACAGGCCCTGCGGCGACAGGACGTCCTTGAGACCCTTCTTGATGCCGTGCAGCGCGTCGTAGAACGGCTGCCCGACCAGCGGCGTGCGGCCCAGTGACCGCTTGATCACCTCGAGCGCCTGCTCGTAGCGCGGGTTGGTCCGAAGCCCGGCCAGGTGGTCGGCCAGGCCGCCGACCGTCGGCGAGTACGAGCGGCCGTTGTCGTTGACCACGATGACGATGGGACGGCTGGCCGGCCCGGTCGTCGCGCCCCGGGGGCCGCCGGCGAGGTTGTTCAGCGCCTCCCAGGCCATGCCGCCGGTCAGGGCTCCGTCGCCGACGACCGCCACCACGGTGCGGTTCCGCTCGCCGCGCACGGCGAAGGCCTTGGCCAGCCCGTCGGCGTAGGACAGTGCCGTCGAGGCGTGCGAGTTCTCCACCCAGTCGTGCTCGCTCTCGGCCCGGCACGGGTAACCGGACAGGCCGCCCTGCTGCTTCAGGCTGGCGAACCGGTCCCGACGGCCGGTCAGCAGTTTGTGGACGTAGGCCTGGTGTCCGGTGTCGAACAGGATCGGGTCGCGTGGGGAGTCGAAGACGCGGTGTGCGGCGATCGTCAGCTCGACCACCCCGAGGTTCGGGCCGAGGTGCCCGCCGTTGCGGGCGACCGTGCTGACGAGCAGATCGCGGATCTCGGCGGCCAGCGCCGCGAGCTCGTCGTCGGTGAGACCGCGGAGGTCTCGCGGTTCCCGCACCCGGTCGAGGACACCCAACCGTCTCGCCTCCTCGCAGTCCTGAATGTCGGGACGAGTCTAGGACGCTCGCCGTCGCCGCCGGCGGCGGACAGGTGCCCGCAGCGCGCCTCTGGGCAACCGGTCGCCACCGGTGGCACAGTGACCCACGGCAGCGAAGTCCCTTGCGTTCAGGAGGTCGGTGGTCGTGTCCGGACGTCGAACGGCAGGAGCCTTGGTGGGCGCCTTGGGCGCTCTGGGCGTGACCGCGAGTGCCTACCTGGACTGGCTGGACGACGTGATGCCCACCGAGATGCCGCTGGAACGGCTGTTCCAGACCGAGATCAGCGGGACGGCGTCGTCGTACTGGACGTCGGTCGCCGCTCCCCTGGCACTGGTCGGTGTCTTCGGCGTCATCGGCGCGCTGATGCGCTCCCGCCTGGTGCTGACGGTGGCCGGACTCATCGGCGTCGCGACCCTGGCGCTGTGGATCGTCATGCAGGCCCTGGACCTGTCCCCGGAGGACCTCGAACCGTCCGACTACCAGAGCGGGGTCTGGGTCTGCGTGGCCGGTCTCGTGGTGTTGTTCATCGGCGTCCTCAGCATGGGCGGCCGGGAGCGGGACGAGCCGGTCGACGAGGAGCCGGTGGTCGACGAGGAGCGCGCCACGTTCGACGACGAGCCGTGGAGCACCCAAACCCGCTCGGACTGACCCGACCGCTCAGAGCAGGCTGCGCAGCACGTACTGCATGATCCCGCCGTGGCGGTAATACTCCGCCTCACCGGGCGTGTCGATGCGCACGAGAGCGTCGAACTCCGCATCGCCGGCGGTGACGCGGACCGTGGCCGGTATGGCGCCGTCGTTGAGGCGGGTGATCCCGGTGATGCCGAAGCTCTCCTCGCCGGTCAGGCCGAGCGACTGCGCGTTCTCGCCGTCGGGGTACTGCAGCGGGAGCACGCCCATTCCGATCAGGTTCGACCGGTGGATCCGCTCGTACGACTCGGCGATCACGGCGCGGACGCCCAGCAGCGCCGTGCCCTTGGCGGCCCAGTCACGCGACGAGCCCGACCCGTACTCCTTGCCCGCCAGCACGACCAGCGGGACGCCCCGGTCGGCGTACGACACGGACGCGTCGTAGATGGTCGTCACCGGTGCGTCGGGCCGGGTGAAGTCCCGGGTGAAGCCGCCCTCGGTGCCGGGAGCGATCTCGTTGCGCAGCCGGATGTTGGCGAACGTGCCGCGGATCATCACCTCGTGGTTGCCGCGACGGGAGCCGTAGGAGTTGAAGTCGCGCCGGGTCACGCCGTGAGACGCCAGGTACTCCCCTGCCGGTGAGTCGGCCTTGATCGCCCCGGCCGGGCTGATGTGGTCGGTGGTGACGGAGTCGCCGAGCATCGCCAGCACGCGGGCGCCGGGGATGTCCTCGACCGGTTCCGGCTGGGCCGGCATGCCATCGAAGTAGGGCGGCTTGCGCACGTACGTCGACGCGGGATCCCACTCGAACGTGTCACCGGACGGTGTCGGCAGCGACTGCCACTGCTCGTTGCCGGCGAAGACGTCGGCGTAGTCCCGGGTGAACATCTCGCTGGCGATCGCGGACTCGACGACCTGCTCGATCTCGGCCGGGCTGGGCCAGATGTCGCGCAGGTACACCGGCTCGCCCTCAGGGTCGGTGCCCAGCGGCTCGGTCGTGATGTCGAGGTCCATCGTCCCGGCCAGCGCATAGGCGACGACGAGCGGCGGCGAGGCCAGGTAGTTCATCTTGACCTCGGAGTTGATCCGGCCCTCGAAGTTGCGGTTGCCGGACAGCACCGACACGACGGAGAGGTCGGATTCATCCACCGCGGCCGAGACCGCCTCCAGCAGCGGGCCCGAGTTGCCGATGCACGTGGTGCACCCGTAGCCGACGAGGTGGAAGCCGAGCTTCTCCAGGTACGGGGTCAGCCCCGCGCGCTCGTAGTAGTCCATGACCACCTTCGAGCCAGGTGCCAATGTCGTCTTGACCCAGGGCTTGCGCGACAGCCCGCGGTCGACCGCGTTCCTTGCCACCAGGGCAGCCCCGATCATCACGCTCGGGTTGGACGTATTGGTGCACGAGGTGATCGCCGCGATGACGACGGCGCCGTGGTCGATCTCACACGCCGTGCCGTCGTCGAGGACGACGCGGGTCGGGGCGGACGGGCGGCCCTTCGCCCCGAACGCGGCAGACAGCGGGAGTCGCGTGTCGTCGGCGCCGTTGCCCGGATGGATGGCGACCGGGTCGCTGGCCGGGAAGGTGTCCTCGACCGCGTCGTCGAGCCCGGTGTGCGGGCTCTCGTCGTGAGCGACGTAGTCGCGCAGGGCCTGGCGGAAGGCCGGCTTCGCGTCGGTGAGCGAGACGCGGTCCTGCGGACGCTTGGGTCCGGCGATCGACGGAACCACGGTCGACAGGTCGAGCGCGAGGCGCTCGGAATAGTCGGGCTCGGCCGCTGGGTCGTGCCAGAGGCCCTGCTCCTTGGCGTAGGCGGCCACCAGCGCGATCTGGTCGGCAGGGCGACCGGTGAGCGTGAGATAGCGGATGGTCTCGTCGTCGATCGGGAAGACCGCGATGGTCGAGCCGTACTCGGGGCTCATGTTGCCGATCGTCGCGCGGTTGGCGAGCGGGACAGCGGCCACGCCCGGGCCGTAGAACTCGACGAACTTGCCGACGACGCCGTGCCGGCGCAGCTGCTCGGTGATGGTGAGGACGAGGTCGGTCGCTGTTGCGCCCTCGGGCAGCGAGCCTGAGAGCTTGAACCCGACGACCTTCGGGATCAGCATGCTGACCGGCTGGCCCAACATGGCCGCCTCGGCCTCGATTCCGCCGACGCCCCAGCCGACCACGCCCAGCCCGTTGACCATCGTGGTGTGGCTGTCGGTGCCGACGCAGGTGTCGGGGTAGGCGACGGGACCGGACGGACCCTCGCGGGTCACGACCGTGCGGGCCAGGTGTTCGATGTTGACCTGGTGGACGATGCCCGTGCCCGGCGGCACGACCTTGAAGTCGTCGAACGCCCGCTGGCCCCAACGCAGGAACTGGTAGCGCTCGCGGTTGCGCTCGTACTCCAGCGCGACGTTTCGCTCGAACGCATCGGGCGCTCCGAAGACATCGGCGATGACCGAGTGGTCGATCACCAGCTCGGCAGGTGCCAGCGGGTTGATCCGCGACGGATCACCGCCGAGCGAGCTCATGGCCTCGCGCATGGTGGCGAGGTCGACCACGCAAGGCACGCCGGTGAAGTCCTGCATGATCACCCGGGCGGGTGTGAACTGGATCTCGGTGTCGGGCTGGGCCTGTGGTTGCCAGCCGACGAGGGCGCGCACGTGGTCGGCGGTGATGTCGGCGCCGTCCTCGGTGCGCAGCAGGTTCTCGAGCAGGATCTTCAGGCTGTACGGCAGCCTGGCGATGTCGCCCGCGGCGGCGAGCCGGTGGATCTCGTACGACGACCCGCCGACGTCGAGTGTCCCTCTGGCACCGAAGCTGTCCAGGCTCGCCACGTCCGATCATCCTCTCCAGCATGTCGATAATTCTCTTGACGTCAAGATAATCTGTCTCCACCTTACTCAGCTCCGGCCGATGACACCAGTACGGCGGACGAGCAGGTCAGCCGACCTGAGTCAGCACCCGGTCGGAGAGCACTGCCAGGTGGTCGAGGTCGTCGAGATCGAGCACCTGCAGGTACACACGGGAGGCGCCGAGCTCGGCGAACCGCCCGATCCGGTCGACGATCTGGTCCGGCGTGCCCCCGAGACCAGTCCGTCGCAGGTCGTCGGCGTCGCGTCCGATCGCCGTCGCCCGCCGGACGACGGCGGGCTCGTCCTCGCCGCAGCAGACGGTCTGCGCGACCGAGTAGACCATGGAGCGCTCGTCCCGGCCGGCCTCGGCACATACGGCCCGGACCCGCGCGAACGCCTCACCCGTCTGGTCCAGGGAGGAGAACCCGACGTTGAACTCGTCCGCAAACCGGGCGGCGAGGCGAGGCGTGCGAGTCCGCCCTTTACCGCCGAGGATCACCGGAGGCCGCGGCCGCTGCACCGGCTTGGGCAGGGCGGGCGAGTCCGTGAGCGCGTAGCGATTGCCGGTGAAGCTGTACCGCTGTCCCGGCGGCGACTCCCACACTCCGGTGATCACCGCGAGCTGCTCCTCCAGCATGTCGAAACGGTCGCCGAGTCGCGGGAAGGGGATGCCGTAGGCGGTGTGCTCGGCCTCGTACCAGCCGGCACCGATGCCGAGCTCCACCCGCCCGCCGCTCATCGCGTCGACCTGTGCCACCGCGATCGCCAGCGGGCCGGGCAGGCGGAACGTCACCGGCGACACCAGCGTCCCCAGCCGGATCCGTTTCGTCTCGCGGGCGAGGCCGGCCAGCGTCACCCACGCGTCCGTGGGTCCCGGCCCACCGTCGGTGTCCATCGCCAGGTAGTGGTCGGAGCGGAAGAACGCGTCGAATCCCAGGTCCTCGGTGGCGGTCGCCACCCGACGGAGTCGGTCATAGGTCGCGCCCTCCTGGGGCTCGGTGAAGATCCGCAGCTGCATGCGCCCAGCCTGCCAGGGGCGTTCGCGGGCAGCCTTGACTGCTGTGGTCCCGGTGTGGGGAGCCTGGCTCTCCACGAGGTCGGGACGGGTCGATGGCAGGGACGGTCAACCGGTCGAGTCTGCGTCACCAACTCCGGTACGCCATCGCCCATCCGGACCGGATCCCGCGGTATGCACGGCGGCTCGGACGAGACACCGGGCTGCGGCTTCGACACCCCGGTCACGTCGCGTACTACCGCGCGGTGATGCGTGCCGATGCGGCGGCCTCGCCGGACGCGGCCGTCGGCAGTGCCACCCACGACCGCTGGCTCGCCCTCGGCCAGATGCAGTTCGACTACCTGGTCCGGCACGGGCTCGCGCCGGCGAAGGTGCCCCATCTGGTTCTGGTGGACGATCTTCGCCTGGCCTTCCTACCCGGCGAGCACTTCGATGTCGTCCACGCCCACAGCGTCGTCTCGCACTCGCCCAGGTCGGTGATCGACGAGTGCCTCGCGCACGTCGGGCGCGTGCTGAAGCCCGACGGGTGGTTCGACTTCACCTTCGACCGAACCGAGGGCGAGGAGCACCACGTGTTGCGCGAGGACTTCTACTACCGGACGCAGACCCTGGTCGCCCTCGCCCACCGGCACGGCCTCGATGCCCGGTTCATGGACGACTGGGAACGTCTGCCGCACAAGCAGTCGAAGCTCCGGGTCACCCGACGCCGGTGACCCTCAGCGCTTACCTCGGCGGGCCACCACGACCTCGCCACGGCGCACCGGCGGCGCAGCGCCGTCGTCCTCCCGTCGCCGGGCGACATCGGACGATTCCAGCTGCCAGGGCACGCTGGTGACCATCACCCCCGGCGTGAACCGCAGCCGCGTCTTCAGTCGCAACGCGCTCTGGTTGTGCAGCAACTGCTCCCACCACCGGCCGACGACGTACTCGGGGATGTACACGGTGACGATGTCGCGGGGACTCGAGCGTCGGACGCCCTTGACGTACTCGATGATCGGACGCGTGACCTCGCGGTACGGCGAGTCCAGCACCTTCAGGGGGACGGGAATCTCCCGTCGGTCCCACTCGTCGGTCAGTGCCCGGGTCTCGGCCAGGTCGACGTTCACCGTGACCGCCTCGAGCACGTCCGGACGCGCGACCCGAGCGTAGGCCAGCGCCCGCAGAGTCGGCTTGTGGATCTTGGAGACCAGCACGATGGCGTGCACCCGCGACGGCAGCAGGGCAGCACCAGAGGCCGAAGGGTCGTCGGCGGCCAGCTCGGCGCCGACCTGGTCGTAGTGGCGGCGGATGCCCCTCATGAGCAGGAACAGGATCGGCATGGCAACCAGCACGATCCAGGCGCCGTGGGTGAACTTCGTGATCGTGACGATGACCAGCACCGCACCGGTGAATGCGGCACCCACCGTGTTGATCGCCCGGGAGCGCAGCACCCGGCGGTGCTCCTCGGGCCGCAGCGAGCCGCGCAACACCACGTTCCAGTGCCGGATCATGCCGGTCTGGCCGAGAGTGAACGCGGTGAAGACACCGACGATGTAGAGCTGGATCAGCCGCGACACCGAGGCATCGAAGGAGAAGATCAGCACCCCGGCGAAGACCGACAACAGCACGATGCCGTTGCTGAACACCAGCCGATCGCCCCGCGTGTGCAGTTGGCGCGGTGCGTAGCTGTGCTGGGCCAGGACCGAGCCCAGCAGGGGAAACCCGTTGAACGCCGTGTTCGCCGCCAGCACCAGGATCAAGGCGGCGGCGGCCTGGACGTAGAAGAACGGTATCGAACCGTCGCCGAAGGTGGCCGCGGCCACCTGCGCGACGACCGTCCGCTGCGGGTCGGCCTCGCAGTCGAAACCGACCAGGTCGCAGGGTTCCTCCGTGTACCGCACGTCCGAGATCAGCGCCAGCGCGGTGATGCCGCTGAACATCACGATGGACAGGCCGCCCATCCAGGCCAGCGTGGTCGCGGCGTTCCTGCTCTTCGGTATCTTGAACGCCGGTACCCCGTTGGCGATGGCCTCGACCCCGGTCAGGGCCGTACACCCGGATGCGAAGGCACGGAGGACGAGCAGCACGAGGGCGATCCCGCCGAGATCGGTCATCTCGGCCACGACGTCGTACTCGGCGCTCTCGGCCACCGGGGCGTCGCCGGCGAAGGTCCGACCGAGTCCCCAGACGATCATCGAGACGATCCCGATCACGAACAGGTAGGTGGGTATGGCGAACGCACGCCCGCTCTCCCTGATGCCACGCAGATTCAAGGCCGCGAGTACGACGACCACGCCGATGGCGATCGCCACCCGCTCCTCCCCGAGCGCGGGGACGGCGGAGATGAGGTTGTCCACGCCGGCCGACACCGACACGGCCACGGTCAAGACATAGTCGACCAGCAGGGCGCTCGCCACCGTCAGGCCCGCGTTGGAGCCGAGGTTCGTGGCTGCCACCTCGAAGTCGCCGCCGCCGGACGGATAGGCGTAGACGAGTTGGCGGTAGGACAGGACGACGACCACGAGCAGCACGACGACGGCGAGTGCCACCCACGGTGCGAGGTACAGGAACGACAGTCCGCCCAGCGTGAGGATGACCAGGATCTCCTGGGTGGCGTAGGTGACCGAGGAGAGCGGGTCGCTGGCGAAGACCGGCAGTGCGACGCGCTTGGGGAGCAGCGTGTCCCCCAACCGGCTGCTCGCGAGCTTGCGACCGATCAGCACCCGCCGGGCGACGTCGCCCACCTTCGTCACGGACGAATGCTAGGGCGCTCGCCCCACCGGGGTGCCGCCAGCCGCCCGTGTACCGTCGATGGTGGCGCCACGGTCGTCACCGGATACCGGCACGCCGCCTCGTGGAGGGACCACAGTGCACGTCGTCATCATGGGATGTGGCCGAGTCGGATCAACCCTCGCGCACAGCCTGGAGTCCCGCGACTACACGGTCGCCATCATCGACCAGAACCCGGAGGCGTTCCGGCGCCTGCCCGCCGGCTTCGAGGGACGGACGGTCTCGGGCATCGGCTTCGACCGCGACGTCCTGCGCGAGGCCGGGATCGAGGACGCCGTGGCCTTCGCCGCCGTCAGCAGCGGCGACAACTCGAACATCCTTGCGGCTCGCGTGGCCCGGGAGACCTTCGGCCTCGAGAACGTCGTGGCCCGCATCTACGACCCCGGCCGCGCCGCCGTCTACCAGCGCCTGGGCATCCCGACCGTGGCGACCGTCCGGTGGACCGCCGACCAGATGCTTCGCAGGCTGATGCCGGAGGGAGCCGAAACCGAGTGGGTCGACCCGTCCGGCACGATCCGCCTCGCGGAGGTCCACGTCACCCACGACTGGGTCGGCCACACGGTGGCCGCGCTCGAGAACGCCTCGGGTGCCCGCGTCGCGTTCCTGTCCCGCTACGGCGACGGTGTGGTGCCCGACGAGGACACCGTGGTCCAGCAGGGTGACCTGGTCCACGTCATCATGCGCCTCGACGATGCCGCCAGGGTCACCGAGGTATTCCAGGCCGCACCGGAGGTCGAGGTCTGATGCGGGTCGCCATCGCCGGCGCCGGAAACGTGGGTCGGTCCATCGCCGCGGAGCTCCTGCACAACGGCCACGAGGTGCTGCTCATCGACCGTGAGCCCAGGGCCATCCGGGCCGCCACCGTGCCGGAGGCCGAGTGGCTGCTCGCCGACGCTTGCGAGCTCTCGCGGCTCGAGGAGGCGGCCCTGGAGCGGTGCAACGTCGTCATCGCCGCAACCGGCGACGACAAGGCCAACCTGGTCGTGTCTCTGCTCGCGAAGACCGAGTTCGGTGTGCCGCGGGTGGTGGCACGGGTCAACCATCCGCAGAACGAGTGGCTGTTCAACGAGTCCTGGGGGGTCGACGTCTCCGTCTCCACGCCGCGGATCATGAGCGCGCTGGTGGAGGAGGCGGTCAGCGTCGGCGACCTGGTCCGGCTGTTCACCTTCCGTCAGGGCGAGGCCAACCTGGTCGAGCTGACTCTGCCCGACGACTCCCCCATCGTCGGCACAGCCATCGCCGACGTGGCCTGGCCCACCGACACCACCCTGGTGTCCGTCATCCGCGGCAAGCACGTCCACGTGCCGCTGCCGGACCTGCCGCTGGAGGCCCACGACGAGCTCCTGTTCGTCGCCGCACCCGACCGCGAACAGCAACTCGAGGACCTGCTGTCCCCCCACGGCGCACCGAGTCGCTGACGGTCTACCCGACGCCTCCACGCCCCCGCCCCCACCCACCGCCACCGGGCCGCCGTCCAGCAGGCCCGCGCTCGTCTTGTGGCGGGTAGGGCACGTGTCTTCGGCCTCGGAGGGGTTACACACCAGCCACAAGTCGGAGCGACAGCCGTGGCTAGGGCCCCACGCGTGTCGGCGAGGGCGCGTGGGCGGATCCTCAGGAGCCGGAGGTCTCGTCGGCGGGGGCGTGACGCAACGCGTGGGCGTGGTAGGCCGGCCGGATGATCAGCCAGGACAGGTACGCCACCAGCAGGAACAGCGGCCAGCTCATGACCAGGCGGGCACCGGCGAGCCAGCCGAGATGCTCCTCACCGGCGAGGTACAGCGGAACCTGGACGGCGAGCCGCAGCGCGAACATCGCCACCCACAGTGCGCTCGCCCTGGTGTACGCACGCAGCAGAGCCGGGTCCTGACGCCAGGACGTACCCTGCCCGGTGACCAGGCCGACGAACACGCCGAGCAGCGGCCACCGCACCAGGATCGACACCAGGTAGGCGAGCCCGTACCCGACGTTGATGAGCAGCCCGGGCAGGAACACGTCCTCGGCGCGGCCCGTGCGCGCCGACACGAACACCGCCAGGGCGAGGCCGACGAAGCCGGCGATGACGTTCTGCAGCGGCTCGCGGCGGACCAACCGCACCGCGGCCAGGACGACGCCGGCGCCGAGTGCGGCCCACAGAGCGATCGTCAGTTCTCGCCCCGCGGCCGCGTAGACCACCGTGAACAGGGTCAACGGCAGCCCGGCGTCGAGAAGGGCGCTCGGAGTGAGCGCGTCAGCGGCCCGGAAGCGGTCGTCCGCGGTGATGGCGGCCAACCCCTGCCGCGGCTCGGTCACGCGGGCCCACCCGGCAGGAGCCTGTACTCCGGGTTGTACATGACCCGGCGGCCGTCGACAGCCGAGATGCGCCCGTTGACCACCATGGTGCGTCCACAGTCGATGCCGGTGATGCGCCGCCGACCCAGCCAGATCAGCGTGAGCACGTCGGACCCGTCGTACAGCTCGGCCTCGAGAGCCGGGACACCGGCGCGCGGCTGCAGGGTCACGGTGTGAACGACGCCGCGGACGCGGGCGCGCTCGCGGTCGCCGACCTGAGACAGCGGCACGCACCCGGCCACCCGGGCGTTCTTGCGCAGCTCCGCGGCGTGGATCTCGGACTCGGGTGCCGCCCAGCGGCTCAACGCGCGCCACAGCCCACGGTTGCCTGACTTGCCGTTGCCCACGTCTGTCCAGCCTACCCGTCGGGCGGTTCCTCGGTGCCGTGCTCGGGTCGCGTGGGAGCCGTCACGGGGATCACGTCGCCGGGCGCCATCGGCCGGTCGCCCCGGACGACCACCACGTCACGCACGACCTTGACCAGTCCGGCGAAGGCGTGGGGGTCCGTGATCGCCGTGCCGAGGAACGTGGCCCGCAGCATCCACCGCGGCCCGTCGATACCCACGACCCGTGACGGCTGGAGCCCGCTCTTGCCTTCGGCGGTCTTGACGGGGACCACGATGCGGACCTCCGTGCCGAACGGCCCGGCCGCCTCCGTGACGGTGCCGCCGCGGCGACGGGCCTCGGCGGCCACCTGCAGCCGGGTCTGTTCCCACAGCCCGGAGCTGCGCGGCGCGGCGACAGCGATCATCTGGACCGCGGCGCCCTCGTGGACGACCGTCACGGCGGTGCCGGTACCCGAGCGCTCGTCGACCCGGACCTGCACCTTCATGCCCGGGCCGGTCCGCACCCGCAGCCCACCGAGGTCGACGCGTGGTGCCCCCGGCTCGTGCGAGTCGACCTCGGAGACGTCGAGCGGGCCGTCGGGTCGGGGTGTCTTGGCCGGCTCGCCGGCCGGTTCGCCGTCCGCAGCGGCCCGGGCCGGTTCGGCCGCATCCTCGGACGCCTCCGTGGCTGCGTCGGCGTCGGGCGCGGGGTCGGGATCGGACCCGCGCCGTCGGCGTCGGAACACCGCCTATCCCCTTCCGTCGTGACCGTCGGGGTCGATCGACGTGAGTCCGGTCGAGCCGTGCCCCTCCGCGCCGCGCGCCGACCCGGGGAGGCGCTCGACCTCGTGGAACCGCGCCCGTTCGACGCGCTGGACGACGAGCTGTGCGATCCGGTCGCCGCGCCGGAACGAGACCGGCTCACTCCGATCGTGGTTGACCAGCACAACCCTGATCTCGCCGCGGTACCCGGCGTCGACCGTGCCCGGGGCATTGACGATCCCGACCCCGTAGCGGTGCGCCAGACCCGAACGCGGATGGACGAATGCAGCGTAACCGTCCGGCAGGGCCACGGCGACGCCCGTGCCGACCAGCGCCCTGCCCCCCGGTGCGAGCGTGACGTCCGACGTCGTCACGAGGTCGGCCCCGGCGTCGCCAGGGTGCGCGTACGTCGGCAGTGGGACGTCGGGGTCGAGCCGGAGGACGAGGATCTCGGCGGGCGCGGTCACGGGTTGACCTCGAGCGCCCGCGCCACGCGTCGCACGTCGTCGCGGGCGACCGCGGCCTCGACGTCCTGTGGCCGTCCGTGCCGGCGGAAGTGCTCCACGCCGACCATGACGAACACCGCCCTTGCCTGCACGGCGACCGGTCCGTCGGGCGCGTCGGAACGGCCGACGGCGCTCACGAACAGCCTGCGCCCGGACTGGCCATCGACCTGGGCGGTGATGTAGAGCGTGGTGCCGACCGGAACGGGGCGGCGGAAATCGGTCTCGAGATGCACGGTGACGGCCGGCGTGGCCACCAACCAGATCAGCGACCCGAGCACCTCGTCGAAGGCGAGGGCCAGCATGCCGCCGTGAGCCAGCCCCGGAGCGCCTTGGTGGTCCTCGGTCACCGTGAAGCGTCCGGACAGCGTCAGCCCGTCACCGGCGGTGACCTCGACGCGCAGCCCGGTGGGATGATCGCGCCCACAGCCCACGCAGAGGTGGTAGTGCGAGGCGATCACCTCGCCGGGCGCCGGTGCGTCCGGGTGCCGCGCGGGAAGCACGGCGTCGTCGGGGACGGCCACGGCCGATGCGGCACGCTCGGTCACGGTCCGTGACCCTACCCGCGGTTCGGTCCTTCCAGGATGGGACCCTGCGGGGGTGCCGCCCTACCGGGAGCGTCTGCGGGTACCCGTGTCGTGGTGGCTGCTGCCGGTGGCAGCCGCCCTGTCCATGTGGCTGGCTTTCCAGCACGCGTACGGCCCGATCGTGTCGGTACCCGTGGCCGCCGTCGTGGTGGCCGGCGTGGGCGGCGGGT
Source organism: Jiangellaceae bacterium (assembly GCA_035656095.1). Classification (GTDB taxonomy): domain Bacteria; phylum Actinomycetota; class Actinomycetes; order Jiangellales; family Jiangellaceae; genus DASRTE01. Next base: position 30,829 of record DASRTE010000229.1, read on the forward strand.
TGTTCGCCTACGGACGCGCCACCGTGGCGGTCGAGGCCGGTGCGTTCGTCGCCGGCCGGGCCCGCCTGCCGCTGTGGGCGGTCGGGCGCGTCGACGTGATTCCGGCGGCCGAGGCGCGGGCCGCCCGTGGACCCGATGCCGACCCCAGGGCCTACCTCCTCATCCGGGGGTACGTCGGCCCGATGGTCCGGGTCTGGGTCGACGATCCGGCCGACCCGGTGCCGTACTGGCTGGTCTCCACCCGCAGTCCGCAGCGACTCGCGGCGGCACTCGAGGCCGCCCGCGACGCCGCGAGGCGGCCCCCGTGAGCGCAGTCACCGAGGAACGAGCGCCCTGACATGAACAACGGCCCGCGGCGGTCGAAACCTGCCACGGGCCGCTCCCGAGCGGCACGACCCGATGTCGGGCCGCGTCGCGCGGACTCCCGGTGCGCATCACGCCGCACAGTCGCGGCAGACGAACTGGCCGTTCTTCTCCCGCGCGAGCTGGCTGCGGTGGTGGACGAGAAAGCACTGCGAACACGTGAACTCGTCCGCCTGCCGGGGGAGCACGCGCACGGCGAGCTCCTCGTTCGACAGGTCCGCACCGGGCAGCTCGAGCGACTCGGCAAGCTCGGTCTCGTCGACGTCGACGATGCCGGAGGACTTGTCCATTCGGCGGTTCTTGAGCTCCTCGATGGAGTCCTCGGACAACTCGTCGTCGGTCTTGCGCGGGGCGTCGTAATCGGTTGCCATCAGATGGATCCCCTTGCTCTGGCGATCGCTTCTCTCGCTCGGTCGGGTGGACCGTGACCCTCCTAACGCACGAGGGCCGCCAGTTGTGCCCGAACTGCGGCGCGAATTCTGCCTCACGATCGGCAGCCGACGGCAACCGCCCCGCCGGGCCCACCGAAGATCCTCCCGACGGGGGACAGCGGGTACCGTCCTGAAGGTCGACACAGGGTACGAACGGGACAACGGGGAGGCGCCGGTGCTCGAACTGGACAGCGTGTCGAAGCGGTACGGCGACGTCGTCGCTCTCGACGACCTGTCCCTCACAGTGGCTCCGGGCCAGATGTACGGGTTCGTCGGGCGGAACGGCGCCGGCAAGACGACCGCGATGCGGATCGTCCTCGGGGTTCTCGACGCCGATGCGGGCGAGGTCCGCTGGCGAGGTCGACCGCTCGATGCCGGTACCCGTCGCGACTTCGGGTACATGCCCGAGGAACGCGGCCTCTATCCCAAGATGCGCCTGCTCGAGCAGCTGGTCTTCCTGGCCCGGCTTCGCGGCACGGACGCTGCAACGGCGGCGGCCTCGGCGTCGTCGTTGCTCGAGCGGTTCGAGCTCGCCGGTCGTGCGGGCGACCGCGTGGAGCAGCTGTCCCTGGGCAACCAGCAGCGCGTCCAGCTCGCCGCGGCACTCGTCCACCACCCGACGGTGCTCGTCCTCGACGAGCCGTTCGGCGGTCTCGACCCGGTCGGCGTCGACGCGATGGCCACGGTGCTGCGCGAGCGCGTCGACGGCGGAGCGGCCGTGCTCTTCTCCAGCCACCAGCTCGATCTGGTCGAGCGGCTCTGCGACGCCGTCGGCATCATCCGTGCCGGCACGCTGGTCGCCGACGGGACGGTAGCCGAGTTGCGCGGCGGTAGCGGCTCGCGGCGCTACCGGCTGTCGGTCGACGCGCCCGAGGGGTGGGTCGACCGGCTCGCGGCCTCCGTCGAGGGTGCGGTCGTCCTCGATCATGGTCCGACCGGCGCGCCCGCGTTGATCGAGCTGCCGCCCGCCGCCGACGACCAGGCACTGCTCGCCGCGGCCCTCAGGCTGGGTGCGGTCCGTCAGTTCGGCGCGGCCGAGCCCACTCTGGTCGAGCTGTTCCGCGAGGTGGTCGCCGACGATCTCGAGCCGGACGAGGAGGCCGCCGCCTGATGTCGCGCGCACTCCCCTTCCGCGAGGCCATGGTGCTGGTCGCCCGGCGCGAGTTCGTGCAGCGGGCGCGTGACCGGTCGTTCTTCGTGTCCACGGCCATCACGATCGGGATCATCGTGCTGGTCGTGGCCTTTCCCCGCGTCCTCAACTTCGGCGCCGACGAGTACCACGTCGCCTTCGCCGGACCCGACGGCGCCGCTCTGCCGGCCGTGGCACGGACCCAGGCCGAGCTCGCCGACGTCGACCTCACCGTCGTCGAGGTCGTCGACGCGGACGAGGCCGAGGTGCTGGTCCGGGAGGGGAATCTCGACGCCTACATCGAGGGCGACTCCGTGGTCGTGGAGCGCGACCTCCCGTCGTCGCTGCGCGCCGTCCTCGAGAACGCCCACAGCGCCGTCTCCGGCACTCGTGCCCTGGAGGAGGCCGGCATCGACCCGGAACAGGTGGCATCGGCCCTCGACACCGCCCGGCTCGAACTGGTCACGCTCGATCCGGAGGCCGATGAACGCACCACCCGCGGCGGGATCGCGTTCATCGGAGCGCTCGTCCTCTACGGCCAACTGCTCGGCTACGGCTTCTGGGTGGCGCTGGGCGTCGTCGAGGAGAAGTCGAGCCGGGTGGTCGAGGTCCTGCTCTCGGCCATCCCCGCCCGCGCCCTGCTGGCCGGCAAGGTGCTGGGGATCGGGCTGCTCGGCCTGACCCAGCTGCTGGTCATCTCGATCGTGGCGGTCGGCGCGGCCACGCTGGCCGGGTCGCTCGCGCTGGAGGCGTCGATGCTGCAGCCGATCGCCCTGGTGCTCGGCTGGTTCGTGCTGGGCTACGTGGCCTACGCCTGCCTGTCCGCCGCAGCGGCCGCGCGGGTCTCGCGGCAGGAGGAGCTCCAGAACGCCACCACCCCGCTGACGATGCTCGCCATGGTGTCGTTCATCGCCAGCTTCTACGTCTTCTTCAACCCCGGCGGCGCCGGACCTACGGTCGTCTCCATGATCCCGCCGGTCAGCGCGCTGGCGATGCCGATCCGGATGGCTCGCGGCGACGCCGCGCCCTGGGAGGTCGGCCTGGCCCTCGTCCTGATGGTGGGGCTGATCGCGGGCCTGGTCGTGGTCGCCGGCCGGGTGTACGAGGGCGCGGTGCTGCGCATGGGTGCGAAGGTCCCCCTCGCCGAGGCGTGGCGCTCGGGACGCCGCATCCGGGCCTAGGGTTGGTTCGTTCTGGTGCGGTAGCGGAGGTGGACCATGCCGTTGCCGAAACGGCGTTCGTCCGCCAGTTCGAGCCGCACGCGGACGTCGTCGGGGAACGACCGTGTGCCGCCTCCCACCACGATGGGCGCGACGAACACGTGGCACTCGTCGACCAGGCCGGCCTCGAAGGCGCGGGCGGCGAGGTCGGGGCCTCCCACGGCGAGGTCACGTGCCAGAGACGCCTTCAGCTGGCGGACCGCTTCCGGGTCGAATGCCCGCTCGATCCTGGTCCTGGCGGTGGACACGGTCGCCAGCGTCGTGGAGTACACGATCTTGTCGGCCGCCCGCCATATCTGAGCGAAGTCCCGCATGAACGGCGACTGGTCGGCGACCGCCATGGTCTCCCAGCCGGTCATCACCTCATACATCCGGCGTCCGTAGAGGTAGGTGCCGACCGATCGCTCGAGGTCGTTGATGAAGCCGTGCACC
>DASRTE010000230.1:0-1747 GCA_035656095.1 Jiangellaceae bacterium
CCGGTGGATCGAGGCATGGACCACCTTCGCCGTCTCCGAGAAGCTGTGGGCGCTGCGGCAGGACCAACTGCCCTCGACGCACCCGATCTCCGCCGACATCCGCGACCTCGACGACGTCCAGGTCAACTTCGACGGCATCACATATGCCAAGGGCGCGAGTGTGCTCAAACAGCTGGTGGCCTGGGTCGGGCGCGAGGAGTTCCTCGCCGGCCTTCGCGCATATTTCGCCGAGCACGCATGGGGCAACACCACGCTGCAGGACCTGTTCGCGCAGCTGGAGAAGACCAGCGGCCGGGACCTGTCCGCCTGGGAAGGCCAGTGGCTGGAGACGGCGGGTGTCAACACCCTCCGCCCCGAGGTCGAGACCATTGACGACGCATACACCTCGGTGACAGTGCTACAGGAGGCCGGCGAGGAGCACCCGACCCTGCGCGACCATCGGATAGCGATGGGGCTCTACGACAACTCCCCGGATGGCCTCGTCCGGCGGCGTCGCGTCGAGCTCGACGTCACCGGTGAGCGCACCGAGGTACCCGACCTGGTCGGCGAGGCGGTCCCGGATCTGTTGCTGGTCAACGACGACGATCTCACCTTCGCCAAGATCAGACTCGACGACCGGTCCAGCGAGACGGTGGTGCGGGGCATCGGCCGGCTTTCGTCGTCCCTGGCCCGAGCCCTGTGCTGGACCGCTACCACCGACATGCTTCGGGACGCCGAGCTGCCGGCCCGCGACTACGTGGAGCTGGTGCTCGGCGGAATTCAGCGAGAGACCGACATCTCGGTCGTACAGACGGTGCTCGCCGCGGGACGAACCGCCGTCGACCTGTTCGCCGACCCGCTCGACCGGATGATGCTCTCGGCGCGATGGGCCAGCGGGCTGCGCCGTCTCGCGGGGGTTATGGAGGCAGGCAGCGACTCCCAGCTGGCAATTTCCCGGGCCTGGGCGGCGGTTGCCGCGAGCCCCGAACACGTCGAACAACTGTGGTTCCTGCTCGACACCACTGACGGCGGGGACATTCTGCCCGGCCTGCAGGTCGACACGGACCTGCGGTGGAGTCTGCTGCACCGACTGGTCATCATCGGTGCCGCGGGCGACGCCCACATCGCCGCCGAGCTTGATCGTGACGACACAGCGACCGGGCGGCGTCAAGCCGCCTACGCTTTGGCCGCGCGCCCGACCGAGCAGGCCAAGGCCGACGCGTGGGCGCAGACGGTGGAATCCGACGAGCTGCCCAACGCTCTCCTGCGGGCGACCGTCGACGGTTTCCACCAGCCGGAGCACCTCGAGCTGGTCCGGCCCTATGTCGGCCGGTACCTGGAGGCGATACCACGCCTGTGGGCGGAACGCACGACGGACACGGCGAAGACCATCATCGTGCGGTTGTTCCCCCGCCTGCTCGCTGATGCCGAGATCGCCGACACTATCCGCAGCTGGTTGAACGACGCTGAGCTACCTCCGGCACCCCACCGGCTCATCGTCGAGGGCCTCGCCGACATGGAGCGGGCGCTGCGGGCCCAGGCCCGCGACCGGACGGCCGGGCAAGCGGCCAGGCGGCACTGAGGACGCCTCAACCCGACACTCGTTCCCGGGTCGCCGGAACCACCGCCTCGGCGAAGAGTCGCAGCTGCTCGCGTTCGTCGCCTTCGCCGGCCCAGAAGACGAGGGTGTCGGCGCGGTGGTCGACGACGAGACTCGCCAGTTCGTCCGCCCACCGGTCGGCCGGCCCGCGCAGGAACCCCTCGGACG
>DASRTE010000231.1:0-5671 GCA_035656095.1 Jiangellaceae bacterium
GACGAGCATCCAGAAGGTCGGCACGACGCCGAGGGTCACGAAGAACAGCACGAGCATCGCGACCGCGGAGCCGATCCTGCCTGCGTAGAACCGGTGCGCGCCGAAGATCCCGAAGAACAAGCACAGCAGGAACGCAGGAAGAATCGTCCGGTCACTGACGCGGGAGGTCGCCTCCGCCGGATACGAGGGCCATCGCGGCGCGGCCGACGGCGGCGGGACGATGTCCGCGACGACCTCGGCGAGGTCGCCGTGCGTCCTGGCCGCATAGACCGCATCCATGCGCTCGTCGATCTCGTCCAGACGAAGCCGGCCATCCACGACCGCCGCCCGGATCATCGCCGCCACCATTTCGCGTTCGGCGTCCGTGGACCGCACATGCGCTGGATGACCGGACGGGTGGTACGGCCGTCCGACGGCCTCCGTGCTGCTCACCAGAGCAGTGTAAGCGCCGCCCCGACAGGACTTGTCCGGACGGTGGGCGCTGTCAGGACGCGACGACCTCGAGCTGGACGGTGGCGGCCACCTCCGGGTGCAGGCGCACCGTGACGGTGTGGGCGCCGATCGTCTTGATCGGGTTGCCCACCTCGATCCGGCGCTTGTCGACCGAGGGACCACCGGCCTGACTGACGGCGGCGGCGATGTCAGTCGGCGTCACCGCACCGAACAGGCGGCCGGTGGAACCGGCACGGGCGGGCAACTGCACCGGCGCCGCCTCGAGCCGCGTCTTGACCTCGCGGGCCGTGTCGAGATCGGTGATCTCGCGGACGGTGCGCGCCCGCCGGATGGTCTGGAGCTGCTTCTCGCCGCCCCGGGTCCACCGGATGGCGAGACCACGGGGCATGAGGTAATTGCGGCCGTAGCCGTCCTTGACCTCGACCACGTCGCCGGCGGAGCCGAGACCCGAGACCTCCTGGGTGAGGATGAGCTTCATCGTGATCTCACCGTCCCTCAGCGTGCCGTCGAGGTGTACGGCAGGAGCGCCACCTCGCGGGCGTTCTTGATCGCGACGGCGATGTCACGCTGGTGACGTGTGCAGCAGCCGGTGACCCGGCGGGCCCGGATCTTGCCTCGATCGGAGATGTACTTACGCAGCACGCCGGTGTCCTTGTAGTCGACGTACTTGACCTTGTCCTTGCAGAATGCGCAGACCTTCTTCTTCGGCTTGCGCACAGCGGGCTTTGCCATCGTGGTGCTCCCTGGTGGAGTCGGAGCCCGATCGCCTCGCTGGCAATGGCGACCGGGATGGTGGGGGATGGGTCAGAACGGGGGCTCGTCGCCGGCCGGGGCAGCGGCAGGGCCGCCGGACCAGGGGTCCGGCTGACCGCTCTGGCCGCCGCCCTGAGCCTGCTGACCTGCCGGTGGACCGCCGGTGGCCCACGGGTCGCCGCCGGAGGCGGGAGCCCCGCCACCGGAGGCGGGAGCCCCGCCGAACCCGCCGCCGGACCGCTGGGTCTTGGTGACCTTGGCCGTGGCGTAGCGCAGGCTCGGCCCGATCTCGTCGACGTCGAGCTCGAAGACCGTACGCTTTTCGCCCTCGCGAGTCTCGTACGACCGCTGCTTCAGCCGGCCGGTGACGACGACCCGAGCGCCGCGCTGCAGCGACTCGGCCACGTTCTCGGCCGCCTGCCGCCAGACCGAGCAGGACAGGAACAGCGGGTCGCCGTCCTCCCACGCGTTGGTCTGCCGGTTGAACGTGCGGGGCGTGGACGCGACCCGGAAGTTTGCCACGGCCGCACCGCTGGGGGTGAAGCGCAGTTCCGGGTCGTCGGTCAGGTTGCCGACGACGGTGATGACGGTCTCGCCTGCCATGGGTGGTCCCTCCCGAAGGGGCTGGATGCGAGCCTGGAGATCAGTGGGCGTCCGGGCGGACGACCTTGGTGCGCAGGACGGACTCGTTGAGTCCGAGTTGGCGGTCGAGCTCCTGGACGGCAGCAGGCTCGCAGGTGAGGTCGAGGACGGCGTAGATGCCCTCGCCCTTCTTGTCGATCTCGTACGCGAGCTTGCGGCGACCCCAGATGTCGACCTTCTCGACGGTGCCGCCGGACTGGCGGATGACGCCGAGGAACGTGTCGAGACTCGGAGCAACGGTCCGCTCTTCGAGCTCGGGATCGAGAATCACCATGACCTCGTAATGACGCATTGCCGATCACCTCCTGTGGGCTTCGCGGCCACGGTCTCTCCGTGGCAGGAGGGCTTGTGCGTCGCGCGGCCCGGCGTACGGACTTCCCGTACGGGCCGGGCCGAGCGACCAGGATACCAGCGCGGCGACATCACTCGTGCCACTCGTCCACAGGCCCGACATCCGCCCGCCATTCCGGGCCGCTCCCACCCCTCCGCCTGTGATCATCGGCAGTCCGGGCCGCCATGGGCCCCGAAGTGCCGATGATCACGGGCTGTGTGGGGTTGCCGGGGCGCCCGGTTCTGGGCAGGCTGGCGAGCCATGCGCGTCGAGGTCACCCGCGAGAACGTGCTGGCCGGGTTGACGCTGGCCTTCGGTGCGGTGTCGACGCTGTGCGCGTTCGTTCCCGCCTGGCACGTGCCGGGCTCGTGGACAGGCATCACCGGCCTGGTGCTCGGTGCGGTCGCCCAGATGATCTCGACGTCGACGGCGCAGCGGTGGGTGATCGTCCCCGGCTGGGTCCTGGCGTTCATCGGACTCGCGGTCGGCATCGCCAACGGCGGCCTCGTCTAGGCCGGTCAGCCGTGCTTGCGGAGGTAGTCACCGAAGTGGGGGACGGTGAACGCGATCGTCCCCCGTTCGGCCGAGTACACCAGGCCCTTCTTGATCAGCGAGTCGCGGGCCGGCGACAGGGACGACGGCTTGCGGCCCAGGTGTTTCGCGACGTCGGCGGTCGGGACCGCCCCGTCGCCTGCTTCGGACAGCGCGGCGATCGCCCGTAGGTAGTCGCGCTCGGCCGGCGTGGCACGTTCGTACCTCGAGCCGAAGAACCCCACCGCCAGTTCGGCCTCCGCCTCCGGCGAGGCGACCAGCACGTCGCCGCCCGTGACCGGACTGCTCGGGGCGTTGTCCCAGGTGACCTTCCCGTAGGCCTGCACGAAGTAGGGGTAGCCGTCGGTCGCGGCGTAGAGCGCGTCGAGCGCCGCGCGGTCGAAGGCCACCCCCTCGTCGGCGGCGGGAGCAACAAGTGCCTGGTCTGCAGCAGAGCGGTCGAGCCGGTCGATACGGAGGTAGCGGAACAGGCGTTCCGAATACGACTTCGACGCCGACAGCACGGCGGGCAGGTGTGGCAGCCCCGCGCCCACGACCACCAGGGGCAGGCCCTGCTGCGACAACTCGTGGCACGCCGCACACAGCGCGGAGACGTCGGGCTCCGGGACGTCCTGCATCTCGTCGACGAAGACGGCGATACCCACCCCGACGTCGCGGGCGAGCCCGGCGGCGTCGACGAGCAGTTCGACCAGGTCGACCTCGATGTCGCCGGTGTCGGCGCGGCCGGAGCTCGCCGGGACGTCTATCCCCGGCTGCCACCGGTCGCGGAGCCGGGCGCCTTCGGGCGCGGATCGCAGCGCAAATGCCTTCAACACACCGAGGAACTCGTCGACCCGCGTGGGGTCGCGGTGCCGCGGGGTCAGCTCGCGCACGGCCATGTGCAACGCGCCGGCCAGCGGCCGGCGAAGCGACTGGTCGGGACGAGCCTCGATCTTCCCGGTGCCCCACAGCCGGCCGATCGCCTGCGACCGCAGCGCGTTGAGCAGAACGGTCTTGCCGACGCCGCGCAGCCCGGTGAGGACGAGGCTGCGCTCCGGCCGGCCCCGGGCCACCCGCTCCAGCACGACGTCGAACTGTCGCAACTCGCGGTCGCGTCCGGCCAGTTCGGGCGGTCGCTGTCCCGCGCCCGGGGCGTACGGGTTGCGTACGGGATCCACGATCGCACCCTATGGGCCTGTCTAGCGGATTCCGTAGATCCGGCTAGACGGCGCGATACGGCGTGTCGTTTCGGCGCCGTTCAGTCTTGCTCGCCATCAACATCCTCGTTGATCATGGCGCAACGGGTACTTCTGGCCCCGTAAGGAGACCCACTTTGCCATGATCAACGGGCGGGAACCGGGCAGACGCGGGCGACGTCTCAAGAGTGTGCGAACCGAGCGGGCGGCGAGGTGGCCGACTCAGCTGGTCACGTGTGCGGCCGTGCTGGCTGCGCTCACGTCGGGACTGGCCGGCTGCGGCAGCGGCGACGACGAGGTCGTCGTGACCGCGACGCCGGCGGCCTCGCCGGACGGTCCGCAGACGTCGCTGACCATCACCGTCGATGCCGGCGACGACGAGCCGCCGGTCGAATCGACGCTGGCCTGCGACCCGACCGGAGGAACGCATCCGGACCCCGAAGCCGCGTGCGCGGCGCTCGCCGAACTCGACGCGGAGGCGTTCATGCCCGTCGCCGCCGATCAGATGTGTACCCAGATCTACGGCGGACCGGAGACGGCGACGGTGCGCGGCACCTGGCAGGGTGAACGGGTCGATGCGTCGTTCTCCCGGCAGAACGGGTGCGAGATCGCCCGGTGGGACGCCGCCGCCGGTCTGCTGGAATGACGGCGCGCAACCGTGGCGACGCTCAGCCCCGCACTCGGCCGGCCGTCGGCTGAGCGGGGCCGGAGCCTGCCCCTGTCCGTTCGATCACGACGGCGATCTCGTCGAGGTCCGCCTCGTCGAGCGCCAGGCTGCCCGCGGCGAGCCACCCGTCGATCTGGTCCGGGCGCCTGGCACCGACGATCGCACCCGTGACCCCCCGGAAGGCTAGGGTCCACGCGACGGCGACGGCCGCCACCGGAACCGCATGCCGGTTCGCCACCGGACGCAGTCCGTCGGCCAGTGCCAGGTGCCGCGCGAGCGCCGGCTCGGCGAAGTCGGGATGGTGGCTTCGCCAGTCGTCCGGGGGCAGCGCGGCCACATCCGTGGCGCTGAGGGTGCCGGTGAGCAGGCCCGACACCATCGGGCTGTAGACGATCGCCGCGGTGTCATGGTCAGCGCACCATGGCAGGACGTCGGCAGCCGCATCGCGGTAGACGGCACTGAACTTCGGCTGGAGCGAGTCGACGTGGCCCAGCGCCTCGGCCGCGTCCAGCATGGACACGTCGTGGTTCGACAGCCCGACCGCGCGGACCTTGCCCTGGTCGCGAAGGTCGAGGAAGGCCGGCCAGTACTCCTCGATCGGCGTCCCGTCGGTGGGCGGCCAGTGCATCTGGAGGAGATCGATGCGGTCGACCCCGAGCCTGCGAAGGGACGCGTCCACCTCGGCGCGGATGTTCGCGGGAGAGCCGACCAGGGCCGGCGGAGACATGGGTTCGTCCGGTTTCCACCGCAGCCCGGCCTTGGTGAACACGTAGGGCCGGTCCCTTTCGGAGAGCCCACGCAGCGCTCGGCCCACGACCTGTTCAGAATGGCCATGTCCGTAGATCGGTGCCGTGTCGATCCAGTTCACGCCGCGCTCGACCGCGCGGTGGATCGCAGCGACCGAGACCTCGTCGTCCTGCGCGCCCCAGGCATCCGGCCACCCGACGCCGCCGATCGCCCAGGCCCCGAACCCGACCCTGCTGACCCGCATGTCGGTGCGGCCGAAGGCCACGGTGGGCAGCGACGAGCTCATCGGGTCTCCTCGAGCCAGGGCATCCAGACGCGCATCGTAGATGGTCCCCGGTCGGCCCAGGCGTA
>DASRTE010000232.1:0-1649 GCA_035656095.1 Jiangellaceae bacterium
GAGCTTGGTGTCGACCCGCCAGAAGCGATCGTGCTCGAGGACGCGGCCGCCGGCGTGCAGGCAGCCAAGGCGGGGGGCATGGCTGCGATCGGGATCGCCCGGGCCGACGACGGCCCGCTGCTGGCAAGGGCCGGTGCCGACGTCGTCGTCACAACCCTCGACGAGGTCGACACAGGCGCCCTCGCCAACGGACGGTTGGCGATTCGGCAACCGCCCAACTCAGGAAGATAGCGACGGCGGCGCGGGCCGATCGATGAAGTGATGACGACAGCCAACGTGCAGCGCCACCTGATCGGCGCGGCCATCACGCTCCTGACGAATCGGAGTGTCTGGTTCTCCGGTTCCCGGCAGCTCGTCTTCGCTTGGCGGCCGCACTCGCCACCTTCGGGCTGGGCCGGCTCATCGGCGTGTCCATCACAAGAGCCCGGCGATGCGAGCTGAGCAGGTGACCGGCCCGATCGCCTACCCCGCGGAAGGGTCTGTCTGGTCGGAACGCTGGGGTGGCCTGCGGTAGGTCGACATGCTGGCCGGTGACATTCTCTCGCTGTCGGGCGACGGTACGGTCGGCCGGCGCGACGTCGGCCGCGTCGTTGCCGCCTTGCGACCCCGGCTCCAAGAGGGCGCGGTCCTCAGCGTCGAGCGTGGGTTCGGGCTCGAGGACGTCGATGGGACGCTGACCTACTGGACCCGCTGTGGACCACCGACGCCTGCGGATGAACGAAGGGGCGTGCGACCCGATGGCCGGTTCTACTGCGGGTCGATGGCGTATGACCGCCACCACGGCGACGGCGCCCTGTAGCGGCTCGATCCCGACCTCCCCGTGGTGGTGGTCTCGGCGTCACGATATCCAACGGGCTCGACCGGAGCCCGGACGGCAGCGCGCGTATTACCGGACACCGAGACGTACCGCATCGACGTGTTCCGATTGCGACGCCGCCGGGGTTGACGCGACGGCGTCGGTTCGCCGAGATCCCGTCCCACGTCGGTCGGCCCGACGGGCTCGCCGTTCATGCCCAGGGCGGCGTATGGGTGCGGTCAACCGGTGCGGCGCAGTGCGCCGGTGCACCAGCGATGGCCACCCCGACGACGTCATCGAAGTTCCGGCCCGCAGGATCACCGCCTGCGTCTTCGGCCGCCCGGGCCTCGACGAGCTGTTCATCACCACGTCTCGGGAAGGCCTCGCAGCAGACGACGATCCGCTGGCCGGGGCACTGTTTCGAGTGGTCCCCGGCGTGCGAGGCGAACCTGTACGGGAGTTCGCGGGGTAGGGCTCATCGAGACCGCCCTGTGCCGTACCGGCTGAGGTGACCGCGGGTCCGCATGCCCGCGTCCGCTGCCGCGGCACGCGGCGCGATACATGATGGGATACCTGAGCGATGGCGCCTATGTTGACCGCGGCCTGGATCGACACGAAGGGGCCGCAGGTGTCGCGCGGCTAGGAGTGTTCCTCCGCGGCTTCGGCCTTGGTCTGGTGCACGGTGCCAGCGGGGTGCTCGGGCGGCGCGTAGACGGTGAAGAGCCGCAATGGGCTGGAGCCGGTGTTGCGGAAGTTGTGGCGGGTGCCGGCGGGCACGAATGCCAGGCTGTTGGCCCGCACCGGGCTGGTCTCGCCACTGATGATGGCCTCGCCGTCGCCTTCCACGAACACG
>DASRTE010000233.1:0-13936 GCA_035656095.1 Jiangellaceae bacterium
GACGGGCGATCCGACTATGGGCCGTTCATCGAGGTCGGCATCCCCGCAGGCGGCCTGTTCACCGGCGCAGAGGGCATCAAGACCGCCGAGCAGGCAGCGATCTTCGGTGGGACCGTGGGCACACAGTACGACCCGTGCTACCACCTCTCGTGCGACACCGTGGACAACCTGAGCCTGACCGCTCGGGACCAGATGAGCGACGCGGCAGCGCACGCGACGATCTCGCTGGCCCAGAGCACCGAGGTGATTCAACGGCGTGCGTGGCAAGGGCAACTTCAACGTCAAGCAGACCGAACCGCCGACGCCGATGATGTCCATGACCCGCAGCTGACGTCGGCCGCTCGTCGACACCGCTCCTGACCACGCCCGTGTGGCGCGTCAAGCCTGCCTGACTCAGCCGATGGCGGCGGCCAGCGCATTCGTGCCGCCGACCACCGGGATCGTGAGCGAGCTGTCTGCCAGGTCGACGGTCAGCTGGGTGCCGGCTGCCGGCCGGATCGTGAAGTCGCGGTCGCTGGACACGATCATCAGCGCTAGCCGGTTCCCGGCCGGGACGACGCTGTCCTTGGGCTGCATGTCGAAGTCGATCCCGTACAGCCTGCCCGGCCTGACCGGGATGTCAGCCCGGTCGGTGTTGCGGTTCGCCGGGTCGATCCAGCCACGCGTCAGGATCGTGCCGTTGCCTGTCGGCGGGTAGCTCACCAGCGCAGCCGTGAGGTTCGCTCTCGACTTGGTGAAGGCGACGTGCAGCGAGACGGTCGGCGTGCCGCTGATGCGGACGGGCTGTGTGAGCGGTGGCGTCTGGTAGATCAGCCGCACGTTCGACGAGGCCGTGTTCGCCGACGTGATCGCCGCAACCGCCGCGTCATCGGTCAGCGTCTCCGTCGGGGTGCCCGGGGCGGGTGCGAGCGTCAGGCCGCCGCGCGCCGGTGCCCCCGGCGTCAGGTGCAGTTCGACCTCGCTGGATGTGGGGTCGGGCCACTCGGCGTACGGGGTCGGGTTCGCACTGCTGCAGACGAGGCGGACGACTGCGCCGTCTGCGACCCTCTGGCCAGCCGCAGTTGCCACTGCCGATGCAAGCACCAGGTGCGTGGAGTCCGGGATGTCGGTGATCAGGCGCATCGTGTTCGTGATCGTGCCGTCGGCGTTCGTCTGCGGGACCGTTAGTGAGAAGCCGATACCGAACGCGCTGGTGTCTGCCACAGTCAACGTCGCGGTGTTCGCCTGATCACCGGTAACCGTCGTCTCGCGCGGCGGGCAGGCCGCGGCCTCGCGGACGACCCACGAGCGGGGAAGCGTCTCGACGCCGTTCTCTACGCCGTAGAGGTAGCGGGTGAACCAGTAGTTGATCAGCACGTCCGGCGGCGCTCCGCCATGACCGCCCTGGTGGAAGTAGAACATGTGCGGCACGTCCTGCTTCTTGAGCGCCTCGTAGAACTGCGCCGCGTGCTTGGTCATGACGTTGAAGTCGTTGTTGCCGTGCGCGAGCAGCGTCGCGGCGTGGACGTTCTCGACGTCCTTCATGTAGTTGCGCTCCTGCCACAACCCGCTGCGATTCCCGGTCGCGCGATCCTGGTGGGCTGCGAGGTAGTCGATCTGCGGCTGGCAGATCGTGCGCTGACCGACCTCGTCGATCCGCGAGTACACGCCATCGGCGAGCACGTCGAGGTCCTCGCCCTGGAAGGCGTTGTTGTTGCCGGTCGGGTTGGACGACGAGTGCGGCGCCCGCACCATGCCGTTGGCGCGGTAGTAGTCGTACCAGTCGGAGATCGCCGAGATCGGCACGATCGCCTCGAGGCCCTCGACGCCGGTCGTCGCCACGGCCTCCGGAATCGTCCCGTTGTAGGACGTGCCTATCATCCCGACGTTGCCGGTCGTCCACGACGCGACCGCGGGAGTGTCGCCGCTACGTGTCGTGTACGCCGGCACCCGGCCGTTGAGCCAGTCGATCACAGCCTTCGCCGCGAGCGTCTCGTTCGTCCCGCCGGAGGTCGCGCAGCCGTCGGAGTGGCCGGTGCCCGGTGACTCCGCGTGCACGACCGCGAACCCGCGCGGCACCCAGGTCGACTCGTACCGAGTGCTGATCGTCGGGCTGGTGTTGAAGGCCTCCCAGAACGGCGTCGCCGGCCGCGACGGCGGCGGGAAGCCGAGCTCATGATCGACGGCCCAGTTGCTGTACTCCGGGGCGAATCCGGCGTAGTACGGGCTGTCCTCAAAGATGACCGGCACCTTCAGGCCGTCCGTGAGCACCTCGCTCGGCGCGGTGAAGTCGGCGTGGATCCGGTCGAGCTCGCCGTCACCGTCACTGTCGAACGACGCCTCGACCCAGACCTCACCGCTGTACCAGTCGGCGGGGTTGGTCGAGAAGACGGCCTGCGCCAGGCCGTTGACGATTGTCGGGACCGCAGGCGCCTGGACCTGGGTCGTCGAGGTGCGCGGCGCCAGCGCCGACGCAGGGCTCGTGGCCACCCCCGCCGCCAGGGCGGTCACCGCAACGGCACCCACAAGAAGCCGAGTTCTCATGACAGCTCACCTCACCAGCAGTCGCACAGCACGGCGAACCCTTGCATCATTGGGCGCCAGAGTCAGAACCGCAATAGCCTGGCGGTCAGCCGCGTATGTCTGTGCAGGACTCAATGTTGCGTCTTGCCGTCCGTTGAGCGCGGCCGAGGCAGAGCGAAGGCAGCGGCTCAGGCCGGGGCCCGGGAGGCGGGGGAACCGGGTGTCGCCGTGTCCGCAGGGGCGTGCTGGCGGCGGCTGCCGATGAGAAATGGCACGGCGGCCAGCTGGAACAGAGCGCCGAGGACGAAGGAGGCCGAGTAGCTGTAGACGTCAGCCGCCCTCCCGAGCACCGGCTGGATGACCACACCACCGCTGCTGTCCATGAGTGAGTCGAACGACAGCACGGTCGCCCGTTGCTTCGACGGGATCATATCGTTCAAGTACGCCTGCCGGATGGGCAGCTCGGCAGCGAAGACCAGTCCCCACAGCACCAGCAGCACCAAGGCGAGCCAGAAGAGTCCGACGAGGCCGAGCAGGGCCAGAATGGCCGCGCTCAAGGTCCCGCTCAGGATCAACGCTGTGGTCCGCTTGCGGAACAGGCTCCGGACTCTCGGTGCTGCGTAGCCACCCAGTATCTGCGACCCGGCCACGATGGCTGCGGCGAGGCCGGCAACCGAGTACGCCTGCGGATCGCCGTAGAGCTCCAGGAGATACGGCTGAAGCGCGTAGAACGTGTAGACACCGACGCCTCCGGCGAACGGAGCGGCCAGCATGACGTACCGCACCGGAGGGTTCTTCAACCCGTGCTCGAGCGAGGCCACCAACACCTCACGCATCGCGCCCAGCGGGCGGGTCATCGGTTCGGGCGCGAACCCCAGGTCCTTCATGAGCCGGTAGGCGACGCCGAACATCGCCAGGAGCACGCCGACGCGAAGGAGGAACGGTACGCCGAGCGACGTCACCCGGGGGTATGACTCCCCCGAGGACAGACCCACCCAGCATGGCGACGCCGGACACCATCTGGCCGCGCCCGAACACCGTCTCCAGGCTGCCCTGGTACTCCGCGAAGTCCAGCGCGTCGACCAGCCAGGCCTCGACCGCGCCGGAGAAGAACGTGAAGCCCAGACCGAGCAGCGCGGATACGACCGCCCATGCCCAGAACGGCGCACTGACCAGCCACATCACGTAGTAGAGGAACGTCGATGCGGCCAGCGTTATGGTGCCGAGAAGATAGGAGGTTCGCCTTCCCCACGTGTCGGCGACCACGCCGGTCGGTATCTCGAAGATCACCATGCCGGCGGTGAAGAAGGCGTTCGCCGCGAACGCCTCCAGGTTCGTCAGCCCGGCATCGAGGAGAAAGAGGGTGTTGATTCCCCAGATGAACGAGGCGGCCAGCGTGTTGCCGAGGAGCAGGGTCAGGTAGGTGCGCTGGATACGGCGGGCCAATCGATTCATCGGGCCCGGCCGGCCAATCCGCCGTGCACACCGCAGGCGACCACGGACCCAGCATCCATGCCGCCCCCGACAGCCGCATCGGCAACGCGTTGGCCGCCGACCATCGCCTGACCGGCGCGCGCGTTCCACAATGCCCTGAGAGGTGAGCGCGATGTCCACTGCCCGCACCGAGGCGGTCCGCGAGTACGTCAGAAGCGCGCTGTGGCTGCTGCCGGTGTTCGCCGTCGGTGTCGCCCTCGCGGCGGGCACCGTCCTGACCGTGGTCGAGGTTCCGGAGGACTCGTTCCTTGATGTCCTGGTGTTCCAGGGGACCCCGGACGACGCACGCACGCTGCTGTTCGGGATCGCCGGATCGGTCATCACGGTCATGGCGGTGATGCTGGGTCTGACCGTCGTCGCGCTCCAGTTGTCGTCGACCCAGTTGTCGCCCCGCCTGCTGCGCAACTTCCTGCAGGACCGGCCCAACCAGGTGGTGCTGGCCATCTTCGTGCTCACGTTCACCTACGCCACCGGTGGCCTGTTCACCGTCGGCATCTCTCGCGGCGAGCGGATCGACGACTACCCGCGGCTCGCCGTGACCGGCGCCTTGCTGCTGCTGTTCGCGAGCCTGTTCGCGCTCGTGTACTTCGTCCACCACCTGGCGCACTCGATCCAGATCGACGCCATCCTCAAGCGCATCGAGGCCATCACCCTGAGGAGCATCGACGCCGGGTTCCCCGGCCGCAGCCAACCGGTCGCCGACATCGCCGAGCCCCCGGCATGGGCGGTCGCGTTGCCGGCGCCGTCGTCCGGCTACGTGCAGACCGCGCACCCGGAGAAGGTCCTCGGAGTCGCGGAGGCCGACGACGTCGTCGTCCGGTACGTCCCACGGGTCGGCGATCACGTCGTCGCCGGACTGCCCCTTGCGTGGACGTGGCGGGACTCACCCGAACGGCCACCGCCCGATCCCGCCCGCCTGCAGCCGTACGTCGTTCGTGCCGTGCGGATCGGCTTCGAACGCACCCACGAGCAGGACGCCGCGCTCGGGATACGTCAACTGGCCGACGTGGCGTCGAAGGCCCTGTCGCCCGCGATCAACGACCCGTACACCGCCGTCCAGGCCGTCGACCGGCTCACGGTCATCCTCACCAGGCTGGCCGCGCACCCGCTGGGGGACGCCGTTGTATCGGGCCCCACGGGAACCGTCCGGGTCATCGCTCCCGGCCTGCCGTTCGACGAGTACGTGAAGCTCTGCTGTGCCCAGATCCGCCGATTCGGGTGCCGCGAGCCGGCGGTGGTGCGCCGTCTGCTGCGGATGCTCGACCTCGCCGGGGCGGTGTGCGCGGCCGACCCTGCCCGCAGGGAGATCCTGGCCCGCAACGTTCGGCTGGTGCTCGACGACGCCGAGCGAGCCATTGTCCAGCCTGACGATTTCGACATCATCCGCAGTGAGGGCAAGGCCGTCATGGAACGTCTGACCTCCTAGGGTGCGGACATGCGGTTCGATCAGCACACTCTGGTGCTCCTCGTCACCCCGGCGGACGCCCCGGATCTGCCCGACGACCAAGCCGCGGCCGTCCAGGACGCCCACCTGGCCAGCCAGGCCGACCTCTACGACAAGGGCCTGCTCCTTGCCGCCGGTCCCTTCGACGGCCAGGAGGACGAACGGCTGCGGGGTATCGCGATCCTCAGCGTCCCGCCGGATGAGGCGCGTCGGCTCTACGCTTCCGACGCCGCCGTCCAGGCGGGTCGGCTCGCCGTCCAGGCGATGACCTGGCTCGTGCCCAGCGGCACGGTCTCCTTCGAGCGCGGCCGGCTCCCGCGGTCGATGGCCGAGGCCGACAGCACCGACGACTGAACGCCGCCGCGTCGGGTGACCGAGGCAGCCTGCGGTCAGCCGTCGCCGTAGAAGACCCGCTCCACGACGGCTCGGGCGCGTCGCGCCATCTTGCGGTAGTCGTCGACGAACTCGGCGCTGCGTCCAGGTGCGTAGCCGAGGACCCGTGAGACCGCGGCCAGCGCGCGCGGGTCGCGCGGCATGGCGTCCGACGCCCTGCCGGACACCAGCACGGCCGCGTTGCGGATCGAGGTGGCCGTGCGCCACGCCGCCAGCAACACCGTTCGGTCGTCCTCACCGAGCAGGTCGGCGCGTACAGCCGCCTCCAGGGCGTGCGGTGTCCGAGTGGTCCGCAGGCCGACGACGGAAGCGGCGTGCCGCAGCTGCATGAGCTGTACCGTCCACTCCACGTCGGCCAGCCCGCCCGGGCCGAGCTTGAGGTGGGTCGACGGATCGGCTCCCCGGGGAAGCCGCTCGGACTCGACCCTGGCCTTGATCCGCCGGACCTCCCGTACCTGGGCTTCGGTCAGCCCGCCCTCGGGCCAGCGGATCGGGTCGACGAGTCCGAAGAAGCGCTCCAGCAGGGCCGGCCGGCCGCACAGCGGCGACGCCCGCAGGAGTGCCTGACGCTCCCATACCTCACCCCACCGCTCGTAGTAGGCCGCGTACGCGGCCAGCGTCCGGACCAGCGGGCCCTGGCGGCCTTCCGGCCGCAGGGCGGTGTCGAGCGTCAGCGCCGGCTCGGGGGACGGCAGAGCCATCAGGCGCCGCATCTCGTTGGCCACGGCCAGCGCGTCGTTCGTGGCCTCCAGCTCGTCTGCGCCGTCGAGGGCTTCGTGGACGAAGATGACGTCGGCGTCGGAGGCGTATCCCATCTCATGCCCGCCCAGCCGGCCCATGGCCACGACAGCGACCGTCGTCACCAGCGGTCGCCGGTGCTCGGCTTCGATGGACCGGACCGCTGCCTCCAGGGCACCGGCCAGGCTGGCGGCCGCGATCGCGGTGAGTGCCTCTCCGACGCGCTCGGACGAGAGCAGCCCGACGATGTCGGCCGTCGCCACTCGCACGAGCTCGCGGCGGCGCACGGCCCGCACGACACCCGCAGCGGTCGCCGGATCATCGTGCCGCGCGACGCCGGCGAGCACCTCGGCCTCCAACGGCGCGCGTTCCCGTGGAACGAGCTCGGCATCGTCACCGAGCATCGTCACCGCCTCTGGCGCGTGCAGGAGCAGTTCCGTGGCGTAACGGCTCGATGCGAGTACCTTCGCCATGCGCTCCGCGGCGGCGCCCTCGTCGCGAAGGAGGCGCAGGTACCAGTGCGTCTCCCCGAGCGCGTCGCTGACCGTGCGAAAGCCCGCGAGCCCGGCGTCCGGCTCCGGGGCGTCGGCGAACCAGCCCAGCATGACCGGAAGCAGAGTGCGCTGAATGGCCGCGCGCCGCGAGACTCCACCCGTGAGTGCCTCGAGGTGACGCAGGGCTCCGGCCGGATCGGCGTAGCCGAGCGCCTCGAGCCGCTGCCGGGCCGCCTCCGGCGTCAGCCGGGCGTCGTCACCGGGCAACCTGGCAACTGCGCTCAGCAGCGGACGGTAGAAGAGCTTCTCGTGCAGCCGGCGTACCTCCCGGGCATGCCGGCGCCAGGTGTCGACCAGCTCCCGGACCGGCTCGCGCATCCCGAGCGAACGCCCGAACCGCCAGAGGTCCTCGTCCGAACGCGGCAGGACGTGGATTCTGCGGAGCCGCTCGAGCTGAAGCCGGTGTTCGAGGGTGCGGAGGAAGCGGTAGGCCTCGTCGAGCACGGCGCCGTCGGCCCGCCCCACGTACCCTCCCTGGGTCAGCGCCGCCAGCGCGGTCAGCGTCGTGCCGGATCGCAGCGAGTCGTCGGCGCGCCCGTGGACGAGCTGGAGGAGCTGGACGGCGAACTCGACGTCACGCAGGCCGCCCGGGCCCAGTTTGAGCTGGCGGTCCGCCTCGGCCGGCCGGATGTGCCGCTCGACCCGGCGGCGCATCGACCGGACGTCGTCGACGAATCCGTCGCGGTCCGCGGCCGTCCAGATCAGCGGCCGGATCGCGGCGACGTACGCGTCGCCGAGCTCGATGTCGCCGGCCACCGGCCGGGCCTTCAGCAGCGCCTGGAACTCCCAGGTCTTCGCCCAGGTCCGGTAGTACGCCAGGTGGCTCCCGAGGGTTCGCACCAGCGGGCCGGAGCGGCCCTCGGGTCGCAAGGCCGAGTCGACCGGCCAGATCGTGCCTTCAGCCGTGTGCTCAGAGCAGACGCGGATCACGCTCGCGGCGAGCTCGGTGGCGGTGCCAAGCGCCGCCTGCTCGTCAGCGCCGTCCGCAGCCTCGGCAACGAAGACGACGTCGACATCGGAGGCGTAGTTCAGCTCCCGGCCGCCGCACTTACCCATCGCGACCACGGCCAGCCGGCATCGCGGGGCGTCTGGGGGCAGGCTCGCCCGGGCGATCGCCAGTGCCGCCTCGAGCGTCGCAGCGGCCAGGTCGGCCAGTTCGCCGGCGACGACGGCGACGTCGAGACCGTCGGCGAGGTCGAGCGCCGCCGGTGCCAGGAGATGCCGACGGTACGCCTGGCGCAGCGCGTCGAGCTCGGCGCCGGACGCGACGGGCTCCGCCAGCTCCGGGTCGGCACCGACGGCCGCCAGCATCGAGGCCCTCACCTCGGCGGCGTCCGGGCGGTCCGCCGGGTCGAGGTCGCGCAGCGCCCGCCAGTGATCGGGGTGCCGCACCAGATGATCGCCCAGTGCGGCGGACAATCCGAGGACCGCGGTGAGCCGGGCGCGCAGCGGCTCGTCGTCGCCGAGGGCGGCGATCAGGGCGTCGGCGTCCGGCGCCGCATCGAGCAGCCTCCCGAGTCCGGCCAACGCCCGGTCCGGATCCGACGCTTGGGCCAGAGCGTCCAGTAGCCCGTCGTCGAGGCCGGCGCCGGACAGACGGGGCCGTTCCAGCTCGCGGGCGGCGGCGACGACGTCCCTGAAACCGGCGCGTGCGAGCCGCCCCTCGCGACTGGCCGATCGGCCCGCCACCCTGTCCGCCACGCCTGCGAACCTACCTGCTGGCGACTCGGGTGCTGTCGGGACGGACAGGCCAGCCGTGTCGCCGGTTCGCCGTCGTGGAGAGCGGCGTCAGGCCATGCCGGCGACCAGTGCGGCGAAGCGTCGCGCCATCGCCTCGCCTGCGGCGGCCACCTCGGCGTCGCGTGCCCGCAGCTCCGCCGTGACGGCCTCGGCGTCCACCTCCGGGTGGCCTTCGGCCCACGTGCGGAACGTCGGCACGGAGACCTCTGGGTGGAACTGGACCCCCCACGCGGCAACACCGGCCCGGAACGCCTGGTGTGGGTACATCACCGTCTCCGCGAGCCAGGTGGCACCGGCGGGCAGGCGCGTCACGGCGTCGGCGTGCATGCTCGGTCCGGGGAACGGCTCCGGCAGCTCGGTGACGAGCGGATCGGCCGCGGCCTCGGCTCGCCAGTGCACGTCGGCGACGCCGGACTCGCGCCCGGGAGCTGCGTCGACCTCGACGGCGCCGCCGCAGGCGACCGCCAGCAGTTGCGCACCGAGGCAGATCCCGAGAGTCGGCACGCCTGCGGACGCCGACGACGACAACAGCCGACGGGTCGCGGGCAGCCATGGTGCGATCCGATCGTCGTAGGCCGACATCTGACCGCCCAGCACCAGCAGGCCGCCGTCGACGCCGGCGGGAACCGGGTCGCCGGCGTGGGGACGCACAACGGTGATCTCGAGCCCGTCCAGCCAGCCGCCGAAGCGATCGAGCGGGCAGCCCGGCTCGTGCTCGACGACGAGCAGGGTGCTCACAGAACGGGGAGCATACGGTCCCGCTCGTAGGGGGTGACCTGCCGGCGGTACTCCTGCCACTCCGCACGCTTGTTGCGGAGGAAGAACTCGAAGACATGCTCGCCGAGGGTCTCCGCGACCAGCTCCGAGCTCTCCATCACCCGGATCGCCTCCGCCAACGACGTCGGCAGCGGGTCGATACCGAGGGCGGAGCGCTCCCGTTCGGTCAGCGCCCAGACGTCGTCCTCGGCACCCGGCGGGAGGTTGTAGTTCTCCTCGATCCCCTTGAGCCCGGCCGCGAGCAGGCACGCGTAGGCGAGGTAGGGATTGCACGCGGAGTCGAGCGCTCGGAACTCGGCGCGGGTCGACTGACCCTTGCCGGGCTTGTACATGGGGACCCGCACGAGGGCCGACCGGTTGTTGTGTCCCCAGCACACGTACGCCGGGGCCTCGCCTCCCCCGGCCAGCCGCTTGTACGAGTTGACCCACTGGTTCGTGATCGCCGTGACCTCGGGGGCGTGTTGCAGCAGGCCGGCGATGAATGACCGGCCGGTCTTGGACAGCTGGTACTGCGCGCCGGCCTCGTGGAAGACGTTGCTGTCGCCCTCGAACAGCGACAGGTGCGTGTGCATGCCGGAGCCGGGATGCTCGGTGAACGGCTTGGGCATGAACGACGCGTAGACGCCCTGGGACAGGGCGACCTCCTTGACGACCACCCGGAAAGTCATCAGGTTGTCCGCCGTGGTCAGGGCGTCGGCGTAGCGCAGGTCGATCTCCTGCTGGCCGGGAGCCCCTTCGTGGTGGCTGAACTCCACCGAGATTCCCATGTCCTCGAGCATGGTGATGGCGTCGCGGCGGAAGTCGCGAGCGATCCCGTGCGGGGTGTGGTCGAAGAAGCCGCTCGCATCGACCGGCTCAGGCTCCTCCCCGGGCCCCGGCCGTCGGGTGAACAGGAAGAACTCGATCTCGGGGTGGGTGTAGAAGGTGAAGCCCAGGTCGGCCGCCCGTCCGAGGGCCCGCTTGAGGACGTGGCGCGGATCGGCGTAGGACGGCGAACCGTCGGGCATGAGGATGTCGCAGAACATCCGGGCCGTGCCGTGCGCGTCGGATCGCCAGGGCAGCACCTGGAACGTGGACGGGTCGGGACGGGCCAGCATGTCCGCCTCGTAGACCCGGGCGAAGCCCTCGATCGCGGAGCCGTCGAAGCCGATGCCCTCGGCGAAGGCCGCCTCGAGCTCGGCGGGCGCGACCGCCACCGACTTGAGGAATCCGAGGACGTCGGTGAACCACAGTCGGACGAACCGGATGTCGCGCTCCTCGAGCGTCCGGAGGACGAACTCCTGCTGCTTGTCCAAGTCGATCATCCTTGCAGGTCGACGGCGTACTGCCCGTGCCCGGCTGTCGGGCCTCGGACCATGGTCGCCCGGCCATGTTGCGGGCGTGTTTCGTGCCGGGCCGCCGTGGGCGCGCATCTCGCCCTCGAGGCCGTTCCCCGGCGTCGTGAAGCGGGTCTAGCGCCGGTCCCGTCCGTCGAAGGCATCCCCCACGGCGTCGCGGACGTCGTCGACCTTGTCCTTGAGCCAGTCCCACGGGCTGTCCAGGAAGCGCGGCTCGGCGTCCAGCGTGGCGTCCTCGTCGCCCAGCCGGCCGTAGCGGTGCCCGCACTGCGAGCACGCCCAGGTCGGTGCCTCGGCGTCGATGACGCACCCGGCCAGCACGCTGTCGTCCTGCTCGCCGGGAAGGGGGACCGCGTACCCGTAGAGGATCGGTTTCGGCCTCCCGCCGCAGACGGGACAGGGCGGCCGCTCGCGTTCCATGACCATCACGGTAGACCGGCAGATGCCTGTCCGCACGCCGGTCGCGGACGCCGTACGCTCGAACCGTGCCGCAGATCCGACTCGCCCTGGCCCAGGTCGACGCCACCGTCGGGGCGCTGGAGGCCAATGCCGACCTGGTCGTCGGGTTCGCCGCGCACGCCGCCCGCAAGGGGGCGCACCTGGTCGCGTTTCCCGAGATGGTGCTGACCGGCTACCCGGTGGAGGATCTCGCCCTGCGCCGCTCGTTCGTCGAGGCCTCCCGCCGCGCTCTCGATACCTTGGCCGGCCGCCTGCAGGCCGAGGGACTCGGCGACCTCGCCGTCGTCGTCGGGTACCTCGATCGCGACGAGGACGCCGCCCACACCGAGCGGCTGGGCCGGCCCAAGGGGTCACCGCAGAATGCGGTGGCGGTCCTGCACGGCGGCCGGGTCGTCGCCACCCAGGCCAAGCACCACCTGCCCAATTACGGAGTCTTCGACGAGTTCCGCCACTTCGTTCCCGGTGACCACCTGTCGGTCGTCCGCCTGCACGGTGTCGACGTGGCGTTGGCGATCTGCGAGGACCTCTGGCAGGAGGGTGGGCCGGTGGCCGCGACCAGGGCGGCCGGGGCCGGCCTGCTCATCGTCGTCAACGCCTCGCCGTACGAGCGGAACAAGGACGACGTGCGCCTCGACCTGTGCCGGCGGCGGGCCGCCCAGGCAGGTGCTGTGCTCGCGTACGTGGCCATGGTCGGTGGCCAGGATGAACTGGTCTTCGACGGCGACTCGATCGTCGTCGGCCCGGACGGCGAGGTGATCGGAAGGGCGCCCCAGTTCGAGGACGGGAGCCTCGTGGTCGACCTCGACCTGCCGGCTGCCACAGCACCCGCGCCACAGCCCGGCGAGACGTCACAGGAGCACGCCGCGGGTTACGCCGTCCGCCGCACCGTTCTGTCGACGGCACCGGTCGCGGCCTACGAGCTCGAACCGGCCGGCGTCGCTCCCCGGCTCGCGGACCAGGCCGAGGTCTACGCAGCCGTGGTGACCGGATTGCGCGACTACGTGCGGAAGAACGGATTCCGGTCGGTCGTCCTCGGCCTGTCTGGAGGCATCGACTCGGCCGTCGTGGCCACCGTCGCCTGCGACGCCATCGGGGCAGCCAACGTGTACGGCGTCTCCATGCCCAGCAAGTACTCCTCCGAGCACTCCCGGTCCGACGCCGGCGACCTCGCCGTCCGCACCGGGCTGCAGTTCTCGACCATCCCGATCGCCCCGATGGTCACCGCCTTCCTCGACAACGTCGAGCTGACCGGCATCGCTGAGGAGAACCTGCAGGCCCGCGTGCGGGGGATCCTCCTGATGGGCCTGTCGAACGAGCACGGCCATCTCGTGCTGGCCACGGGTAACAAGAGCGAGCTGGCGGTCGGCTACTCCACGATCTACGGCGACGCCGTCGGTGGATTCGCGCCGCTCAAGGACGTACCGAAGACACTGGTCTGGGAGCTGGCCCGCTGGCGCAACGCCGCAGCTCAGACTCGGGGCGAGACGCCGCCGATCCCTCAGAGCTCGATCGACAAGCCGCCAAGCGCGGAGCTGCGTCCCGGCCAGCTCGACGCCGACGCCCTGCCCGACTATGCGCTGCTCGACGACGTCCTCGACGACTACGTCGAGCAGGACCGCGGGTCGGCCGAACTGGTGGCCGCGGGTTTCGACGCCGAGATCGTCCGGAAGGTCGTCCGCATGGTCGATGCCGCGGAGTACAAGCGTCGCCAGTACCCGCCCGGCCCGAAGATCACCGCACGCAACTTCGGCCGTGACCGTCGGGTGCCGATCACCAGCGCCTGGAAGGAACCGGCGGCGCCGTCCTCGTCCTTGTGAGGATCGGGTTCGGCCGAGGAGCCCTGCCCACGCGGGAGTGTGCGCCTCAGACCTCGTCGCGGCGGCCGGACTCGGCGATCGACTCGGCCTCCGCACGGGGCATGAGCACGTACTCGTGCAGCGCCCACGCCGCGATGCCGCCGAGGAGTGGACCGAAGAGCCAGGCGACCGTTCCGCCCCACTCGCCGCCGACCAGTGCCGGGCCGAATCCGCGCGCCGGGTTCAGTGCGCCGCCAGTCCACGCGCCGATGGCGAAGATGCCGGCGGTGATCGTCAGGCCGATCGCGAACGGGTAGACCGACACGGGAGCCCGACGATCCACGACGGTGCCGTAGACGACGAGGACGAGAAAGAACGTCGCGACGAGCTCGAGCACGATGCCCCACACCGGGTTGACGTCGTCCGCAAGCGTCGGGGTGCCGAACGCGACCACGTCACGGCTGGTGGCGAGCGCCACCACGATGGCAGCGAGCAGGCCGCCGAGGAGCTGGGCCACCCAGTACACGGCCGCCATCGGCAGGTCGATCTTGCGACCGAGGAGCAGCCCGAGGGTGATGGCTGGGTTGAAGTGGCCTCCGGAGACGTGGCCGAGCGCCGCGACCATCACCGCGATCGCGAGCCCGTGCGCCAGCGCGACTGCAGTGAGGTCACCGCCGCTGCCGGTGATGGCGAGGATGCCGA
>DASRTE010000234.1:0-1536 GCA_035656095.1 Jiangellaceae bacterium
AGCCGGCCGAGGTCGAGGTCCTGATCGGCAGCACCGGGAACGACGCCAGCACGCTGGCGGCCGCCGCAACGGCTCGCGCTCGGCAACTCCTCGGTGCTGCGGTCGCCGCCGAGAACCAGCGTCTGGAGGAGGCGGTTGTCCAGGTGATGGGAGCTCGTGGCGTTTCTGTTGCCACGGCGGAGTCGCTGACCGGTGGACTCGTCGCTGCGGCACTCGTGTCCGTCCCCGGTGCGTCAGACGTGGTGCGCGGGGGAGTGGTGGCCTACGCCACCGACCTGAAGGCCGATCTCCTCGGCGTTGACACCGACCTGCTCGCACGAGACGGCGCCGTTGCGCCAACCACCGCGACTGCCATGGCCGAGGGCATCCGTACCCGCTGTCGGGCCGATTTCGGCGTAGCGACGACCGGGGTGGCCGGACCGGATCCGCAGGAGGGCTACCCGGCCGGCACCATGCACGTAGCCGTCGCGTCCCGACGCGGGACCAGGGTGGGCTCGTTCGAGCCGTCCGGGCAACGTCATGATCGCGAGACAGTGCGCCGGCAGGCAGTGGTTCGGGCGCTGGACCTGCTCCGCCGAGCCGTGGTGGACGCCGGGCCGGGACCTGGGGAATCCTGACCCGGTCGGACACGTTGACCGAGCATGGCGTCCGCGTTCCGAGGCTGTGCCCACCCGGAGGTACGGTGGACGTATTGGTCTCGGCAGCTGTCGTGGAAGGGGGTGGCCGATGGTTCTCGTTAGACGCCTGATCGGCGACGTGCTGCGGCGCCGTCGGGTCGAGCAAGGTCGCACCCTCCGTGAAGTCTCGGCCGCTGCCCGAGTCAGCCTCGGCTATCTGTCCGAAGTCGAGCGAGGTCGCAAGGAGGCGTCCTCGGAGCTGCTGGCAGCGATCTGCCTAGCGCTGGACCTACCGATGTCGGAGGTCCTGCGTGAGGTGAGCGACGAGATGTCCCGGGTCGAAGCCGCTGCCGTGGGCGCGCTTACTCAGCTGCGTGGACCGCGACCGCGGGAGCTCGACGCCGTCGGGGTCGGCTGAGCAGCAGCCTGCCGTCAGGACCGCAGGCGCAGCCCCCGCGGGGTCACATGGAACCCTGCGGCAGTCAGCGCCACGCCCAAAGCGGTCGTGGTCACCGTCTCGCCGTCGGCTCGCTCTACCCTCAACGCACCCAGGGCCCCATCCCGGACCGCCAGGGCGAGTGCGTCGGCAGCTGCGCGGAGACGATCGGCGTCGTCGGACCCCGAGAGGAGGGTGCGGCCGCCGCGTTCGACGTAAAGCACGAGCTCGCCGTCGACGAGCACGACGAGAGCGCCTGCCTTACGGCCGGGTCGATGGCCGCCGGGCTGGTCTCGGTCTGGCCACGGCAGCGCCGCGCCGTACGGGTTCGCCGGGTCGGTCGCCGCGAGTACCAAGGCCGGCACCGGCTCCCGCCGAGCGGCAGTGTCTGCGAACGCGCGGAGCCGGTCGACGGCCCCGACCGGTGCGAACTGAGCCGCACCCAGGCCGGCCACGAAATATCCGCGCCGGGCCCGGCCGCTG
>DASRTE010000235.1:0-6908 GCA_035656095.1 Jiangellaceae bacterium
CGGCGAAGGCGACCGTCGCCGTGGCGCACGAGCGGCTGCCGGATGCCGACGAGGCCGAGGTGACGAAGGCCTCGTGGCGGGAGCGCCTCGCCGGCCTCAAGTCGTTCCTCGAGGCGAGGTGACCCCATGACGACGCGAGACGCGTCCAGCGCCGAGCCGCGCCCGCTCCTCGGCGGCTGGCCTACGTCGAATCCCCCCGCTGGCACGACGGGCGGCTCTGGTTCGCCCATTGGGGCACGGGGGAGATCGCGTCGAGGAGGGCGGTCGGGTGTTGGCGGCTATCGAGCTGGACCGTAGCCCGTTCGCCTGCATCCTCGGCGGGCCGGACGGACGCACGCTGTTCGTCCTCGCCGCCGAGTGGTGTGGCGCCGAGGAGGTGGATGAGGCGCTCGCCGCCCGGACCGGCCAGGTGCTGACGGTCCGGGCGCCGGCACCGCACGCGGGGTGGCCGTAGAGGCCGAGGGCCAGCCGAAACCCACGGCGCCGCGACGAAGGCACGGGGTAGGTTCATGGGCTTGCGCCGCGCGTTTGCTCAGGTCGACGTCTTCACGACCGTTGCCTGCCTCGGCAATCCGGTCGCGGTCGTCCTGGATGGCGCCGGGCTCGCCACCGAGGACATGCAGCGCTTCGCCAGCTGGACCAACCTCTCGGAGACGACCTTCGTCCTGCCGCCGACGTCGTCTGCGGCCGACTACCGGGTCCGCATCTTCACGCCCGCCCTCGAGCTGCCGTTCGCCGGACACCCAACCCTGGGGACCTGCCACGCGTGGCTGACGAGCGGGCAGGTCGGTCGAGACCCGGACGCCGTGGTCCAGGAGTGTGGAGCCGGCCTGGTGACCGTGCGCCGCGTCGCCGAGGGATTGGCGTTCGCGGCGCCGCCGCTGGTGCGATCCGGCCCGGTGGACGAGGCGCTCGTCCGGCGGATGGCCGACGTGCTACGGGTGGATCGCGCCGAGATCGTGGACGCCCAATGGGTGGACAATGGTCCGGGCTGGGTCGCCGCCCTGTTCGAGAGTGCCGAGGCCGTCCTGTCTCTGCGGCCGGGCGAGGTGGACTTCGACCTGGGCGTCGTGGGCCCCTACCCGCAGGGATCGCCCGCGGCCTTCGAGGTGCGAGCCTTTGTCCCCGCCAATGGCGCCACGGTCGAGGATCCGGTCACCGGCAGCCTGAACGCCTCGCTAGCCGAATGGCTGCTGCGGATCGGTCGAGCGACGGCTCCGTACACCGCCAGTCAGGGCACTGCGCTGGGACGCGCGGGACGCGTGCAAATCACGGTCGACGACACCGGGACCATCTGGACCGGTGGCGGCACGGTCTCGTGCGTCGTCGGGCACGTCGACCGCTAGACGAGCCCGACGACGCACACCGCTGGGCGCCGATCAGGGACCGACGATCCGGCCCTCGACGACGGGGTCGACCGGCGAGTTGGCGGCGATGTAGTCGATCGTCACCTGGAGGAGGTCGTCACCCGGCTGCGCGACGTCCGTACCTCCCGCGAACATCGTGTAGCCGTCGCCCCCGCCGAACATGAAGTCGTTGGTGACGATCCTGACGGTGTCGGCCGGACCCATCGGCGTCAGCGTTCCGCCGACACCGTTGGGGGCCTTCCACATGTTGTCGACCACCGGCGTGATGCCGTCGCAGTGGAACTGCACCTTGAGGCCGGAGACCTGCGGGAAGCGGCCGGTGCCGCCGGGGAAGCCGGGCTGGCAGAACGGCGTGAACCCGTTGATGAACGCCGCTCGCAGCTGATCGCCCGTGAGGGTGAGGATCGTGGTCCGGTTGCCGAACGGCAGCACGGCGAACACCTCACCCCAGGTGATCTCGCCGGGGCCCTCCCCGGCACTCGGCGGCGTGAAGAGGAGGTCCTGGCGGAGGCCACCCGAGTTCGTGAACGCGGCGTCGACGCCGGGGTACTTCGTCCGCATCGCGTCCGTCACCATGTTGCCCATCTCGGACTCGAAGAGCCTGGTCGGAGCACGGGTGATGTCGTTGGCCTGCGTGCCGATCACCTGGTTGCGCAGGACTGCGGTCTGCGCGTTGGCGTCGTCGACGATCGCCTGGACGTCGGCCCGCGCCTCCACGCCGAGGTTCTTGGCGATGCGTGTCGCTCCGCCGGCCCACTGGACGTCACCGCCGGCGACCATCAGCTGGAGGACCGAGCAGCTCGCGCCGGCGTTGATCCCCTCGGTGATGAGGATGTCACCGCGCATGAGGTTCGAGATGCGGTGGGTGTGGCCGACGACCATCGCGTCGACCGTCGTCGCCTGGAGCGCGTCGGCGATGTCGAGGATGGGGCCCTGCCACTCGACGCCCGGCGCGTTGCCCTGCGGGTTGACGCCCACGTTCGTGCCCTGGTGGATGACGACGACCTGGACCTTCGCGCCCCGCCTGCGCAGGCGCTCCGATTCGGCCCCGATCCGCGGCGCCTCGTCGAGGAACGTCAGGCCGGCCGTCGCACCGGCGGACACGAGCTCCGGCGTGTTCTTCAGCCCGGCGCCGATGACACCGACCTTGACGCCGTTGATCGTGAACACCACCGAGGGTGTCACCCAGTCGGGTGCCTCTCCGGTTGCGGTCTCGACGATGTTCGTGGCGAGGAACGGGAAGTTGGCGCGCTCCTGGTGCATGAGCAGCCGCTCGACGCCGAAGTCGAATTCGTGGTTGCCGTACGAGGTCGCGTCGAGGCCCCAGGCATTCTCGACGTCGATCGCCGGCTTGTCCTCGAGGAGCCCCGAGTTCGGCGGCGAGGCGCCTACGTTGTCGCCCCCGGCCAGGATGAGGCCCGGTTTGGGCAGGCGCGCCAGCTCCTCGTCGAACATCGTCGCGAGGAACGATGAACCACCGACGCTCTGGGCGATGCCGTCCATCGTGAGCGTCGTCGGGTCGAGCTGGCCGTGGAAGTCGTTCAGGCCGACGATCGAGATCGGCTTGACGGCCTTGCCGTCCTTGACAATCTCCAACAGGACCCGGCCCTGGCTGGACTGCGGCTCGGGAATGCCGAGCAGGTACGCGACCGTCGTCGAGCACGGCGTAGCCCATGTCGGTCTGGGGCGCCATCAGGCCATCGAAGGTCGGGGTGTAGACGAGCGCAGCACGCTCGGCGTCGAGGAACGTGATGTCACCGAGCGTCACCCTCTGGTGCTCGACGATCCCGCTGTTGGCGGCTGCGGCCTGGCTCAGGTAGGGACCCAGCTCGTCGCTGTCCTCGATGTGCGCTCGCCGTTCGGCGGCCGTCAGCGAGCCGTCGCTGGCCGTGGTGTAGGCCTCGACGATGGCCGCCCTCGCAGCCTCGGGATCGGCGGGTTCCTCGCCCGAGGGCGTCGGCGCGGTTGTCGATGGGGGCGGCGTAGGGGTCGCCGGCACGTCGCCCTGAGGACCGGGGTCGGGCGGATCCTCGCTATGGCATGCCAAGCACGTGGCGCTCACGTCGGCGGGCGCCGACATGTCCGTCCCCAGCGCGGCGACAAACGTCACGCCCGGCAGCGTGGCCAGCGAGTCGTGGAGCCGTGCACCGGCGCCCTCGTCACCGTCGTTGATGACGACCAGGAACGATGGGCCGACGCCCCCAACGCCACCGAGGAGCATGCCCGACGCCCGGGCGCGCAGCTCTTCCCTGGCCGTGTCGCCGCCGCCTGTGCCCCGGCACACGGCCTGGATGAGCTGCGGCACCTGTGTCACGTGCTTCAGTCGGTTGCATACTTCGGGCGCCCGGCTGGCCGGTAGACCTGGATCGTTATGCCGTTCGGGAAGGCTCGCGATTCGACCAAGTCAAGCGCCATGTCCGGGCCGGTGTCGGGGAATAGCCGCGTGCCCTGACCGACGACCACCGGGACGATGAGCAGGTTCATCTCGTCCACGAGGTCGTTCTCGAGCAGCCACCGGGTCAGGGTGCCGCTGCCGTGCACCTGCAGCTCACCGGCCGGCTTGGCCTTCAGCTCTCCGATGGCCGCCGCGAGACCAGTGGAGAGGACGGTCGTGTCCGCCCATTGCGGGTTGACGAGCGTGGTCGATGCCACGTACTTGGGCCGCGTGTTCAAGGCATCTGCGATGGGGCCGCTGCCCAGATCCATTACGCCCCAGTAGCCGGCGAAGAGCTCGTAGGTCCGCCGGCCGAACAGGAACCCGTCGGCGCGCTCGTACACCTGGTTGACGAACGTCGTGGCCTCGCTGCCGAACAGCGGCCTGGCCCATCCGGCGCGCTCGAATCCGACGTCGAGCACATTCGGCCCGCCATTCGCCTGCATCACTCCATCAACGGAGACCTGCGTGGTGGTCGTCAGTTTCATGGGTCCATCCCTTCTCTCGTGGTGGTCTCTCTCGTTATGGCCGCAGCGGCGCCGCCGGGTTCTGCCCCAGCTACGAACGGGCCCGGCGGTTTCGACAGGACGGGTCGGAAGAAATTTCTCGCGGGCCGGGTGTCGATTCGGGCGGTCGTGTTCGTGGAGGGGTGAGCGACGCACCGGGCGCGCCGAACCAAGGAGACCGCGATGTCTCTCACCGCCACCACCACACCCACCGTCATTCGGTCCTACGCCGACCGTCCGGCGAGCTCGCTGCGGCGCACCACCGTCGTTGCCGGTCTCGTCGCCGCCGCGGTCACCACCGCGCTCGCCGCCGCGGTCCACGCCGCCGGCGTCTCGTTCGAGGTCGACGGCGACATGATCCCGCTGGCCGGCTTCGCCCAGATGACCTTCCTGGGCGCCGTTATCGGCGGTGTGGTCCTCGCAGTGCTCAACCGGCGGAGCCGCGCGAGCCGTCGCCGCTTCCTTCAGACGGCCGTGGCGCTTACCGCGCTGTCGTGCGTCCCGTCGGTCACCTGGCCCGACGACGTCGCCACCAAGCTCTCGCTCGTGGCGCTTCACGTCGTTGCCGCCGTCATCGTCGTCGCCGCGCTGGTCCGTCACGCCCACGACTGACCGCCCGCCTGCGTTCCGTTCACGCGAGGGAGACTGTGACCATGCCCCAGTACCTGCTGTCCGTCTGGTTCGACGAGCCCTACGACGACGACGTCGACTTCTCCGCACCCGAAACCCAGCGCCTGATGGCTCAGACGGGGGAGCTCACCGCCGAAATGGAACGCGCCGGCGCCAGGGTGTTCGTCGCCGGATTGCGGCCAGCGTCGTCGGCGACCGTGGTGCGAGCCGCGGAGGGCGAGGTCTCGATGACCGACGGGCCCTACGCCGAGACCAAGGAGCAGATGGGCGGCTTCTGGGTCATCGAAGCCTCCGACCTCGACGCCGCCCTCGACTGGGCCGCCAAGGCCTCGACGGCCTGCGAGCGGCCGGTCGAGGTCCGACCCACGCATGCCTGACCTCGCCGAGATCTTTCGCCGTGAGGCCGGACGCTGCACCGCCACCTTGATCCGCGTCCTCGGCGACATCGACCTCGCCGAGGACGCGGTGGCGGAGGCGTTCGCCCTCGCCGTCGAGCAGTGGCCGACCCAGGGTGTGCCGCCGAACCCCGGCGGCTGGATCACCACCACCGCCCGCAACCGTGCCATCGACCGATTGCGACGCGAATCGACCCGCACCGAGCGTCACCTCGTCGCTCTCCGACTCGAAACCGACGACGTGGAACCTCACCACAACCCGGGGTTCGACGCCCTCGACGGCTTCGTCGATGTCGTCCCGGACGACCAGCTGCGACTGATGTTCCTGTGCTGCCATCCCGCGCTCGCCACCGACGCCCAGGTTGCGCTCACGCTGAGGCTGCTCGGCGGGCTCGACACCCCCGAAATCGCTCGCGCCTTCCTCGTCTCCGAATCCACGCTCGCCCAGCGGATCGTCCGCGCCAAGCGCAAGCTGCGCGACAACCACGCCCCCTACCGCGTCCCACGCGCCGCCGAGCTGCCCGACCGGCTGCAAGCCGTGTTGGCAGCGATCTACCTGATCTACACCGAAGGTCACACCGCGACCACGGGCGACAGCCTCACCCGCGTCGACCTCTCGAGTGAAGCGATCCGCCTCGCACGTGTGCTCAGCGAGCTCATGCCCGACGAGCCTGAAGCCGACGGCCTCCTCGCTCTCATGCTGCTCAGCGAAGCCCGGCGGCCGGCCCGCACCGCCCCGGACGGATCGATGATCCGCCTCGCCGACCAGGACCGTGCACTCTGGGACCGCATGCTCATCACCGAAGGACACGCCCTCGTCCGAGCATGCCTGCGCCGCGACCAGCCCGGACCGTTCCAGACCCAGGCGGCCATCGCCGCCGTCCACGCCGACGCCGCCACCGCCGCTGCAACCGACTGGTCCCAGATCGTCGCTCTCTACGACCAGCTCTGCGCCATGCGCCCAAACGCGGTGGTGGCGCTCAACCGGGCCGTCGCCATCGGCGAGCTGCGTGGAGCCGCCGCTGGTCTCGCCGCCCTCGACTCGCTCGACGTGACGCTGCTCGACGACTACCAGCCGTACCACGCCGCGCGCGCCGACCTCCTCGCCCGTGCCGGGCGGCGTGACGCCACCGTCGCCGCCTACGACCGCGCCATCGAGCTGACCGCCAACCCAAGCGAACGGCGCTTCCTCGAACGGCAGCGCAACGCCGCGGCTGACCGGGCGTAGATCGCGCGCCACGGGAACTCGACGTCCGGACGCTCAGACGTGCTCTGACGTGGTGGTCCCTTTCCCTACTCCCCACGCCGCTTGACTCATATCAGAAGGTGAGGCGACGCGCCAACCAGCACTTTCGCGACACGAGGTGAGCGCGCTCGGAGGGACTCGAAACCCCCAACCTTCTGATCCGTAGATCGGCGTTGTCGTTCTGTGCGTGTCGGTCGGGGGCCGGGCCGGCGACCCCGTAATGTCGACGACCGGACGACCGCGTTCCCTCTGACCTAGGAAGCCCGGCTAGAGGCTGGCGATCAGGCGGTCGACCCGCTCGTCGTGCGAGCGGAAGGGGTCCTTGCAGAG
>DASRTE010000236.1:0-2366 GCA_035656095.1 Jiangellaceae bacterium
AGGCTGGGAAACCCTTGTTGAAGCCCGCGGGCACGGCGCCGACTGAGACAACTTCCGGTGGCTGGTGCCGGCCAAGCACTACAGCGTGCCACCTCGGCAGCCGCGGAGGGCACCTCGCCAGCGCGGACGGGGTTTTGGGAGGCGCACCAGGTCTAGGCACGTTTGCGTATACAACGATTGCGGAGGGCGTGGGATTCGAACCCACGAGGACGGAGTGGGCCCCGCCCTAGAACTTTTCAAGAGTTCCCCGTTCGGCCTCTCCGGCAGCCCTCCAGGGGCACAGTTTCCCATGCCGCGCCACTCTGGGTCTTTACCGACCGGCTGCGGCAGGGGACCATCGAGGGCAGGACAACCCCGGTCGAGCCGGAGGTGAGCGATGACGTCGCACCCCCTGCCCGAACCCGTGGACGTAGCCCGCACGCGACGTGCCGAGCTTCTCGCCGCGATGACCGCGCTGGAACGTGCACTCGCCGCGCCGGCCCGCGACCCGGCCTGGGCCACCCGCGTCCAGGCCCGCACCGACCGGCTGGCGCACTCCTTCGACGACCATGTCGCCGCCACCGAGGGGCCGGACGGCATGTACGGCGACATCCTCCGCACCGCTCCTCGGCTGAACTTCGCGGTGGCAAGGCTGGCGTCCGAGCACGACGACATCCGGATCTCGATCAGCGCACTCGCCAAGCTCGTCGGCGACCTGTCCGGCCCGGACGCGGACGCCATCGAGCGGATCAGAGACGAGGGCACCAACCTGCTCGCCCGGCTCGGGCGGCACCGTCAGCGTGGCGCGGACCTCGTGTTCGAGGCGTACGCGCAGGACATCGGCGGCTGCGACTGAGCCGTCGCCATCGGTCATCCGTCGACCGGCGGTTACCGTCTCCTCCGTGGACACCACTGCGGGCAGGCGACCCTGGACACTCGCGGTCGACTGCGGCGGCACCGGCATCAAGGCGATCGTGCTCGATGCCGCGGGTCAGCCTGTGTCCGAGCGAGTGAAGCGGCGCACCCCGTACCCGTGCCCGCCGAACGTGCTCACCTCCGCCGTCGCCGAAGTCGCGGCGGGGACCGGTCGTACGTTCGACCGGGTGTCCGTCGGCTTCCCCGGACTTGTGCGCCGAGGCATCGTCCACGCCACCCCGCACTACGTCACGGAAGGCGGCCCGTTCACGCCGAAGCGACCGGACCTGGAGAAGGAGTGGGCGGAGTACGACGTCCGCGGCGCCCTCGAGCAGGAGCTGGGTAGGCCGACCCGGCTGCTCAACGACGCCGAGGTAGCTGGCCTGGCAGTGATCCGGGGCCGCGGCTTCGAGGTCATGTTCACGCTCGGAACGGGGTTCGGGTGCGCGCTGTTCGACGACGGCCGTCTGCTTCCCAAGGTCGAGATGTCGCAGGCGCCGTTCCGCGACGGCGAGACCTACGACCAGCAACTCGGACATCACATGCGCAAGCGGCTCGGTCCCCGGGCGTGGACCGAGCGGGTCGTTGCGGCGGTCGACACGCTGCGCCCGGTGCTGTGGTGGGACCACCTCTACGTCGGTGGCGGGGGGGCGAAGCACCTGACCCGTGACCTCGGTCCCGACGTCACCGTCGTCCCGAATGACAGGGGCCTGCTGGGCGGCGTCCGGCTCTGGGACGATGTGCGCTGGCTCGGCTGATCAATCCAGGGCGACACGATCCAGCTGGACAACGGCCCACCGGCGGTGACTCAGCGCAGGGTTCTGCTCTCGGACGCTGTGCAGGCGCCGCTCGTCCAGCACGGCGCTGACCACGCCCTCGGCCTCACCGAGAGCTGCCAGGACGACGCCCATCGGGTCCACGGCCATGCTGTTCCCGCAGTAGAGGCGGCCGCACTGCGCTGCGGCGACCACGTCGACCGTGTTCTCGATCGCCCGCGCCCGCAGCAGCGTGACCCAGTGGGATTCCTTCAGCGGCCCACGTACCCATGCAGCCGGAACGACTAGCACGTCGGAGCCGGCGTCGACCAATGCGCGTGCCTGTTCGGGGAATCGCAGGTCGTAACAGGTCATCAGGCCCAACCGCCTGCCGGCGAAAATCACGACCACCGGCTCCGCCGGCCCGGCCGTCAATCGTTCGGACTCCCGGTAGCCGAAGGAGTCGTAGAGGTGCGTCTTCCGGTAGGTGCCGGCCATTGCGCCGTCCGGGGCGAGCGCCACCAGCGTGTTGTACGGACGCTCCGGGTCGTCGGAACGTTCGAACATGCCGGCGATCACGCAGGCACCGCGATCGCGCGCGATCGCGGTGAGCGCGGCGACGAACGGGCCGTCCAGCGGCTGTGCGACCGGCCCGAGCCGCATCTCCGGCGGGCCGAAGTCGCACATGACGGCCTCGGGAAGGACGATCAGGTCGGC
>DASRTE010000237.1:0-1934 GCA_035656095.1 Jiangellaceae bacterium
GCGCGGCGGCCGCGGGTCGCCCGCGAACGCTCCGTCGTCCACGCGGTACAGCCGGACCGGCTCGATCACGTCCCGCAGCTCGTGGACACCAAGATCGAGCAACGTCGTCGAGCCGCCCAGCTCGCCGCCGACGACCTCCCGCGTCGCCGAACTCACCAGGATCTGCCTGCCGTTGGCCGCGTCCATCACCCGTGCGGCGCGGTTGACGGCAGGACCGAAGTAGTTGCTCTCGCGCTCGTGACTCTCCCCGGTGTGAAGTCCCATTCGCACCATCAGTGCCAGACCCTCAGGCCACCCGACGCCCGCCAGCAAGGCTTGCGCCTCGACCGCAGCGCGCAGGGCTGCGTCGGCTCTCGAGAACACAGCAGCGAAGCCGTCTCCCCCCGTGGCAAAGACCACGCCACCATGCGAGCCGATCGCTGATCGCAGGATGGCGTCGTGGGTTACGAGCGCCGAAGTCATCGAGTCGGGGTGCTGCTCCCAGTTGGCCGTCGATCCTTCGACATCCGTGAACAGGAAGGTCACCGTCCCGGACGGCCGCTCACCCACCCCGGAAGTATCCCTGATGGCTCCGAAGGCGCGCTCGGCCGGCCGCCCGGTTGACCGGGCCGTACTGCTGACGAAGTAGCTCCGAACCCGCGTTGGTGACTCTGGCGACCGTCGTCCGCAAGCACCCCAGGCGGTCGTGGACGCCGTCAATGCCTCCCGCCGCTGAGAAGAGCTACGGAGGAATCCGAAGAACACCGACGATGGGTGCGGCGACAGGTGTGACCCCGATCTGCCGTCGCGGCCGGTCAGCTGAGGGTGCGGCGGAGGCTGGATGGTGTGTGCCCCGTCTCGTTGCGGATCACGCGGCAGAGGTGGCTCTGGTCGGCGAAGCCGAGGTCGGCGGCCAGCCTGGCCAACTGCTGCTCGCCGCCGGCCAGGCGATCCAGCGCGGCCCGGGCCCGGAGGCGCATGCGGTGTCTGGCGATGGTGTGGCCGGTGGCGGCGCGAAAGAGCCGGCTGAGGTGTGTCGCGGACACGTTCAGCGTGGCCGCCAGGTCAGCCAGCGAGCGGTCCGGATCGGCCGCCAGCGCTTGTCGGGCGTCGTCGACCAGGGCGCGACGGGCGCGGGCCGTTGCAGGTCGACCGGACTCCACCCGTGCGGGGTCGACCTGTGCGAGAGCTGCTGTGACCAGTGACAGTGCCCGCTCGTGCAAAGCGTCCGCCGGCTCGGCCCGGTGTGCCGCCGCGAGGAGAAGGCGGTGCTCGAGATCGACCCACGGCGAGGTGGGCACGGGACCCGACGGCAGGACCGGGTCGCCGCCCCACAACGAGGCCAGCAGGGCAGGGTCGAGCCACACCGAGGTGCAGTCGTCGCCGCCGGCGTGAGGATGGTCGTAGCGCTGCTCCTGCCTGGGGTTGATGCAGTAGGCGTGGGTCGGGTCGAGGAGGTTGCTCGTCGCATCGGCGGTGCGGACGAAGCAGCCGCTGCGCACGAACACGATCGCATGGTGACCGGCTTCGTGCGCGTGGCCACGGCCGGTCGGGAGGCGGCAGCTGACATCGGTGAGCGTCACACCGCCGTGGTCGAGTAGCCGACGGGTGCTCAGCATCGGGTCGGCTCCGGCGACACCGGGCAGCAATGTCCAAGAACTCGACCTGGAGGGCCTGCACAGTGGCCGGCCATGACTGCGAACCGCACCATCACTGTCTACGGCGCCTCCGGCCATACCGGACAGTTCGTCGT
The DNA here is from genome assembly GCA_035656095.1 of Jiangellaceae bacterium. Taxonomy (GTDB): domain Bacteria; phylum Actinomycetota; class Actinomycetes; order Jiangellales; family Jiangellaceae; genus DASRTE01. The sequence goes on from DASRTE010000237.1 coordinate 1,733, forward strand.
GGCCGAACTGCGCCGACGGGGCTGGGTGCCCGTCCTGTCGGGCCGAGACCCCGACAAGCTGCAGGCCGCCGCTGAGGGCGGACAGGGCGAGCTGGAGATCCGCCCCGCGGCGGTCGACTCGTCGACCGCGATCGATCATGCCCTGGACGGTTCGGCGGCGGTGATCAACTGCGCCGGGCCGTTCCGTTGGACCGCGGCGCCG
>DASRTE010000238.1:0-27171 GCA_035656095.1 Jiangellaceae bacterium
ACCGGCTCGCCCGAATCCCGCGCCGACCCATCGCTCACGGCGACCACTCCGTAGCCGACGATCGCTTCAGCGCTCACCCGCGCCGCGCGACCTGAGGATCGCCTCGCGCCTGGCCAGCCGGTGGGTCCTGCGGATCTCCGCCTCGGCGAAGCGGCGGCGGTCCTCCTCGGTCTCCGGCAGCACCGGTGTGACGTGTCGGGGTCTCCCGTCGGAGTCGAGGGCGACGAACACGAGGTAGGCCGTCGCGACCCGCTTGGCGGTCTGGAGCTCGTTCCATGGCTCGGCGAGGACACGCACGCCGACCTCGAGTGAGGTCCGGCCGGTCCAGTTGACCCGACCGTGGGCGTGGACGAGGTCGCCGACACGGACCGGCTCGAGGAAGGCCATCTCGTCCATCGACGCTGTGACGGCCGGCCCGCCTGAGTGACGTTGCGCCACCGCGCCCGCGACGTCATCGACGAGTTTCATGATCACGCCTCCGTGCACGGTGCCGAGCAGGTTGGTGTCGAGCGTGGTCATGATCCGCGACAGAGTGGTCTGCGCCGCCGACGTGGGCAATCCGGCCGGTTCCGTCTCCACGGCGACGACCGTAAGCCTACCTGGGCACCATGGCCGACATTTCGCTCGTGGCCGCGGCGAGTACCGTGCCCAGCGTGAGTGACGACGACCGGCCCGACCAGCGACCGCAGGCACCGGCGAAGGTGACGTCCTACAGCGCGGGCCGCGTTCCCGGCGTGTCCTACCGTGGCGGCGTCGCGCACGGGGCCGACGACCAGGAGCCGGCCGCGGCGGGTCGACCGGTGCGCGAACAGGGCGCCAACCGTGAACCGGCCGGCGCAGTCACGCGCGGTAGGTCAGCTCAAGCGGCGAAGCCGGCCAGGCCGAGCGGCCCGAAGCGGACAGGCGCCGCACGCGTGCTGCGCTGGGTCGGTGCGATCGTCGTGGTGCTGTTGGCGGCGCTCGTTGTGCTGGCGTTGCTCGCCTGGGCACGCATCGACAAGGTCGACGCGATCCCCGACGACCACGGGGCCGCGGTCTCCGAAGGCAGGGTCTATCTGCTCGTCGGGTCGGACAGCCGCGAAGACCTCAGCCCGGAGGAGCAGGCGGAACTCGGCACCGGTTCGGTGGCCGGCCGGCGCACCGACACGATCATGCTGCTCCACGTCCCGACCGATGGACGATCGGCTCTGGTCAGCGTCCCGCGTGACTCCCTGGTCGACATCCCCGGCCACGACCCGGGCAGGATCAACGCTGCGTACGCGTTCGGCGGTGCGCCACTGCTCGTCGAGACCCTGGAGAACGCCACCGGGGTGGCGATCGACGACTACGTCGAGATCGGTTTCGGCGGGTTCGCCGCCGTCGTCGACGCGCTCGGCGGGGTGGAGATGTGTCTGGACGAGGCCATCCAGGACGACAAGGCGCACATCGACCTGCCGGCCGGCTGTCAGACTCTGGACGGCGTCAATGCACTCGGATACGCCCGGGCCCGCGACTTCGACCCGGAGGCCGACCTCGGCCGGGTGCAGCGCCAGCGCGAACTGATCGGCTCCATCGCCGGCACGGCGATGTCGCCGGCAACCGTGCTGAACCCGGTCACTCTCACCCGCACGATGCTCGCGGGTGGCGACGCTTTGACCGTCGACGAGCAGACCGGTCCCGTAGACCTGGTGCGGTTCGGACTGGCCATGCGCCGGGTCACCTCCGGCGAAGGCGACACGATGACCGTTCCTCTCAGCCGCGTGGGCAACACCGTCGACTGGGACGACGAACAGGCCGGGCGCCTGTGGGCCGCCATGCAGTCCGGCGAGGAGGTCCCTGCCGACCTGGTCGAGGCCCAGACCTAGGTCCGGGATCCTACGGGCGGCCGAGGCTGCGGTAGGTCCACCCGGCCGCCCGCCAAGCGTCGGCATCGAGGCAGTTGCGCCCGTCGACCAGGTTCGGCTGGTCGACCACGGTGGCCAGTTCGCCCGGATCGATCTCGCGGAACTCCGGCCACTCGGTGAGGTGCAGAACGACGTGGGCGCCCCGGCATGCCTCGTCTACCGACGGCGCATACTCGAGGGTCGGGAAGATGCGGCGAGCATTGTCGGTTGCCCGCGGGTCGTAGACGGCGACGTGGGCCCCCTGAAGTTGAAGTCGTCCGGCCACGTTGAGGGCGGGAGAGTCCCGAACGTCGTCGGAGTGCGGCTTGAACGCCACGCCGAGAACGGCCACCTTCCGGCCGATCAGCGTGCCGCCGACCAGTTCGGCGGCGATCTCGGCGACCCGCTCGCGCCGGCGCAGGTTGATGGCATCGACCTCGTGCAGGAACAGCAGTGACTGCCCCGCTCCGATCTCGCCGGCTCGGGCGATGAAGGCCCGGATGTCCTTGGGCAGGCAGCCCCCACCGAACCCCAGCCCGGCGTCGAGAAAACTCCGACCGATCCTCGGGTCGTAGCCGATCGCGTCGGCAAGCTTGAGGACGTCGGCTCCCGTCATCTCACAGATCTCGGCGATCGCGTTGATGAACGAGATCTTCGTCGCCAGGAACGCGTTCGCGGAGACCTTGACCAGCTCTGCCGTGGGCAGATCGGTCACTACCAGCGGCGTACCGCCGTCCAGCACGGACGCGTAGACCTGCAGGAGCACGGACTCGGCGTGCCCGGATTCCACGCCGAACACCAATCGGTCCGGGGTGAGAGTGTCCGCGATCGCGTGACCTTCGCGGAGGAACTCGGGGTTCCAGGCCAGTTCGACCGCCGCGCCGGCGGGTGCCGTTCGGGCCAGCCGAGCCGCGAGTCGCTGCGCGGTGCCCACCGGAACCGTCGACTTGCCGACGACGAGACAGGGCGCATCGAGGTGCGGCGCCAGGGCCTCGACGGCGGCGTCGACATGGCGGAGGTCGGCGGCAAGGCCGTCGCGCCTTTGTGGCGTGCCGACGCAAAGGAAGTGGACGTCGGCGCCGGCCACGTCGGCAAACGCTCCACTGAACTTGAGTGCACCCGATTCGACATGCTTGGCGAGCAGGTCGTCGAGATCGGGTTCGAAGAACGGCGCCCTCCCCCCCGCCAGTGTGTCGATCTTCGCCGGGTCGATGTCGATGCCGATCACCGAATGGCCGAGCTCGGCCATACCGACGGCATGGACGGCGCCGAGATACCCGGTCCCGATGACTGAGATGCGCACGCGGTACCTCGATGTCCTGCGGTTGGGTCAGGTGAGTCGAGCACGAGGGTATCCGTGCGCAGCCCGGCCGTAGCATCGGAGCGTGGATACGGACTTCGGCCTCTACGGGTTGACCGACGAACACGAAGCCGTCCGCGATGCCGTCCGGGCCGTCTGCACCGACAAGGTCGCACCGCACGCCGCCGACATCGACGCCACCGGCACGTTCCCGCAGGCGTCGTACGACGCGTTGCGGGCGGCGGAGTTCCACGCCCCGCACATCCCGGAGAAGTACGGCGGCGCGGGGGCAGATGCGCTCGCCACCTGCCTGGTCATCGAGGAGGTCGCGCGCGCGTGTGCGTCGACCTCACTGATCCCGGCAGTGAACAAGCTCGGCACCATGCCGTTGTTGCTGGCCGCATCGGAGGAGGTCAAGGCCCGTTATCTCCCGCCCGTCGCCGCGGGCGAGGCGCTGTTCTCGTACGGCCTGTCCGAGCGGGAGGCGGGCTCCGACACCGCGTCGATGAAGACTCGAGCCGTTCCCGTCGGCGACAGCTGGGTGCTGTCCGGGCAGAAGTCCTGGGTCACCAACGCCGGTGTCAGCGCGTACTACACCGTGATGGCCGTCACCGATCCGGAGGCGGGCAGCCGCGGCATCACCGCATTCGTGGTGGAGGCATCGGACGAGGGCTTCTCGTTGGGGGCGCCCGAGCGCAAGCTCGGCATCAAGGGCTCGCCCACATGCGAACTGCTCCTCGACCGGTGCCCCCTGCCGGGCGACCGGATCGTCGGCGAACCGGGTCATGGCCTGAAGATCGCTCTGCAGACGCTGGACCACACCAGGGTCACCATCGGGGCGCAGGCCGTCGGGATCGCCGCCGGCGCCCTGGACATCGCCACGGCCTACGTCAAGGAACGCCGGCAGTTCGGCAGAGCCGTGGCGGAGTTCCAGGGAGTGCAGTTCATGCTCGCCGACATGGCCATGAAGCTCGAGGCCGCCCGTCAACTCGTGTACCGCGCCGCAGCCGCGAGCGAACGGGAGGAGAGTGCTCTGTCGTTCCTCGGCGCCGCGGCCAAGTGCTTCGCCTCCGATGTCGCGATGGAGATCACGACCGACGCGGTCCAACTGCTGGGGGGTTACGGCTACACCCGTGACCACCCGGTGGAGCGCATGATGCGCGATGCCAAGGTCACGCAGATCTACGAAGGCACCAACCAGATCCAGCGACTGGTGATTGCCCGTCAGCTGCTCGACGGCAGGGTATGACCGGTGCCGCCTGTCCCGAAGCAGAGACAGCCCGACAGGATGGTGGACGTGACGGACTGGCAGGACCGAGAGGTGATCCGGCGGTTGCTGACGACGCCGGCGACGTGGGCCGTCGTGGGACTGTCGTCGAACACCGCACGCGCGGCGTACCGGATCGGGGCGTACCTGCGCGACCGCCTGGGCATGAGCGTCGTTCCGGTCAACCTGCGCGGCGAGGACGCGCTCGGCGAGCACGGCTACCTCCGCCTGGCCGACGTACCCGGTCCTGCCCAGGTCGTCGACTGCTTCGTCAACAGCACCCGCGTCGGTGCGGTGGTCGACGACGCGATCGCCGAGAAGGACCGGCTGGACATCCAGGCGGTCTGGCTGCAACTCGGCGTGGTCGACGAGGCCGCAGCGCAGCGGGCGCGGGAGGCAGGACTCGACGTCGTCATGGACACGTGCCCCGCCATGGAGGCTCCCTCACTCGGCCTGTAGTCGCTGCGGCCTCAACCCGCGACCCACCATGACGGCAGGCCGCCGGATGGCGACCCGGGTTCGGGCCAGTCGTCCGCTCCCGGCACGACCGGGCCGGATCCGGGAACGTCTTTCCACCAACGGATGGGCACGTCACGGGCCGGGTTGTCCTGCAGCATCACTCCGAACCGGGCGGCCAACTCACCCCGGCGACTGGTCGCCAGTGTCCAGCCGTAGCGCACGACGTCGAGTCCGAGCCGCCGCAGGTACCACTCCCGTTCGCTCTGCGCGGCCACGATTCGAGAGGCATCCGGTCGGTCGTCGTACTTCACCGCGCCGTCGGCCTCATGTGCGGCCCAGTGCCACGGCCAGAGTCCGTCCACCCGGTAGACCGGCCGGTCGCGCCCGACCCAGGCGTTCGAGACCGGCAACGGCAGGAGGGCCTCCAGGCAGGCGAAGCGCCCGAGCGTCTCGAGTGCGGACTCCGCGCAGGGGTCGGCGTGGTCGACGACCCATTTCGCACGCCGCATGCCAGGCCAGCGGGTCATGTACGGGATGACGCCGGCGAGGTTCGCCCCCATTCGCAGCGCGGCGTCGGCGACGACCAGGGCGTGTGCAACTGGGGCCGTTCTACCGACGTCCACTGCCGCCCACGCCTTGGAGACGACCATCGCGTCGCCGACACGCCATCGATGCTCGTCCGGCAGATCGGCGACCAGCAGGCGACCACCCCGTGTGGTCGTGGACCCTCGTCCAGGCGCCTTCGGCCACAGTGCGGACGGCCGTATGGGCGGCCTCCCCATCGTGGGCAAACACCAGATGATGGCAGCCGACCAGCCGGTCAGAAAGGCGCCAGGACGCGCGTGCGAGAAGCCTCGAGCCTCGACGCGATGACGCTCCCACGGCCGCAGCCTCTGGTGATCTGCGGCCGCGGCATAACACCCGTGCGCCACCCTCGCCAGCAGCCCGGCATCAACCAGCCTGCCCAGTCGGTGTTTGTCGATGCCCTCGACGCGGGCCGCTTCGGCGGTGAACAGGCCGCCCCCCTTCGCGAGCAGGGCGACCACGACGTCGGGAAGGTTGGTCAGGACCGTTGGCATGAATGCCAAACCAGCGGCACTTGACCGACCCCGCACGCCACACCCATGGACCGGTGGACAACCGGCCAGCGGCGCAGACGCCTGTGGACCGCGACCCGTTCCCGACCTCGATACGGAAAGTGGCGTCAACCGCCACGCCGACCGCCTGTTGACGCGACTTCGGATATCGAGGTGGCGGTGAGGGCGGCCTCGGTGCGAGCCTCCCCTGGCGGCAGCCAGGAGGTCAGCCGAGCCGGTCGTGCAGGGATCGCCCCTTCGCCCGGGCGGCGTCGGCCAGCGACGCCCGGTCGGCCTCGAGCTGTGCGAACAGTTGCGGGTCGGAGGTGGCCAGGATGCGTGCGGCAAGGATGCCGGCGTTGCGGGCCCCGCCGATCGAGACCGTCGCCACCGGGACGCCCGACGGCATCTGCACGATCGAGAGCAACGAGTCCAGCCCGTCGAGCTGGGTCAGCGGTACCGGCACGCCGATGACCGGCACCGAGGTCACCGCAGCCAGCATCCCCGGCAGGTGCGCGGCTCCGCCGGCGCCGGCGACGACCACCCGCAGCCCGCGTCGCCACGCCGACGCCCCGTAGGCCATCATGTCGGCCGGCATCCGATGCGCGGAGACGACGCCGACCTCGTAGGACACGCCGAGCCCCCCGAGAGCCTCGGCCGCGTCCGACATGACCGCCCAGTCCGAGTCGGACCCCATGACGATCCCGACCCGAGCGGGCCCGGCCCCGACGGTGCGGACCAGCGCGGCGACCCGCTCGTCCGGAGTCGTAGCGGCGGCGTCCGACACGTCATTCATCGATGTCCCCTCGGAGATGGGCCGCGGCGTGCCGAGCACGGTCGCGGAGGTCGTCGACGTCGTTGCCGCACACCGTGACGTGGCCCACCTTGCGTCCCGGCCGCACGGATTTGCCGTACCAGTGAACCTTCAGGTCGGGATCGTGCGCGAGCACGTGTCGGTAGGCGGAATAGGCACCCGGCAGGTCGCCGCCGAGGACGTTGACCATGACGGTGTACGGCGCCCTGGGGGCCGGAGAGCCCAGCGGTAGGTCGAGAACGGCGCGCAGGTGGTTCTCGAACTGGCTGGTCACAGCGCCGTCGATACCCCAGTGACCGGAGTTGTGCGGTCGCATGGCCAGCTCGTTGACCAGCAGACGCCCGTCGACGGTCTCGAACAGCTCGACGGCCAGCACGCCCTCGACGTCGAGCTCCGCGGCGATCGTCAGCGCGATCCGCTGCGCCTCCACAGCCAGATGTGCGGGCAGCCCGGGTGCGGGTGCCACGACCTCGACGCACATCCCGTCCCGCTGGACCGACTCGACCACCGGGTACGCCACGCCCTGCCCGGACGGGGACCGCGCGACCACGGCGGACAGCTCGCGGCGGAAATCCACCAGCTCCTCGGCCAGCACCGGAACACCGGACCGGAGCGCCTCGGTCACCTCGTCGGACGACCGCGCGACCCACACCCCTCTGCCGTCGTACCCGCCGCGGATCCGCTTCAGCACCAGCGGCCAGCCGACCTCGGCGGCGAAGGCCGACACCTCGTCGGGATCGGCCACGATGCGGTGGCGCGGGCACGGGACACCGACCGCGGTCAGCCGGGCCCGCATGACGGCCTTGTCCTGGGCGTGGAGCAGCGCAGCGGACCGCGGGCGGACGACGATCCCCGACGCCTCCATCGACCGGAGGTGGTCGGGTGGGACGTGCTCGTGGTCGAAGGTGACGATGTCGCACTCGGCGGCGAAGGCCACCAGGTCGGCGAGCGCCTTCTCGTCGGCAACCACGGTGCCCGGCACGATCTGGGCCGCGGACTCGTCCGGCGAGGCGGCCAGCACCGCCAGCCGGACGCCTAGCGCGATCGCCGCCGGATGCGTCATGCGGGCCAACTGGCCGCCTCCGACCATGCCGACGACCGGCCAGCCGGCGGGACTCGTCACGGAGGCACAGGCTAGCGACGCAGGGATCGGGACTGCCGTGCCCTACCCTTGCCGAGTGCTCGACACCGCCATCCGCCCGCCGCAGCGTGCACCGGCACCCGTCCACACGGCCTTTCGCCTCTGGTACCAGCTCCACCAGCTCATCCGGGAGAGCCTGAAGTTCGCGACCGTGGGCAGCGTCGGCTTCGTGATCGACATCGCCGTCTTCAATGCCCTGCTGTATTCGGGTGGCGAGGGCCCGTTGCAGCACAAGCCCCTCACCGCCAAGACGATCTCGGTGCTGGTCGCCACGCTCGTCACGTACACGGGAAACCGGGTGTGGACGTTCCGCCACCGCGCCCGTCGAGGGGTTGCCCGAGAGTACGCGCTGTTCTTCCTCCTCAACGGGGTCGGCCTCGGGATCGCACTGGCCTGCCTGGGCTTCTCGCGCTATGTCCTGGGCCTGTCCGGGCCGCTGGCCGACAACCTCGCCGCGAACGTGATCGGGCTCTCGCTGGGCACTCTGTTCCGCTTCTGGTCGTACCGACGCTGGGTCTTCCCCGATCCGGGCGGCCGTCCTCTCCCGCAGGCCGTGTCGACCTGATTCGTCATCTCCGCAGGGCGTAGATCGGGATGCCGTCCACCGTGGCCTCCCGGAGGTACCGTCGTTCCAGCAGCCGGGTCAGCTCGCCGCCCGGGTCGAGGAAATCCGGCGGTTGGGCAACGGCGATCGCAGCCGGCGGGTCGGAGCCGGCGACCTCGTCGACGATCTCTTCCGACGCGCCGTCGATGTATCGCACCGGGCGGAACCACAGGTACGGCGTCGCGGGCTCGCGCCCCGCGTAGGCGTAGACCGACGCTGCGGCCCAGACGACGAGCACCCGCTCATCCGGTTCGGTCAGCTCCGCCAGCTCCTGCCCGATGCCTTCGGCGAACGCCAGCCGCAGGTCACCGGTCGCCTTGACCCCGAGCTGAGCCGGAGAGCTGGGCGTCAGGTACGGCACCCATCCAGCCGCGAGAACGGCCATTCCGGCCACGACCGCCGGCAGCACCCGGCGCGGCATCCTCGCCCAGGCCACACCGGCGGCGACCGCTCCGAACGGCAGCAGCTGGAGCCAGTAGTGGGGATGGAACAACCCGCCTCCGACGACCCCGACCAGCCCGCCGGCCAGCCACGCCGCATACACCCCGTGGCGGCGGCCGAGCCGGCTCACACACACCAGCCCGACCGCCAGGAGCGGTGCGGCGTCGAGCGCCAGCGGCGGTACCGCCTGCCACAACAGGTCGAGACGGCCGGCCACACTGTCGGCGGCCGGGTCGCCGTGAAACCGGTAGCCCACCACGGCGAACCACCACCGGTCGAAGCCGACCGTGAGGCCGTGCGCGGCGGCCGCGAGCCACGGCAACGCCGCCCAGCCGAACGCGGGCAGGCGGGAGCGGGCATGCGGTATCACCAGGACGGCAGCGACCGCAAGGCCTTCGACGGCGGACTGCTTGACCAGCGGTGCGGTGCTCACCAACACCATTCCGGCGGCGAGCAGGACGGGCGAGACTCTGCCCCCGCGCCGCCAGGCCAGCAGGCTGGCGATGCCGAGCGTCGCGAAGGCACCCGCAAGGAGCTCACCGTTCGCGGCCCATCCCTCCAGGCGCGGTGCCGACGACACGAGCAGGTAGAGGCCAACGGCGGCGATCACGGCGTTACGACCACCGAGGCTGCGTGCCGCCCAGCCGACACCGACCGCCGTCGCGATGGTGGCGACCAGGGCGAGAACACGGATCCCGGCCGGCCCGCCTTCCCACGCGATGCGGTACAGCAGCACCAGGGCCTGCGGCCGGTCGACCCAGGCGTCGCCGTAGAGAGTGGCGCCGTCCGCCCAGCGCCCGGCCACGACGCCGTAGCCCCCTTCGTCAGCAGTCAGCGGCACCTCCGCGAAGCGCAGCCTCAACGCTGCCGCCGCCGCGATGGCCATGGCGAGCAGGAGGAACGGCCACGATGATCGGGTAGTCCGGTGCGGCTTGCTCGCGTCATGGGCCGGACGCGGCTGAACTCGAACGGCGGGCTCGGTTTCCACGGCGCATGCGTCCGCTCAGGCGGCCGTGGTCCGGGTGCGTGGACCGGCGCGGAGCACCTGCGACGGCAACTCGTGCCCGACGAGTTGCTCCGCCTGCGCCGCCACTTCGATCAGCGCTTCGAGGTCGACGCCGGTCGCGACCCCCATGTCCTCGAGCATGTGGACGAGTTCCTCGGTGGCGATGTTGCCCGAGGCGCCCGGGGCATACGGGCAGCCGCCGAGTCCACCCACCGACGCGTCGAAATCGTCGGCGCCGAGTTGAAGCGCCGCCAGCACGTTCGCCAGACCCGTTCCCCTGGTGTTGTGGAAGTGGAGCCCGAGTGTCAGGTTCGGATGAGCCGACCGGGTGTCGCCGACCAGGCGAATCACCCGGGTGGGGGTGGCCATTCCCGTCGTGTCGCCGAATGCCGCAGAGTCGACGCCGGCGGTGATCGCCCGGCCGAGCACGTCGAGCACCCGCGGCACGGGCACATCGCCCTCGTACGGGCACCCCCAGGCCGTCGCGACGATCAGTTGGACCGTGCCTCCACGTGAATGCGCCAGGTCGACCAGTGCCGGAAGGTCGGCCAGCGACTCGTCGGTGGAACGGTTGATGTTGCGCCGGTTGTGGGTGTCCGAGGCCGAGATGACGACCTCGATCTCGGTGAAGCCGGCGTCCAGTGCACGCTGCGCGCCGCGCAGGTTGGGGACGAGTGCCGAGTAGCGGACCGACGGGTTGCGCCGGATCCGCGCCCACACCTCGTCGACGTCGGCCATCTGGGGGATCGCCTGCGGGTGGACGAACGCGACCGTCTCGATCCGGCCGAGTCCCGTGCCGGACAAGGCGTCGATGAGCGCGACCTTGCCCTCGGTCGGCACCGGATCCTCGTTCTGCAGGCCGTCACGCGGGCCGACCTCGCGCAGGCTGATCCGCTCCGGAAGGTCGCTCATCTGGTGATCACACTCCTCATGCGTCGGCCCCGGTATCGGCGCATCACTCCCCCGGCCAGTCCGGACGCCGCCTCTCGTTGAACGCTGCGACCCCCTCCCTCCTATCCCCGCTGAACGCCGTGGCACGCCAGCAGGCGTCCTCGACCTCGAGGCCCGCGGCCAGCGGGAGGTCGAGCCCGAGTCGCATGGCGCGCTTCGCGTTGCGGGTGCCCACCGGCGAATGGCCGCTCACGGACGTCGCGAGCTCGACTGCCGCGTCCCGGTCGGTCCCGGCGGGGACCAGGCGGTCGGCGAGTCCGAGCCGGTACGCCTCGGCGGCGTCGACGCGCCGGGCGGTGAGGATCAGGTCGGCGGCGCGACCCCAGCCGACCCGCCGGGCCAGGAGCTGGGTGCCGCCGCCCCCCGGTATCACGCCCACCGACACCTCCGGCAGGCCGAACACCGCGGTCTCGTCGGCCACGATCAGGTCACAGGCGAGCGCGAGCTCGCACCCGCCGCCGAGCGCGTAGCCGTGCACGGCCGCGATGGTCGGCACCGGCAGGTCGAGGACGCCGCCGTACGCGCGGCGGGCGGTCGGGCGCTGGCGTCGCATCTCGTCGTCGGTGACGGTGTTGCGCTCCTTGAGGTCGGCGCCGACGCAGAATGCCTTCTCCGCCGACGACGACACGACGACCGCGCGCACGCTGCGGTCAGCGCTCAACTCCGCCGCCGCCGAGGCGATGGCCACAGCCTGCGCGGCGGAGACGGCGTTGAGTGCCGCCGGCCGGTCGAGGACGAGTTCTGCGACGTATCCCGCCTCGTCGGCACGGCGGACGATCACGCCCGCTCCGGGACTGCTCACGCCCCGACCCTATTCCCGCGCTGCCGTCGACCCGGCGGAGAAGGCGCGGCGGCGGCTGACGGCGTACGGGATCACCCGGCCGAGTCCGGGGATGTCGCTCGGCGGCAGCGCACGCAGCGCGAAGCGGGGGTCGTCGGCGAGTGCCGCCGCCGTCTCGGCGTCCACGAGCACGGCATTGCGCCCGGCGAGCGCCGTGAGGCGGGCGGCGAGGTTCGCCGGCGTCCCGAAGACGTCGCCGAGTCGGGCCACCACCGGCCCGGTGGCGATGCCCACCCGGATGTCGGGGAGCTCCGGATCCTCGCCGACGGCGGCCACCAGCGCACACGCGATGGCCGTAGCCACCGACGCGTCGTCGGCGACGAAGACGACCTCGTCGCCGAGCGTCTTCACCATGCGACCGCCGCCCGCGGCGATCACGTCGCTGGTCGTCACCTCGAACGACTCCACCAGCGCACCGAGATCATGCTCGGTCAACCCGCTCGACAACCGGGTGAACGACACCATGTCGGCGAAGCCGACCGAGGCCGGCGCACTGAGCAGTCCGTTCGGCCCGACGTCGCTGATGGCGACGATCCGGCCGGCGGAGGCCGCCAGCTTCCTCCGCCAGGCGTAGACGAGCAGCCGTTCGAAGTCCGGAAGCAGCCGCTCGGCGAGCCCGTACGCGGCGGCGAGTCGACCGCCCGCCCCGCGGCCGGGGGCCTCCACCAGCGCGACGAGCGTCTCCACGTGCCATTCGGCCAGCCGGCCGGTCATCCGCCCGAGCGCCCGGACCATCTGGCCGGCGGTCGAGCGCTCGATCGCTCCGTCGTCCACCAGAGCCACCACCGTGCGCAGCGCCTCGACGTCCTCGTCGGTGAACCAGACCGCCGCGCCGACGTCGGGGAATCCCAGCGAACGCCAGTAGGCGCGGGCATCCTCCACCGGGACGCCGACGGCCGCGGCGACGTCCTCACGGGTGTAGCGCCTGGGCGCTCCGAGCAGCAACCGCTCGAGGTCGTCCGGTGTCGGGCGAGGTTCGGTCACCGCTCGCCCGGGTCGTCGCGGCTCCAGTCGTACGGTTCGTCCCTGGGCAGCGGCCTGGTGCGCGCGGTCGGGCCCGGGTCGGAGACTGCGTCCGACTCCCCGGCAGGATCCTCCTCAGGTCTCCGTCGTGGCGACGACCAGCCGTGTGCCTCCCTGATCAACTCGCTCATCTCGAGCTGGACGGCTTGGACCCGCGGGACGTCGCGCAGCACGATCGTCCCCTGCTCGCTCGCCGCCGAGACGTTGAGCGACCCGCACCGGAGCATCCGGTCGACCACGTCCTGGTGGTACGCGACGTCGTTGATCCGCCCGAGGGGAATGTCCCGACCGTGCCTGTTGATCACGCCCTGGCGGGTGATGAGGCGCTCGCTGGTCACCGTGTAGGTCGTGCTCAGCCAGACCAGGAAGGGCCAGAGCGACCACCGCAGGATCACGCCCACCACGACGACGATCAGCACCCACCGGCCGGCCGAACCGGTCCCGTCCTCGGGCAGTACGGCGAGGCCGAAACCGATGGCGGCCGCCATCAGGACGAGGACGAGGACCGGGACGATCAGCGCCTTGACGTGCGTCCGCATGTGCAGGATGACGCGCTCGTCGTCGCCGAGGAGCCGCTGCGGGAACCCCATGGCCGCAGCCTATCCCCGTGATCATGTCGACTTTGCTGCTTCTTGTGGCAGCAAAGTCGACATGATCACGGGGAACGAGGACGGATGTGGACGACGTCGCCTGCCCCGACCGCGGCCGCACCGGTTGCCGTCATGAGCACCAGCCGGCCGGCGGCGTCGACGTCGACTGCCCGACCCTCGACGGTGGCGCCGCCCGGCAGGTCGGCACGGACCTCACGACCGAGCGTGTCGCACACGTCGCCGTAGGCAGCCGCGAGCCATGCCGCCGGGTCTCCGTCCTGGCCACGCCACGCCTCGTACCGCGAGCTCAGCCGGTCGACCAGCGCGGCGATCACCGCTTCCGGATCGACGACGTCCGGGCCCGTTTCCGCCCCCAGACAGGCCGCTCCTTCGGGCGCGGCCGAGATGTTGACCCCGATGCCCACCACGGCGGCCGGACCACTGGTGGTCTCCACCCGCTCGACCAGGATCCCGGCCAGCTTGGAGCCGTCGAGCAACACGTCGTTGGGCCACTTCAGCACGGTCTCGACCCCGGGGTGGATCCGCAGCGCCTCCACCACGGCCACCCCGGTCAGCAGCGGCAGCCACGGCCAGCGATGGGCCGGCACACCCGCCGGCCGCAGCAGAGCCGACACGGCCAGCCCGGCTCCGCGCGGGGTGTCCCAGGAGCGGCCGAGCCGTCCTCGTCCGGCCGTCTGGTGGTCCGCGGCGACCACCAGGCCCTCGGCGGCGCCGGCCCGGGCGGCCGCGGCGACGTCGGCGTTCGTCGAGCCCGTCTCGGGCACGCGATCGACCTGCCACAGCGCCACCGCTCAGCCCTCAACCCCGGATGGGCAGGATGGGTGATGGGGTGCTCGGCGCCGCATCATGACTCAGCCGGTGTTCTGCAGACCGGCGGCGACACCGCTGACGGTGATCTGCAGGAGGCGGCGCACCGCCGCGTCCTCGCCGGTTGTCGTGGGCGGTCCGCCGCGCAGGGTGCGCAGTGCCCGCACCTGCAGGTGCGACAGGGCATCGACGTAGGGGTTGCGGAGCGCCACCGCCCGGCCCAGGACCCGCCGGTCCTCCAGTAGGCGGCCGTGCCCGGTGACCGCGAGCACCTGGGCGGTCGTCCGGGCGTGCTCGTCGAGAACGCGTTCGGTCAGATCGGGACGGTCGCCCAGTTCGAGGTAACGGCCCGCGATCCGCCGGTCGGTCTTCGCCAGCGACATCTCCGCGTTCTCGAGCATGACCGTGAACAGCGGCCACGACTCGTACGCCCGGCGCAGGAGACCGAGGTCGCCGACGGCCTCCAGGCCGGCGCCGAGCCCGTACCAACCCGGCAGGTTCACGCGGGTCTGTGCCCACGAGAACACCCAGGGAATCGCCCGCAGGTCGTCCAGAGAGGCGCCCGTGCGATCCCGCCACGCCGGCCGCGAGCCCAGGCGCAACGCCCCGATCTCCTCCAGCGGGGTCACCCGGGCGAACCAGTCGGCGAAGCCATGGCTGTGGACGAGGTCGTGGTAGGCCTTCCGGGCGGCCGCATCGAGCGTCGCCGCGAGCTCGGCGAACCGCACGGCCGCGTCGCGGGCCCGGTCCTCCACGGCCGGCGTCGACGCGAGCAGCACCGCCGACGCGACCTGCTCGATGTGCCGGCGAGCGATCACCGGGTCGCCGTACCGCGCGAACACGACCTCGCCCTGCTCGGTCACCTTGAACCGCCCGGCGACCGATCCCGGCGCCTGGGCCAGGACGGCCCGGTTGGCCGGCCCCCCGCCGCGGCCCAGCGCGCCGCCGCGACCGTGGAAGAGCGTGAGCCGAAGCGCGTGGCGGCCGGCCCATGCGGTCAGGCGGGCCTGAGCGTCGTAGAGGGCCAGTGTCGCGGAGACCGGACCGACGTCCTTGGCTGAGTCGGAGTAGCCCAGCATCACCTCGAACCGGCGCCCGGTGGCCGACAGCCGCCGGTGTGTCTGTGGCAACGCGATGACCTCGTCCAGGACGTCGGTGCACCGGTCGAGGTCGTCGCCGGTCTCGAACAGCGGAACCACGTCGAGGACGACCTCGCGCCCGCCCAGGGCCAGCTGTGCCAGCTCGTGGACGGCGGCGACGTCGGCGGCCGAACGGGTGAACGACACGACGTACCGGCGGCATGCGTCGGGTCCGAAACGCTGCTGGATGTCCGCCATCACGCGGAAGGTCGCCAACACCTCCTGCGTCCGCTCGGATGGCGGACCGCCGACGCCGATCTCGGCCAGGACCTCTGCGTGCACGGCGCTGTGCTGGCGAACCTCCAGCTCGGCAAGGTGGAAGCCGAACGACTCCACCTGCCAGACCAGGTGTTGGAGCTCTCCGTAGGCCTGCCGCGGCGCGCCGGCCGCTGCCAGGCTGCGCTGGAGTGCCCGCAGGTCCGCGCGCAAGTCTGCCGCGCGGCCGTAGGCCAGGTCGGGGTCACCGCGACGGGTGGCCGCGACCCGCGCGGCGGCGAGCAGCAGCAGAACCCGGTGCGGCTCCCCCGGCGATCGCGTGACCATGTCGGCGACCAACTCGGGGTGGGCGGCCTCGGCGTCGGCGAGGATCCCGAGCACGGCTGGCGACGGCGGCGTCGTCTCCGCGTCGACGGTGAGCCCCCTCCCGAGACGGTCACAGGCACGCTCGATCGCACGGAGGACGTGCTCGGACTGGATGTCCATCGCCTGGCTCGTGACGGCGGCCGTGACCTGCGGGTTCCCGTCGCGGTCGCCGCCGACCCACGAGCCGAGCCGGATGAAGGCCGGCACCCGTGGCGGCACCGTGCCTGCGCTGTCCCCGGCCAGGGCCGACTCGGCCCGTCGGTAGACCTGCGGCACCACCGCGAACAGCACCTCGTCGAAAGCCGTCATCGCCGTGCGCACCTCGTCCAGCGGGCCGGGCCGCTCGGCCCGCAGCTGGGCCGTCCGCCACAGCACGTCGACCTCCTCGAGCAGACGTCGGCGGGTCTCCGCCTCCTCCGAGGCACCCAGCCGGGCGTCGTCGCGGCGATCGAGGAGGTCGGCGATGCGCCGGATGCCGGTGACGACGGCCCGGCGCCGGGCCTCGGTTGGGTGCGCCGTGAGTACGGGTCTGAACTCCAGCCCGGCCAGCAGGCCCTGGGCCTGGGCCGGTCCGTGCAGCCGCGCCACCTCCTCGACCGCCGCGGCGACCGTCCCGGACAGCGGCCGGTCGGCCCGCTCCGCCGCCCGGAGCGCGCGGATCCGGTGATGTTCCTCGGCGACGTTGACCAGGTGGAAATAGACGGCGAAGGCGCGAGCAACGTCCTCGGCCCGGTCGACCGGCCACGACGACACCAGCTTCTCGGCCTGCGTCGCGGCGTCCTCCGCGACCGTCTCGTCCTCGTGGTGGGCCGCGATCGCCAACTCGCGCAACCGCTCGACGTCGGCGAGCAGTGCCTGGCCGCCGTACTCCCGCAGGATTTCACCCAGCGTGTCGCCCAGCAGCCGGACGTCGGCGCGCAACGCTTCCGGCACATCGAAGCGGGCAGCCTCACGGGAGCCCGTGGCGGTGGCGGACACCTCGCCAGACTAGTGGTCTAGCCTGCGGACCATGACCGCCACGAACGAGGGCGTCGACATCCACACGACCGCAGGAAAGCTCGCCGACCTGCGGCATCGCATGGACGAGGCCGTCCATGCCGGGTCGGCACGTGCCGTGGAGAAGCAGCACGCGCGCGGGAAGATGACCGCCCGCGAACGCATCGATCTGCTTGTCGAGCCGGGCTCTTTCGTCGAGCTCGACGAACTCGCCAGACACCGCTCGACCGCCTTCGGCATGGAGGCGAACCGGCCGTACGGCGACGGCGTCGTCACCGGCTTCGGCACGGTCGACGGCCGGCAGGTTGCCGTGTTCGCCCAGGACTTCACCGTGTTCGGTGGCAGCCTCGGGCAAGTCTTCGGCGAGAAGATCGTCAAGATCATGGACTTCGCGCTCAAGACCGGATGCCCGATGGTGGGAATCAACGACTCCGGCGGTGCACGCATCCAGGAGGGTGTGGTCTCCCTCGGACTCTACGGCGAGATATTCCGCCGCAACGTCATGGCATCCGGCGTCGTGCCGCAGATCTCGCTGATCATGGGACCGTGCGCGGGTGGTGCGGTGTACTCGCCGGCGATCACCGACTTCACCGTCATGGTCGACGGCACGTCACACATGTTCATCACCGGCCCAGACGTGATCAAGACTGTGACCGGCGAGGACGTCGGCTTCGAAGAGCTCGGCGGCGCCCGATCGCACAACACCAAGAGCGGCAATGCCCACTACATGGCCTCCGACGAGACCGACGCGATCGACTTCGTCCGCGCGCTCCTCTCATACCTACCGCAGAACAACCTCGACGATCCGCCGTCCTTCCCGGCCGGGTCCGAGCTGTCGGTGACGGCGGAGGACGAGGCGCTCGACACGCTCGTGCCGGACAGCGCCAACCAGCCCTATGACATGCACCGCGTCATCGAGGGCGTCGTCGACGACGGAGAGTTCCTCGAGATCCATGCGCTGTACGCACCGAACATGGTGGTGGGCTTCGGGCGGGTGGAGGGCCGACCGGTGGGGGTCGTCGCCAACCAACCGCTGCACTTCGCCGGCACGCTGGACATCGACGCCTCTGAAAAGGCCGCGCGGTTCGTGCGGACGTGCGACGCTTTCAACCTTCCGGTGCTCACCTTCGTCGACGTGCCCGGCTTCCTGCCCGGCACCGACCAGGAGTGGAACGGCATCATCCGCCGCGGCGCCAAGCTCATCTACGCCTACGCCGAGGCCACGGTCCCGCTCGTCACCGTCATCACCCGCAAGGCGTACGGCGGAGCCTACGACGTCATGGGTTCCAAGCACCTCGGCGCGGACGTCAACCTGGCGTGGCCCACGGCCCAGATCGCCGTCATGGGAGCGCAGGGCGCGGTGAACATCCTGTACAAGCGCGAGCTGGCCGACGCGTCCGACCCGGAGGCACGGCGGGCGGAGCTGGCAGCCGAGTACGAGGACACGCTCGCCAACCCCTACCTGGCCGCCGAGCGCGGTTACGTCGACGGCGTCATCATGCCCTCGCACACCCGGGTCGCCGTGTCGCAGGCGTTACGGGCGCTGCGGACCAAGCGCGCGACCATACCGCCGAAGAAACACGGCAACATCCCACTGTGAGGCCCTCATGAGCGATGAGCCCGCTCCCGAGATCGACGTCGTCAAAGGCGATCCGACGCCGGAGGAACTGGCTGCGCTGGTGGCGGTCGTCGCAGCGCGCCGGGCGGCACCGACCGACGAATCCGAACGTCCGTCGACCTGGGCGGCGTACTGGCGCTCGGTCCGGACGCCCCTACGGCATGGCGCGACGGGATGGCGGGACAGCACACGCCCTCGCTGAACCGTCTCGCAGTAGGCAGTGCTCCCACAGGGCACGGCCTCGACATGGCACACTGAACGGCTCCACAAACCGGGCGAATAGCCCGTGCCTGCCCGCTTTCAGCGTGCCATGGACAACCGCGTGGCGTGCCATCATCAGAGGCGCGGTGTTCAGCGGTGTGGCGGTCGGCGTGCACGTCAAGCGTGGCACTGCTCACCGGGGAATCCTGTTGGGCCTCGCTGCACTCAGGTCTAGGGTCGAGGCTCGTGACCCATGGGAACCCACTGACAGTCGACGCGATCGCCGACGCCTACGTCGACGACTTCGCGGCACTGAACCCCTTCGAGGCGACCCACGCCGGCATCCCCGGCCACGACGGCGAGACCACGGACCTGTCCCCCGACGGCTACGCCGAACGGGTCGAGCTGGCCACAAGGACCCTCCGCAATTTGGAGACCGCAACGGCCCGCGACGAGCGGGAACGCGTCGCTGGCGAGGCGATGAAGGAGCGGCTTGGGCTCGAGGTGGAGATGAACGAGGCCGGCCTCGACGTCGGTCTCAACGTCCTGGCCAGCCCCTGGCACTCCACCCGCGAGGTCTACGACCTCATGCCCACCGACACCGAGGAGCACTGGTCGAACGTCGCGAGCCGGCTGCGCGACCTGCCGAAGGCTGTCGACGGGTATCGCCGAACCCTGGAGGCGGAGATCGCGCGCGGTCGGCCGCCGGCACGACGGCAGGTCGTGGCGGTCGTCCCGCAGATCCACCGTGCGGCCGGCGGGTTCTTCACCGACCTGGTGGCGCCGGCCCCAGACAACCTGCGCGCCGAACTCGATGCGGGCGTCGCGGCGGCGACGGCCTCGTACGAGGAGTTCGCGCGCTATCTGACCGAGGACGTCCTGCCCCGTGCCCGTGAGCACGACGCCGTGGGCCGTGACGTCTACGCGATCTCGAGCCGCTACTTCCTCGGTGCCAGGGTGGATCTCGACGAGACCTACTCCTGGGGCCTGGCCGAGCTCGACCGGATCGAGGCCGAGCAGCGCCAGGTCGCCGATCAGATCGTTCCGGGTGGCTCGGTCGACCAGGCCGTGGCAGCGCTGGATGCCGACCCAAACCGGCGCATCCACAGCACCGACGCGTTGAAGGCATGGATGCAGGGGCTGTCCGACCGCACGGTGGCGGAACTGAACGGCGTCCACTTCGACATCGCGGAGCCGATCCGGCGCCTGGAGTGCCGGATCGCACCGACCAAGGACGGTGGCATCTACTACACCGGTCCCAGCGAGGACTTCTCCCGGCCGGGCCGGATGTGGTGGTCCGTGCCGGAAGGCGTCGAGGACTTCTCGACCTGGCAGGAGACCACGACCGTCTTCCACGAGGGCGTGCCCGGGCACCACCTCCAGATCGCCCAGGCCGTGTACCGCCATGAGGTGCTCAACCGGTGGCAGCGTCTGCTGTGCTGGGTCTCCGGCCACGGCGAGGGCTGGGCCCTCTACGCCGAGTTGCTGATGGCCGACCTCGGCTTCCTCGACGACCCCGGCGACCGGCTGGGCATGCTCGACGGTCAAGCCACCCGCGCGGCCCGCGTCGTCGTGGACATCGGCGTGCATCTGGCCCTGGACGTGCCGGACGACCTCGTCCGCCGGGACGGCCTCGCACCCGGACCGTGGACGTACGACTCCGTCTACGCGTTCATGCGCAAGCACACGCGGATGCCGGACGAGACACTGCGCTTCGAGGTCGACCGCTACCTCGGCTGGCCGGGCCAGGCGCCGTCGTACAAGATCGGCGAGCGGATCTGGCTGGCCGCCCGCGACGACGCACGCACGCGCAAGGGCGACGCCTTCGACCTCAAGGAGTTCCACCGGGCCGCCCTCGACCTCGGCGCTCTCGGCCTCGACCCGCTGCGCCACGCTCTGGCCCGGCTCTGACCGCGGTCGGTATCGGCCGCCATGACGCCACCGCCGACAGGTCGGCGATCGTGACCCGGCTGCTTCTCGCGTCGGCGTCGCCGGGCCGCCTGGCAACACTGCGCCGGGCCGGTGTCGAACCGTTGGTACAGGTGTCGGGTGTCGACGAGGAGCTCTTCCTCACCACCACACCCGGAACGCCCGCACCCGCCGAGGCCGCGCTGCTGCTGGCCCGGGCGAAGGCCGAGGCGATCGCTCCGACGGTGGCGGACGTCGTCGTGGTCGGCTGTGACTCGGTGCTGGAACTCGACGGCGTGGTCCATGGCAAGCCAAGCGATGCCGCCGAGGCGACGGAGCGGTGGCGGGCGATGCGGGGACGCAGCGGGGTCCTGCATTCCGGCCACTGGGTCGTCGACCGCCGGACGGCCGATCACCGCGGTGCAACCGGTGCCGTGGCTTCGACGACGGTCCACTTCGCCGACGTCACCGACGACGAGATCGGAGCATACGTGGCGACTGGCGAGCCGCTGCACGTCGCCGGCGGGTTCACCATCGACGGTCTCGGCGGAGCCTTCGTCGAAGGAGTCGAGGGCGACCACCACAACGTCGTCGGGCTGTCACTGCCGCTGCTGCGCCGACTGCTGGCCGACCTGGGCGTCCGCTGGACCGACCTCTGGTCGTGAACCGCACCACCTGTCGCCCGTTCGTCCACGCTCAGTAACGGATGACGACCAGCCTGTCCGTGGCGGACTCGGGCGCCCACACCTCGCCGTCGCGGCCCAGCATCTGGCGCACCTCGCCGGGCTGCCCGGGCTTCGGGAACTCGATGAACTCCTCGGTCTCCGGGTCGAACCGCACGATCTGGTTGCCGCCGAAGTCAGTCAGCCACACGGCATCGCGTTCATCGACGTAGACCGAGTACGCCTGCGGATCGTCGCCGGGCAACGGCCACTCGCGCCACTCGCCGGTCGCCGGGTCGTACCGGCCGACCTGACCGGCGTTCCACTCGCTGATCCACAACCGACCGCCTGAATCCGACCAGACGCGGCGGGCACCCTGCCCGGTGGTCGGCGGCTCGAGCACGGTCGCCATGTCAGTGTCGAGGTCGACGTTCGCGAGGTAGCTGCCGGCGAGTGAGACGAAGTAGATCTCGCCATCCGGGGTCGCGTCGATGCCGTAGGGGCCGCGCCCGCGAGGTGCGTCGAACACGGCCATCCGGCCGGTGGCAGGATCCAGCCGGCCGTAGACACCGTTCTGGCCGGTGAACCAGATCCGTCCGCGACCGTCGAACGCCGCGGTGTTCAGGTTGGCACCGGGACGGTCACCAGGAAGCGGGAACACGTCGACGGCGTCGGTGGTCGAGTCGACCCGCACGATCGCGTTCAGGCCGCCGTCGGTGATCCACGGAGCGCCGTCCGGACCGACGACGACACCGTGCGGCGCCGCGCCGTGGCCCAGGTCGACGTGACGCGTGCCGCCGGTCGCCGGATCGAGATATCCGAGCTCACCCGAGCGCTGGGCGGTGTACCACACTCCCCCGTCCGTGGCCGGTGCGACGTCGTGTGGCCCGCTCCCGGCGGGGAGATCGTAGATCTGCATCTCCGGCTCGAACGGGGGCAGCGTGGGCGAGGGCTCCTCGGTGGCCGTCGACCCGACCGCTGACGTCGGGGACGACGTCGGCGAGCGGGCCGAGCTGGACGTACCGGCCGGATCCGCGACCGGCTCGCCGCCAGAACAGGCGCCGACCACCGACACTGCGAGGACAGCGGCGATCACGACTCGGGCGCGCTGTGCGGGCACAGCGACCATGCGGGGTCGCTCCTATCGCGGACGGCGAGCGTCGTCCACGGGAGTCTATGACGGCTGCCGCCGGCCGGCCGGTGCCCGCGCCGTCAAGACGCGCGACACGCGCGGGTCAGACCGGCGGTACGCCGTGACGCCTCTCGGAGAAGCCTCGGTCCTTCGTCGTCGCCGCGGCCAACCGGGCGATGAGCTCGTCGCGCAGGTGCTCCGGTTCGACGACGGCGTCGATGACGAGATCCGACGCCAGCCGCAGAATGTCGATGTCGGCCTCGAACTCCTCGCGCAAGGTGTCGACGTATGCGGCGCGTTCGGCCTCGTCGGCGATGGCGGCGATCTTGTTGTAGTAGACGGCGTTGACCGCCGCCTCCGGCCCCATGACCGCGATCTTCGCCGTCGGCAGGGCCAGGCACGCATCGGGTCCGAACCCCGGGCCGCACATGGCGTAGAGCCCGGCCCCGTAGGCCTTGCGCACGATCACCGACACCGTGGGGACGGTGGCCTCGGACACGGCGGTGATCATCTTTGCGCCGTGCCTGATGATGCCCTGCCGTTCGACCGCAGAGCCGATCATGAAGCCGGGCACGTCGGCCAGGTAGACCAGCGGGACGTTGAACGCGTCGCAGAGCCAGATGAACCGCGCGGCCTTGTCCGCCGAGTCCACGAACAGGACGCCGCCTTTGACCGCGGGCTGGTTGGCCACGATGCCGACGACCTGACCGGCGAGCAGCGCGAAGCCGGTGACCAGTTCCGGCGCGAACATGGGCTTGAGCTCGAAGAAGGATCCATCGTCGACCAGTGACTCGACCACGCCGTGGATGTCGTAACCCGCCGACTCGTCCGCCGGCACCAGATCGCGCGTGAACGGGCGAGTCGGCGCCGAGGCCGCGTACGAGGGCGGCGGCGCCCGCCACGATCCCGGGACGTAGGAGAAGTACGTCTTGGCCAGCTCGATCGCCTCGGCGTCGTCCGCTGCGAGGTTGTCTCCGCAGCCCGACACGCTGACGTGCATGCGTGCCCCGCCCATCTCCTCCAGCGTGACCTTCTCGCCGACGACCATCTCGGCCATCCGTGGGGAGCCGAGGTACATCGACGCGTTGCCCTCGACCATGATCACGAGGTCGCAGAAGGACGGGATGTAGGCACCACCCGCCGCGCTGGGCCCGAACAGACAGCAGATCTGCGGCACCTTGCCCGACAGTGCGACCTGGTTGTGGAAGATGCGGCCGGCCCCCCGCCGGCCCGGGAACAGCTCGACCTGGTCGGTGATCCGGGCGCCGGCGCTGTCGATGAACCAGAACACCGGCAGCTCGTCGCGCAGGGCCACCTCGGTGGTCCGCACGATCTTCTCGACGGTTCGGGCGCCCCACGAGCCCGCCTTGACGGTGGGGTCGTTGGCGACGACGAGTGCGGGGCGGCCGTCGACCAGACCGCGTCCGGTGACGACGCCGTCGGCAGGAAGACCCGCCGCCCGCGCGTTTGCCAGTTGGCCGTCCTCGACGAAGGTGCCGCCGTCGAACAGCAGTGCCAGCCGGTCGCGGACGTAGAGCTTGTGCTGCGACGCGAGCTTGGCCGCTGCCGGTTCGGTCGGGGCCAGCGTCGCCTCACGCGCGGCGGCGACATCCTTGAAGTGGTCATGCCCCACGCGCTTCCACCTCCCCGCGATCTGAGTTGTCAGGGTGGCCTCCAGCGTGAGCCGAGGTCAGGCCCGGGCTCACCCTGACAGCTTCGCAGCCAGCCGACGTGTCAGGGCCGCCGGTGGGTCCGCCCCACGTCGAGCGCACACTCGCCCTGACAACTCGGCCGGCATCGGACCTGTTGGGCCGGATTCCTGAATCGAGCCAGGCCGTCGAAGAGACGATCATGACAAGTCCGGCGTCTCACTCGACCGGGAGGCCGAGGCTTCGGGCGATGAGCAGGCGCTGGATCTCGCTCGTCCCCTCGCCGATCTCGAGGATCTTCGCGTCTCGGTAGAACCGCGCGACCGGGTACTCCTCCATGAAGCCGTACCCGCCGTGCACCTGGGTGGCGATGCGGGTCGCCGTGACGGCCGCCTCCGTCGCGTAGAGCTTGGCGACCGACGCCGCCTGCTTGACCTCGACACGTGGGCGGCCGGCATCACGGAGGGCGGCCGCCTGGTAGACGAGCAGCCGCGCGGCCTCGACCATGACCTTGAGGTCGGCGATCTGGAACGCGACCCCCTGCTTGCTGCCGATGGGGACGCCGAAGGCGGTCCGTTCGCCGGCGTAGGCGACCGACTGATCGAGCATGGCCCGCACGCAGCCGAGCGCCAGAGCGGCGATGGCGATCCGCCCGTCGTCGAGGGTGGCAAGGAACTGCGCGAATCCCTTGCCCCGCTCGCCGAGCAGGTGGTCCTCGGGCACGCGGCACCCGGTGAACGTCAGCGGATGGGTGTCCGACGCGTGCCAGCCGAGCTTGTCGTAGGCCGGTTCGACGGTGAAACCGGGTGTTCCCGACGGCACGATGATCGCCGAGACCTCGGCGAGACCGTCCTCGGCAGTGGCGGTCCGCGCCGTCACCGTGACGCAGGAGGTGATCTCGGTGCCCGAGTTGGTGATGAACTGCTTGGTCCCGTCGATGACCCACTCCCCACCGTCGAGCAAGGCCCGGGTGGCGGTGGCGCCGGCGTCGGAGCCCGACGCAGGTTCGGTGAGCCCGAAGCCGGCGAGCGCGCGGCCGGCCGCGAGGTCCGGCAGCCAGCGCTGCTTCTGGTCCTCGGTGCCGTAGGACAAGATCGGGTTGATGCCGAGGCCGACCGCCGCCTCCACGGTGATGCCCAGCGACTGGTCGACCCGGCCGATCTCCTCGATCGCCACGCACAGGCTGGTGAAGTCGCCACCGCTGCCGCCGTACTCCTCGGGCGTGGTGAGGCCGAAGACGCCGAGCTCTCCCAACTGGCGCACGACGTCGACCGGGAGGTGGTGCTCGCGATCCCAGCGGGCGGAGTGAGGCGCGATCTCGGTGTCGGCGAACTCGCGGACGACCTTGCGGAAGGTCTCGTGCTCGGCGCTGAGCTCGAAGGCCATGGCGGTGCCTTCCCTGGTGGAGAGACTTACGTTAACGTAAACGTAAGTCACGATCCATACCTGGGCAAGTGGTTCCTCGAGGAACGAAGGGGCGGCGAACCGTGCCGACCGACGGACGGACCTGGACGATCACCGAGCTCGCGGACGAGTTCGGTATCACCCTGCGGACGCTGCGCTTCTACGAGGAGCACGGCCTGCTGACACCCGAGCGGCGGGGCACCCAGCGGGTGTTCCGGCCCGGCGACCGGGTCCGCCTCGAGCTCGTGCTGCGGGGCAAGCGGCTCGGCTTTCCGTTGGACGAGATCAAGAAGATCGTCGGCATGTACGACACCGAGCCGGGCGAAGCCGGCCAGCTCACCTATCTGCTCGACCAGATCGCCGTGCGCCGCTCCGAGCTCGAGCAGCGTCGCGCCGACATCGAGCAGACGCTGGGGGAGCTCGACGTGCTGGAGCGTCGCTGCCGCGACGACCTCGCCCGACTAGGCTCCCCGGCAGCCCATGGAGGAGTGCTGTCGTGACGATCTCGAAGGTGCTCATCGCCAATCGCGGCGAGATCGCGGTGCGGGTGGCGCGCGCCTGTCGGGACAGCGGGATCGCCAGCGTCGCCGTCTATGCCGACTCCGACCGCGACGCACTCCACGTCCGGATGGCGGACGAGGCCTATGCGCTGAGCGGCGAGACCAGCGCCGAGACCTACCTCGTCGTCGACAAACTGCTCGAGGTCGCCGAGCGGTCCGGGGCCGACGCCGTCCACCCGGGTTACGGCTTCCTGGCCGAGAACGCGTCCTTCGCACAGGCCGTGCTCGATGCCGGGCTGATCTGGATCGGGCCGCCGCCGGCGGCCATCGAGGCACTGGGCGACAAGGTCAGCGCCCGCCACATCGCCCAGCGCGCCGGCGCCCCGCTGGTCGCCGGGACCGCCGATCCCGTCGCCGACGCCGACGCGGTGGTCGCCTTCGCCGACGAGCACGGCCTGCCGGTCGCGATCAAGGCGGCGTTCGGCGGCGGCGGCCGTGGCCTCAAGGTCGCCCGAACCCGGGACGAGATCCCGGAACTGTTCGACTCAGCGGTACGCGAGGCGGTCGCGGCCTTCGGCCGCGGCGAATGCTTCGTCGAGCGCTACCTGGACCGCCCCCGCCACGTCGAGACGCAGTGCCTGGCCGACCGGCACGGCGCCGTCGTCGTCGTCTCGACCCGGGACTGCTCACTGCAGCGCCGGCACCAGAAGCTCGTCGAGGAGGCGCCGGCCCCGTTCCTGTCCGACGAGCAGAACGCTCTGCTCTATACATCATCCAAGGCGATCCTGACGGAGGCGGGATATGTCGGAGCCGGTACCTGTGAGTTCCTGGTAGGCCAGGACGGCACGGTCTCCTTCCTCGAGGTGAACACGCGCCTGCAGGTCGAGCACCCGGTCACCGAAGAGGTCACCGGCATCGACCTGGTCCGCGAGATGATCCGTATCGCCGACGGCGCGGCGCTCGGCTACGACGATCCGCCGGTGCGAGGCCACGCGATCGAGTTCCGGATCAACGGGGAGGATCCGGGTCGCAACTTCCTGCCGACACCGGGACCGGTGACGGTATTCCGGCCGCCGAGCGGTCCCGGCGTCCGCATCGACGCCGGTGTCGAGCAGGGCAGCGTCGTCGGCCAGAGCTTCGACTCCCTGCTAGCAAAGCTGGTGGTGACGGGCGCGAC
>DASRTE010000239.1:0-2679 GCA_035656095.1 Jiangellaceae bacterium
CTCGACCCGCCCGAGGCGCACGGGCGGCTCATCCACGTCATCGGCGCCGAGCGTCAGCCGATCGCCGTCGGCGTCGATGCCGCGCACCTTCACCGCACCGCCCTTGCGGTAGGCGACCGACAGCACGGCCAGCCGCCGGCCTGCCACCTCGACGACGTCGCCGGGCATGAGCCGCGACAGGGCGTACTCGACCGCTCCGGTCACGGGCGGCCGCGCCGCCGGGGCTGGCCCATGTGCCTGCCGCAGCTGGCGGTACTCCTCCACGTCGCCCCGGTCGCATCCGGCCTCGCGCTCGAGGCGGGAGATGCGCTCCTGCTGGCGATCGATCCGGGTTTCGAAGCGCACGACGGCCCGATCGGCCTGGAACTGTGCCAACGACAGGTTGAGCAGGTGGTGGGCGTCGGCGGGCTCGTAGCGGCGCACGAGGTTGGCCGCCATGTTGTACGTCGGCCGGAACGCAGAGCGCAGGCCGTAGGTGCGGCTCGACGCCAGCGAGGCCACCTGGTCGAAGGGCACGAACGGCGACCACAGGACGATGGCGTAGCCGAGGTCGTCGATGCCCCGCCGCCCGGCTCGGCCGGTCAGTTGCGTGTACTCGCCGGGCGTGAGGAATGCCCGCGACTCGCCCGTGAACTTGGTCAGCCGCTCGATCACCACGGAGCGGGCCGGCATGTTGACCCCGAGCGCCAGCGTCTCGGTGGCGAACACGGCCTTGACCAATCCCTCCACGAAGCAGGCCTCCACCGCCTCCTTGAACGGTGGGACCATGCCGGCGTGGTGGGCGGCCAGCCCCATCTCGAGCGCCGCTTCCCAGCGGTCGTAGCCCAGGACGTCGAGGTCGTCGTCGGTGAGCGACGCCGTCCGCTCCTCGACGATGGCGCGGATGCGGGCCCGCTCGTCGGGCGTGGTGAGCCGCAGCCCGGCGTCGAGACAGGCGGCGACGGCGTCCTCGCACCCCATGCGGCTGAAGATGAAGTAGAGCGCGGGCAGCATCTCGCGCTCCGCGAGCATGTCGATGACCTCCGGGCGTCGCGGCGTGAAGAAGCGCCGTCTCGGGCGCCGGGCCGGTCCCCTGCGGGGCCCGCGTCCGTGCAGGGTGTCGTTGTCCAGGCGCTCGGCCTCGGTGTTGGGCCGGCCGTCGATGAGCGTCGGCAATAGGTGGGGGCGCTCGCTCTGTCGGTCACCGACGAGGTAGAGGTTGCGCAGCTCCACCGGCCGCTGCTCTTCGAGCACCAGCGTGGTGGGCCCCCGCACGGTCTCCAGCCACTCGGCCACCTCCTCGGCGTTGGACACGGTCGCCGACAGGCACACGAGCCGTACCTCGGCGGGCAGGTGGATGATGACCTCCTCCCACACGGGGCCCCGGTACGCGTCCTGTAGGTAGTGGACCTCGTCGAGCACCACGAACCGCAGCCCGGTCAGTGCCGGGGACCCGGAATAGATCATGTTGCGCAGCACCTCGGTGGTCATCACCACCACCGGGGCGTCGCCGTTGATGCTGTTGTCGCCGGTCAGCAGACCGACGTTGTCGGTGCCGTGCCGGCGCGCCAGGTCGGCGAACTTCTGGTTGGACAGCGCCTTGATGGGCGTGGTGTAGAAGGCCTTTCGGCCCTCGCTCAGCGCCCGGGCCACGGCGTGCTCGGCGACGACCGTCTTGCCCGAGCCAGTGGGCGCGGCGACCAGCACCGACCGGTCCTCGTCGAGGGCGTCGATGGCCCGGAGCTGGAAGGGATCGAGCTGGAACGGGTACGTGACGCCACCGGCGCCGTCGGCCCCGACGTTCGACGCGGGGGGCACGACGGTCACGCCGCTTCCCGGAGAGCCTGACGTTTGCCGATGAAGCTGCCGATCAGGATGGCGATCTCGTAGAAGAAGACCATCGGCACGGACAGCATGAGCATGCTGATGGGGTCGCCGGAGGGGGTGATCACGGCCACCAGGATGCAGATCCCCACGATCGCGAACCGGCGTGCCCGGCGCAGCGTGTCGGTCTCCACGATCCCGGCCATCTGGAAGAAGATCAGCACGATCGGGAACTCGAACCCGACACCGAAGGCCAGCATCATGTACGTGACCAGCTTGAAGTACTTGCCCGCGGTGTAGCCGGTGACGAAGCCCTCGCCACCGATGTTGATCAGGAAGTCGAAGGCCCGGGGCAGTGTGAAGTACGCGAGCGTGGCACCGAGAACGAACAGCAACAGGGCGGAGACGACGAACGGCACCGCATATCGCTTCTCGTTGGCGTACAGACCGGGGCTGACGAATCGCCAGATCTGCCACAGCAGCACCGGCATGGCGAACGCGATGCCCGCGTACAGCGAGGTCCGCATGCGGATGCTGAAGCCCTCGAGTGGATCCGTCTGCAGCAGCCTGCCGTCGCCGATGGTGGGGTGGTTGTCGGCGATGTCCTTGTAGGGCCGGATGAGCACATCGAAGATCTGCGGGTAGAGGACGAAGCCCGCGATCACCCCGAGGGCCACCGCCACCACGCAGATGATGATGCGGGTGCGCAGCTCCGTCAGGTGTTCGACGAGCGTCATGCCCTGCTCGGACGACGCTCTCTCGACGGTGCTCATCGCTGATGGCTAGCCGGCACTACGTGCTCGCACACGACGGTCTCCTAGGAGGCGGCGCGCTCGTCACCGAGCTCCGGCCCTGATTCGGCGGCCGGCACCCCAC
>DASRTE010000240.1:0-2378 GCA_035656095.1 Jiangellaceae bacterium
GACCTCCGCGAACGGCTTGTCCTCCGGCATCTCGAGGGCCCGCTTCGTGCGCACCAGCCGGCTGGGCAACGAGCCGTCGAGCGCCTTGCGCCGGTCCATCAGGTAGGTGTGCTCGGTCGAGCCTTCCTCGAAGCGGATGTAGGGCGGCTCCTTGTCATCGGCCAGCGCCTCCTCCGGGATCACCTCCTGCAGGTACAGGCGCTCTCGCAGCACGCGGAGCTGGTCGACCGTCATCTTCTTGATCTGGTGGGTGGCGTTGCGGCCCTCGACGTCGGGACCCAGCGTCCAGCCCTTGATGGTCTTGGCGAGGATGACGGTCGGCGCGCCCGTCTGCTCGGTGGCCGCCTTGTAGGCCGAGTACAGCTTGCGGTAGTCGTGGCCGCCGCGGGGCAGCGTGCGCAGCTCATCGTCGGACAGGTGCTCCACCATCTTGCGCAGCCGGGGGTCGGGGCCGAAGAAGTGCTCGCGGATGTACGCACCCGACTCGACGGCGTAGCGCTGGAACTCGCCGTCGACGGTGGTGTTCATCTTGTTGAGCAGCACGTGGTCGCGGTCCCGCATCAGGAGCTCGTCCCACTTGCTGCCCCAGATGACCTTGATGACGTTCCACCCGGCGCCCCGGAAGATGGCCTCGAGCTCCTGGATGATCTTGCCGTTGCCTCGGACCGGGCCGTCGAGCCGCTGCAGGTTGCAGTTCACGACCCAGATGAGGTTGTCGAGCTGCTCGCGGGCGGGCAGCGACAATGCACCTAGGGTCTCGGGCTCGTCGACCTCGCCGTCGCCGACGAAGCACCACACCCGACTGCCGCTGGTGTGGTCGATCTTGCGGTTGTGGAGGTAGCGCAGGAATCGGGCGTGATAGATCGAATTGAGCGGGCCGAGGCCCATCGACACTGTGGGGTACTCCCAGAAGTCGGGCATCAGCCGGGGGTGCGGGTAGCTGGACAGGCCGGCGCCGCCGACCTCCTGGCGGAATCCGTCGAGCTGCTCCTCGCTGATCCGCCCCTCGAGGTAGGCGCGGGCGTAGATGCCCGTGGCGGCGTGGCCCTGCATGTACACGGCGTCGCCGGCGAGGCCGTCGTCCTTGCCGCGGAAGAACCAGTTGAAGCCGACGTCGTAGAGCGCCGCCGAGGATGCGAAGGTCGACAGGTGCCCGCCGATCCCCTCGGCGTGCTTGTTGGCCTTGATGACCATGACGGCGGCGTTCCAGCGGATGTAGGCGCGGATGCGGCGCTCGAGGTCCTCGTCGCCTGGGAACCAGGGCTCCTCCTCGGCTGGGATGGTGTTGACGTACGGTGTCGACACCGTGGCCGGCGTGCCCACCTGGAGCTCGCGGGCGCGCTCTAGCAGCTTGGACATCAGGAACCGGGCGCGGGTCTTGCCGTGGGCGTCGACCACCGCATCGAGCGAGTCGAGCCATTCGCGGGTTTCGGAGGGGTCAGTGTCCGGGAGTTGGTGGACGAAC
Source organism: Jiangellaceae bacterium (assembly GCA_035656095.1). Classification (GTDB taxonomy): domain Bacteria; phylum Actinomycetota; class Actinomycetes; order Jiangellales; family Jiangellaceae; genus DASRTE01. The sequence continues at coordinate 1,466 of DASRTE010000240.1, forward strand.
CCATCGATGATCATGAGCCCATGCTGGCACCGCTGGGGCCAATTCGAAACGAGTCGGTCGTAAGACCGGCGCCGCCGAGGTGCGGCGGATGGGGGTCGGGCTCGCGGGTCCGCCCGGAACCGGGCGCCGCGTAGGGTGCCCTCGTGCCCGCGACTCCCACGACGTCGACCACCGTGTTCACCGACGGCGCCTGCCTCCGCAATCCCGGGCCCGGCGGCTGGGCCTGGGCCGAGGAGGGTGGTGCCTTTGCGTCCGGTCACGAGCCCCGCACCACCAACCAGCGCATGGAGATCACCGCCGCCTACGAAGCGGTGCGCGCCAACCCCGGACCGCTGGAGGTGGTGAGCGATTCGACGTACGTCGTCAACTGCTTCCGCGATCGCTGGTGGGAGGGCTGGATCCGCCGGGGGTGGATCAACTCCGCCCGCAAGCCGGTGGCCAATCGCGACCTGTGGGAGCCGTTCGTCGAGCTGGTGCGGACGCGCGGCGATGTGACCTTCCGCTGGATCAAGGGTCACGCCGGCCATGCCATGAACGAGCTGGTGGACCGGCTCGCCGTCGAGGCCGCCCAGTCCCAGCGGTCGCGATCCGGCGTCGCACGCTAGGCCCTGACCGTGCAGGTCGGCGTCGACACCGGGGGTACGTTCACCGACCTGGTGACGGCCGATGGTGGCGTCGCCAAGGTGCTGTCGACGCCCGACGACCCGGTCCGGGCCATCCGGTCGGCCGTCGATGGCGCGACGCCTGTGGGCGCGGCGGCCCGACCGGACTTCCTGGCGCACGGCACCACCGTCGCCACCAACGCGCTCCTTGAGCGCCGCGGGGCGGCGGTCGCCCTGGTGACGACCGAGGGGCTCGCGGACGTCATCGAGATCGGCCGCCAGGATCGGCCGTCGCTCTACGACCAGCTCGC
>DASRTE010000241.1:0-43514 GCA_035656095.1 Jiangellaceae bacterium
GGGTCTCGGGCGGTGTGTCGACGCGCGGTCAGACTGATATGCGCGGGTTGGTTACCTGCATGACCGGGTGTTCGTCGGGAACGGGCCGCGTGTCTAGAAGACGAGCGTGACCTTCGCTCGGGGCGGATGGCTGCTCATAGAACAGACGCGGGTCGTTCCTCACGCGGTGCCCGAGGCCGGCCTTGCCACCGACCGGTTCATGGGGGTGCGGGATGGTCAGGTGTCCATCACGGCCAGGCTCCAGCACCAGCCGGCCAGCTCGCGGGCGATCGCGACGGCAGTGACGGTCGGCCGCTTTTTGCGGGCTTCCAAGGCCAGCCAGCGTTGGTGCAGGCGGGCGTCCGCGGCCCGGGCCCGGGCGCGTACGGCGGGTGGGACGGCGGCCCGCCGCGCGCGCAGGGTGCGGCTGGGCCCGGAGATCGGGCGGCGGTGGTGCCAGGCCGCCTCGACCAGCAGTCGGCGGGCGTGCCCGTTGCCGGCCTTGGTGATCGGCCCCTGCGACCGGCTGGACCCGCTGGAGAATTCACTGGGAGTCAGGCCGAGGTAGGCGCCGATGGTGGCGCCGGTGAACCGGTGCCAGTCCCCGATCTCCACGGTCAGCCCGAACGCGGTCAACGTGGCGATCCCGCGCACGCACTCCAACCGGGCCACCGTGCCCGCCCACGGGTCGGCGTGGGCGGTCTGCTCGATTGCGGTATCGAGCCGGTCACGGCGGTCGACGCAGCACGCCACCGCGTCCAGGGCCTCACGGTAGGCGATCCGCAGGTCGGGTGAGTCGAAGTGCCGGGCGTGCAGCCACTGATGGTGGACCACCGTCCACGCCGTCCCGCCCGAATAGACGATTCCCTGCCGCAGCAGCAGCTTGGACACCCGGTGCCGGGCGCGCATCAGATCCCCACGGGTGTCCTCCCGGGCCCGGACCAAGTCCCGAGCGTGCTCCTCGGCCACCGTGGGGACCCGCACCGCCGGCAGCTCCCCGATGTGCAACAGGTGAGCCAATCGGCGGGCGTCACGTCGGTCGGTCTTGACCCGGTCCCCGCCCGGGCGTTCCAGCTTCGAGGGGGCGACCACGACACACCGGAGCCCCGCCGCGGCGAAGGCCCGGGCCAGGCCGAACCCGGTCGGACCCGCCTCGTAGGTAACCGCGGCCGGGCCGGGTAGCCGCCGCACCCAGGCCAACACCTGCTCGCTGGCCGGGACCAGCCGCTGCGAGAACACCTGCCCGGTCTGCCAGTCCACCGCCTCGGCCACCACCGACCGGGCGTGAACATCCAGCCCCACCGACGTACGCTCGTCGAACATCCGGCGCCTCCTGCCAAATGCGGCACCACCGGACACCCGAGTGTGGCCGGCCGTGACCCGCGCCAAGTTGCCAGCGAGGCGCCGGATGCCAGCACGGAACCAGCAGCCACCCGGCGCGATCACACGCTGGCGCCATCCGATCGTGGCAGCCCGTCGCGCGACGGCGGTGGTGTCAAAGCACGCTCCCGCCTTGACACCACCACCGGCACACGCACCATCACCCGGCCGGACGACGCCGGACCGAAGCCCGACAATCCATACGGTCTAGTCGATGTGGGCGGCGGTGTAGAAGAGACAGTCTCGGCGTGCCTGCTCGACCGACGTGGTCATCATGATCGGTGTCGTGCCCTCCACCGTCACGACCCGCCCGTCCGGGGTCGCGTGGAAGAGCCGCTCGGTGACCACACGGCCACCCATGTCGGTGGCGAGCAACGGCATGGCTGCGCCGGGATCGATGTGGCCGATCGTCTGCCCGGCCGGCAGCATCCCGAAGTTGTACGCATCCAGACCCGGGATGATGGCCAGGTCGGTCATGTCGTCGATCTCGGTTCCGAAGGTGAACGCGACCTCGTGGTGCACGGTCACCCGATGGACCATCTCGACGACGCGGCTGGGCCTCGGCACCGGCCCCCCGAAGGGCACGGCGAAACCGTCCGCGTCGAGGAAGCGCCGGAGAACCCTGGCGGCGAATGCGGTTCCCTCGGGCAGGTGCGGCAGCCCACATTCGACGGCTGCGGTCGGACAGAGGTCGGCCAGCGCCTCCATCAGGGTGTGGGCAGTGAAGCGCCACCGCAGAAGGAGGTCGGCACAGAGTGCCGCCAGCCGCATTCCCTCCAGGCTGGGCTCGGGGAGTATCGCGTAGAAGGGGTTCTGCCCGGTGTTGTTGTGTAGGTCGATGGCAGCCTCCAGGTCGGCCGCCCGCAGTTCCTCGAGGATCGACCGGGCGCAGCGGCGCATGCGGGTGGTGGCCGGCCCGAAGTCCCAGACCCGGTTGAAGTCCTCCTGATCGTCCAGGTATCGGTGGGCGAACCAGCCTTCCTGCGTCGCCGCACGGACGTTGCCGATCAGCACCCACAAGTCGAACGCATACTCGCCTCTGCGCCGGAGTGCCTCGACCACCGCCCGGTAGCCGGACGGTTCGTTGCCGTGCAGGAGGCAGGCGACGAACCGCGCCCGTGGGTTGACCGCCGTGACGGCAGCGGGGATGCGGATCAGGGCCGGCTTCCCGGCGAGCTCGACCAGAATCTCCTCGTCCGACCCCTCCAACAGTGACTTGAGGTCGTCGTAGCCGTCGAAGCGATGGTAGAGGTCGGTCACGACCGGACAGAGTATCGCGACCGGTCCGTCGTCGACGCGCCGGTCATTCGCCCACCGGCCAGGTGTGGACCGGCGTGCTCGAATAGGAACGTTGCTGGTACAGCCGGACGAGCTCCCGGGCCGCGTCGGCCCGGTCGAGTCCGTGGTCGTCGATGAGCGTGCGCCAGGTGGCGATCTGCCAGTCGGCACCAGTCCTGCCCGAGAGGGTCCGTTCCTCGATGATCCCGAGGTAGTAGTCGACATCCACCTCGTCGACGCCCCAGTCGAGCAGGCCCTGGCGGGCGAGCGGCAGCAAGTGCCGCAGGAGCAACTCCGTGACCGGAACCTGAGCGCCGATTCGAGGCCAGTACAGCCGCGCCCCGAGGCCGTCGCGGGCGGCGGCGTAGAAGTTGTCCTTGGCGGTGGCGAAGCTCATCTGCTCCCACAGGTACGGCCGCCGACGAGAGACGATTCCCTGCAGCAACCCGTAGTACAGAACGCTGTTGGCGACCGAGTCAGGCACCGACGGCCCGGCGGGCAGCACCCGGTTCTCGATCCGCATGTGTGGCCGTCCTCGGAAGACCTCGTACACCGGCCGGTTCCAGCGGTAGATCGTGCCGTTGTGCAGTGTGAGTTCCGGCAGGTGCGGTACGTCGCCGGCGACCAGAACCTGGCTCGGATCCTCGTTGTCGTCGCAGATCGGCAGCAGCGCCGGGAAGTATCGGACGTTCTCGTCGAACAGCTCCCACAGCCCCTCGCCCTCGTCGAGCCACTTCTCGCCGAACCACACCCGGGGGCGGACGCCCTGCAGGATCAGCTCCTCGGTCCGGGTATCGGCGGCCTGCTCGAACAACGCGATCCTGGTCTCGTGGTGGAGCTGCTTGCCGAGGAAGAACGGGGAATTGGTCGCCGCGGCCAGTAGCGGTGCCGAGATTGCCTGCGCGGCGTTCCAGTACAGGCCGAACTCGTGCGGATCCACCTGCAGGTGCAGCTGCATGGAGGTGCAGGCGGCTTCGAAGACGATGGAGTTGGTGCGGGTACTGAGCAGCTCCTCGCCTTGGATCCGGATGACGATGTCCTCACCCCTGGCCGCGAGGATCATGTCGTTCAGAGCCCGGTACCGGGGGTTCATCGACAGGTTCTGCTCGGTCACGTCGAAGCCGGTGAGCGTCGGCAGGATGCCGATGATCATCACTCGGGCGCCGAGCTGCTCGGCGACGTCATACGCGTGATTGAGCGAACGGCGCAGCTCGCTGTCGATCGTGTGGAAGACGTGACCGGTCAGGACTCGCGGACTGACACCGAACTCGATGTTGAACTGCGCCAGTTCGGTCTGGAAGCCCGACGAGGCCAGGTTCTCCAGCAGCTTCGCGTTGATCGGCGCCGCGTTTCCGAGTGGATCGGTGAGATACACCTCCATCTCGACGCCGCACTGCCGGCGCCCGGTCTCGAACCGTCCGCCGTCGACGAGCTCGCGCAGGGCGACCAGGTTCCCCTTGACCTTCTCGCGGAATCGGGTCCGGTCCTCGCGGGTGAACTCTGTGACCTCGATGTCTCGGCCCATGACCCGGTCCCTCCGATGCGCCTGGTCTGCCACGAGTCTACGGACGGCGGTACCGTCCCGAACCGTGATGGACAGGGTCGTGACCACGCCCGAGGGCGACGCGCGGCTCGTCGTCGACGAGGCCGGCGGTCAGGTTCGCGGAACGCTCGTGCTCGGCCACGGTGCCGGCGGCGGTATCCAGGCCCGCGATCTCGTGGCGCTTGCAACGACTCTGCCGGGATCCGGGATCACCGTCGTCCGGGTGGAGCAGCCGTGGCGGCTGGCTGGACGCCGGGTCGCCCCGGCCCCGCGCACGCTCGACCGTGCCTGGCTTGCGGTGCTCGAGACGGTCCCGCGAGAGGGTCCCGTCGCGGTCGGCGGTCGCAGCGCCGGCGCCAGGGTGGCCTGCCGGACCGCGCGGGCGGTCGGTGCGGCAGCGGTGGTGGCACTCGCCTTTCCGCTGCATCCTCCCGGCCGTCCCGAACGCTCGCGTTGGGACGAGCTGGCCGGAGCCGGAGTTCCGACGCTGGTCGTCCAGGGCGACCGGGACGCCTTCGGTCGACCCAGTGAGTTTCCACCGGGGGAGCACGAGGTCGTCGTCGTCCCGCATGCCGACCATGGCATGGCGGTGCCGAAGTCGCAGGACCAGGCAGCGGCACTCGACCGGGTCGTGACGGCGGTGACGGGTTGGCTCGGGAATGTGTTGGCGCGTAGTCCGCGTTGACCAGCCGGTACGGTATCGACGTCGGAAGAGGGCAGAACAGCGTGAGCAGGTCCGGTGCCGGATATCTGGAGGCCAGGCCGGACGAGCGCCGGGCGAAGGCCGCCCCGGGACGCGCGTCCCGGTGGGCGGAGTGGCCGACGACACCAACCCACCCGCGGATAACATCGCCAGCGATGGCCGTGACGGAGACCACCGAGCAGCGCGCACAGCGGTTCGAACGCGACGCGCTGCCCTACCTCGACCAGCTCTACTCGGCGGCGCTGCGGATGACCCGCAACGCCAGCGACGCGGAGGACCTGGTCCAGGAGACCTTCGCGAAGGCCTATGCCTCGTTCCACCAGTTCAAGGAGGGGACGAACCTCAAGGCCTGGCTCTACCGGATCCTCACCAACACCTTCATCAACTCGTACCGCAAGAAGCAGCGTGAGCCGCAGCAGAGTGCGTCCGAGGAGGTCGAGGACTGGCAGATGGCCAGGGCCGAGGCGCACACCTCGACCGGTCTGCGCTCAGCGGAGGCCGAGGCGCTGGCACATCTGCCCGACTCCGACGTCAAGGACGCACTGCAGCAGATTCCGGAGGAGTTCCGGATCGCCGTCTACCTCGCCGACGTCGAGGGATTCCCCTACAAGGACATTGCCGAGATCATGGGCACGCCGATCGGTACGGTCATGTCCCGGCTGCACCGTGGGCGCCGCCAGCTGCGTGCCCTGCTCGAGGACTACGCCCGCGAACGCGGGCTCGTACCGACCGTGACCGAGGAGGTCGGAGGATGAGCTGCGGCGAGCCGCACGACACTGACTGTGCGGAGATCCTCGAGCGCGTCTACGTGTTCCTCGACGGTGAGATGCTCGACGGGCCGCGCGCGTACGCGCTGGTCGAGGAGCACCTGGACGAGTGTGCTCCGTGCCTTCGAAAGTACGACCTCGAGCGAGTCGTCAAGGCGCTGGTCGCCCGCTCCTGCTCCGAGCATGCACCCGCCGAGTTGCGTCAGCGCGTGCTCAGCCGCATCAGGGAGATCCGGGTCGAGATCGTCGACGGCTGAGCCGGCTCAGCTGTTCGGGCGCTTGCCGTGGTTGGCACCCTTGCGCTTACGGGCCTTGCGCTTACGGGCTGCTCTGCCCATGGTGGTCGTACTCCTTCGTCGGTGAGACGGGCGCGGTGGCCGGCTGGTCAGGACACGGCCGAGCGGCTGGGCTCGGAGGCGGTGCCGGCGTCCTCGATTGTCTCATGCTCTTCGCCGGTATCCGTCGCCTCGTCGGCGGCGAGGGGGTTCTCCTCCCGCCGGCCGGAGGTTCGCGTCATGCCCAGACCCGCGATGACGGCCAGCCCCGCCGCCAGCGCCACGTCGCCCGGACTGACGACCTCAGGACGCGGGGGGAACGCGACCGGAACCGTCTTGCCGAGCCACGGCAGCAGTGTGTCCGGCCCCATAGGCTCGCGGCCGGCCGGACCGACGACCGCGATCGGCTCCGCGCCGGCGCGTGTCGCGGCATCCGCGGAAACCGGGACGGCGCCGTTGAGCAACAGAACGAGCCCGTTGGCCGCCAGGCCGACCGCGATCAGCGCCGCCCCAGGAACGGCTCGGTTCACCCAGGCGTAGAAGGCCACGGTCAGCCAGGACAGGGCGGACAGGACCCCAAGCAGCGGCTCCCAGAGCCATCCGCACAGTACCGCCAGCACGGACAACGACAGCGCGGTCAGGAGCAACCTGTTACGGCGCAGTGGCAGCTGCGAGAGGCCGGCCAGGCTCCCTCCGCGGGCGTAACCGATCGCCACGCCGGCGGCCAGTGACAGGAGCACGAGCGTCACCCCGTCATCGTCGTCCTGTCGGACGCCCGCCGCACTGCGCCACGCCCGAGATCGCATACATCCGGTCGCGATGCCCGCCGCAACGGCGGTCCGGCCTCGGTCGAGGTGCGGCCGTCGTGGTGGAATGCCCCAGCCGGCGTTGTGGTGCACCGACCGAGGAGAGCGCGCGTGACCGAGCAGATCTGCGCCGAGATGGTGGCCAACGTCTTCTCCGTGGCCGTCACCGAGGGCGATCAGGTGGAGGCGGGCGCCACGCTTCTCGTGCTCGAGTCGATGAAGATGGAGATCCCCGTCCTGTGCGAGGCCGGCGGCATGGTCACGGAGGTCAAGGTCCGGCCTGGTGATGTCGTCCAGGAGGGCGACGTCCTGGTGGTGGTGAGGTGACCGGGCTGGCCCCCGGCCTGGTTGCCGAGGTCACGCACGTGGTGGGGGAGGACGACACCGCGACCGCCATGGGCTCTGGCGACGTCCCGGTTCTCGCGACCCCGAGGCTGCTGGCGTTGGCGGAGGCCGCGACGGTTGCAGCAGTCGCCGGGACCGTCTCGTCGGAGAGGACCAGTGTCGGCACGCGGGTCGAGCTGGAACACCTGGCGGCGAGCCCGGTCGGAGTCCGGGTGTCGGTCCGCGCCGAGCTGGTCGGAGTCGACGGTCGGCTGCTGCGCTTCGAGATCGTGACCGAGCATCCCGACGGCCGCGTGGTCGCACATGGCCGGATCACCCGTGTCGTCGTCGATCGGGTCCGGTTTCTCCGCCGCTCGGGCGCGCCGGACCGCTGAACGGAAGGTGACCGCCGGATCAGGAGCAGCGGTCGGTCGGATCGAGCGCGGCCGAGGTCGCGGTGATCCGGACCGTCACCACCGAGGCGTTGTCGTCGTCGTCGGTCTCGAGCAGGAGCTCTCTCGGGTCTGCCTCGTTGCGCAGGCAGTACAGCCCGTCGGGGAGGTCGGCCGGCAAGTCGAGGTGTTGGTCGGCGAGATCGGCGCTGTACACGTCGGCCCAGCCGGGCCTGATCCCCTGGACCCGGTCGCGGCTGCAGTCGCCGTAGAACTGCGCCAACCGGATCGGCGATGCCGTCGCTGTCACCCGGTTGTCGCGGAGGCAGAAGCTGACCTTGTCCGACGCCACCAGCGGAGACCTTTCGCCCGGCCTGGTCAGGGTGTAGCGGGCCATCGCGTCGAAGTGCCAGTGCCCGTGCTCCGGGTGGTCGAGCATGCACCCGCCGGTTCGGGTCGTCGTGACCACGTCGGTCGCCTCGTCGTAGCGGGCGTTGCCGGCAACATCGTGGTAGAGCACCTGCGAGGCGTGGCGCTGACCCGGCGGACACGGGAGCAGGCCGTCGGGGACCACCTCGGCCGGACCGAGGCCGGCGTTGGCGATGATCGACGCGAACCTCATCCGGCGCTGTCCGTCGACGATCTCGAGGTGGACGTTCTCCGCCGGCAGGCTGCGCAGGTTCGGCAGGAGTCGGGCACCGACCGGCACGGGTCGCGGGTCGGGAGGCGGCAGGACGGTCCTCGTCGGAGTGGGTTCGGTCGTCTGGCTCACCTGGCCAGCGGCATCGTCGTCATCGGACATCAACGTTCCCGCGCCGAGCAGGGCGACGATCAGCACGGATGCTCCCACGCTGACCGTCGTGATCGCGGTGGCACGCGTCAGCTGCATAACGCCCTCTCGTCGGCACTCCACCTCTCACGTTACGGGGAGAGGTGGCACCGGGCGGCCAGGTTCGTCCGCCGGTGCGTCAGTCGAGGGCCAGCGAGTAAGCGATCAGGTCGACGCCCGGCACCGGCGACCAGTCCCGGGCGGGCTCGCGGACGAAGCCCATGCTCTCGTAGAGCCGGTGTGGTACAGCCGCGCCGGCAGGGGTCGACAGCACCAGGGCGCGGAACCCCTGCGCCCGGGCTCGGTCGACGCAGGCCTCGGCGAGAGCGCGGCCGATCCCTCGGCCCTGGGCGTCGGGCCGCACCGCAAGCATCCGGAACTCTGCCTCGTCCGCCCGGGCAAGCTCGCGATATCGGCTGTCGGCTGGGCAGAAGGTGACGGTGCCGAGCACCCGGTGGTCGGATCGCGTGGACTTGACCGCCACCAGCAGTTCGGCGGCCGCCGCGCGGCTGGCCGTGTCGCCGAGCTCGTCGGCGTAGCCGCCAACGGCCATGCCCACGGCCCGGTAGGCGGCCAGGGTGACGGCACCCGCCTCGGCGAGCTCGTCGGATCTGGCCGCCCGCACCACGAGCGTTCCGGCTGCCCTCACGCCCGGCAGGGTAGCCGGAGGCGTCGGACTCAGCGCAGTGCGTAGGGCCGCGACGGCAGGTCGATGGACCAGCGGTCCTGGGCGCGGGGCATCGGCGAACGGCGAGGACCGCCGTCCCCGGCGAGCCAGTTGGCGACCGCGATCACGGCGGTCACCAGCAGGCTGATGAGCAGAGCTGCGATCAGAAGTGTGGTCATGGCTGGAAGTCTGCCGTAGTGGACTTCCTGCCACCAGTGGCAGGACAGACGCAGTGCATCGACATGCTGCCATTCTCTGTGCCACACTGTCTCCGTGCTGAAGAACGTTGTGGCCGTTGTGATGGACGGCGTCGCTCCCTTCGAGTTGGGCGTGCTGTGCGAGGCGTTCGGAGTCGACCGGTCAGACGCGGACGTACCCACGATCGACTTCGCGGTCTGCGGCGTGACACCCGGGCCGGTCGAGACGTCGATGGGGTTCTCGCTGGTGGTCGGCGAGGGCCTGGACCGCGTGGCTGAGGCCGACCTTGTCGCCGTGCCCGCCATGCCTCGCGACGCCGGCTACCCCGAGCCCGTGCTGGAGGCGTTGCGCGCGGCGAACGAGCGCGGGGCCCGCGTGATGTCGGTCTGTACCGGCGCGTTCGTCCTTGCGGCGGCGGGACTGCTCGACGGCCGACGCTGCACGACGCACTGGCGCTACAGCGACGAGCTCGCCGCCCGTTACCCACTCGCGAAGGTCGACCCGGACGTGCTCTACGTCGACGACGACAACGTGATCACCAGCGCCGGCTCGGCAGCCGGCCTCGACGCCAGCCTGCATCTGTGGCGTGAGGAGTACGGTGCGGCGATCGCAGCCGCTGTGGCGCGGCGGATGGTCGTGCCGCCGCACCGCGACGGCGGACAGGCGCAGTTCGTCGAAGCTCCCATCCGGGCGGCGAACGCACCGACCCTGGCCGGTGTGCTCGACTACATGGCGAGTCATCTCGGCGAGGAGATGACCATCGACTCGGTGGCCCGGCTGGCCAACATGTCCTCGCGCACCTTCGCGCGGCGGTTCCGGGCCGAAAGCGGCACGACCCCGTACGACTGGCTGCTCGCCCGCCGGGTGACCGAGGCCCAACGGCTGCTCGAGGAGGGCGACGATCCGATCGAGCGCGTGGCCGTGCTCTGCGGCTTCGGGACGGCGGGTGCGCTGCGGCACCACTTCGCGAAACGGCTCGGCACGACTCCGCAGGCCTACCGCGCCGCCTTCTGCCACCGCGACCGCTGACCCTTGGCCTGCCGGCCGGCTCAGATGCCGGTCGTCGAGCGCGGGTAGGCCACGTCGGGGTCACAGACGACGTTGACCAGGTACGGAACGCCCGCTGCGAAGGCCCGTCGCAGGGCCGCGCCGATCTGGTCGGGACGTGTCACCGTCTCGCCCGCGCCACCGAGCGCCGTCACGATGGCGTCGTATCGGGTCTCCCGGCGCAGGTCCGCGGCGACGTCGTATCCGTAGAGCTGACGCATCGGATGCTTCTCGAGCCCCCACGCGCCGTTGTTGCCCACGATCATGACGACCGGTAGGTCGTGCCGGACCATCGTGTCGACATCCATCAGGGACAGCCCGGCCGCGCCATCGCCGTAGAGCAGGACGACCTGGCTCGAAGGGCGGGCCAGCCGCGCGGCGGCGGCGGCGCCCGCTCCGGCGCCCAGGCAGCCGTACGGCCCGGGGTCGAGCCAGCAGCCGGGCCGGCCGGGCTCCACGAACTTGCCCGCCCAGGAGACGAAGTCACCGCCGTCACCGATCACGACGGCGTCGTCGTCGAGAAGCGGTATCAGCTCGCCGTAGATCCGAGCCGGATGGATCGGCTCGGCGTCGGCCGCGAGCACGCGCGCATCGCGCTCCGCGGCGGCGACGACCCCGGCCTGCAGGTCGGCCCGCCAATCCTCGTGCGCCGCGCGGTGCAGTCGTGCGGCCTGCGCCGTGAGAAGTCCGTCGAAGACCAGCGTGAGGTCGCCTGCGGCCGCAGCCGCGAGGTCGACGTGTGTCGCCAGCACTCCGGGGGAGTCGGCCAGGTGCACCACGCGCGCGGGCGGGTTCGCGTCGCGTCCGCCGAAGACGCCGAAGCCGAGGCGGAAGTCCAGCGGCGTGCCCGCCACCACGACCAGGTCCGCGTTCGCGAACGCCGCCGACCGGGCCCGGGAGGCGAGTAAGCGATGGCCCCGGCGCAGGATGCCGCGTCCCATGCCGTTGGCGACGACCGGGATACCGACCTCTTCCGCGAACCGCAGGGCAGCCTGCTCGGCTCCGTCCATCCACACGTCCGAACCGAGCACCAGAACCGGGCGCTGCGCCGCCGCCAGCACGGTGGCGACCGCCGAGAGATCGTCGGAATTCGGGAGGATCGGTTCGCGGGCGGCGGGTGCCGGGATCTCCACTTCGGCTCGGCTGAACAGTTCGTCCATCGGCACGTCGACGAACACCGGGCCCCGGTGGGAGGCGTCGGCGAGGGTCAACGCCTGGTCGAGCACGCGCGCCACGTCCGCTGTCGTGAGCGCGGTGACGGAGCGCTTGGTGACCGGGGCGAGCATCGGTGGATGGTCGAGCTCCTGCAACGCTCCCGTACCCCAGCGGAACTGCGGCGCCCGGCCGCCGAGAGCAAGCAGGGGGACCCCGCTGAAGTAGGCCTGGGCGATCCCGCTGGCACCGTTGGTGACACCGGGCCCGGCCGTGAGCACGGCGAGCCCCGGGCGGCGAGTGAGCTTCGCGGTCGCCTCCGCACCGAACACCGCCGTCTGCTCGTGACGCACGTCGACCAGGCGCATCCGCGGCTGCTCGCGGACCGCCGCGTCGTAGAGCGGGAACACGTGCGCGCCGGAGAGGGTCCACATCGTGTCGACGCCGTGGTTGGCGAACACGGCGCGGGCATGGTCGCCGGCGTGACCCTCCAGCACGACCGGGCCGGAGTCGCTGCGCTGCGCCACACCCACGGGGCGACGCTACACGCGAGCGCGTCCGGGGCCGTCCCCACAGGCGAAAGGGGCGCCGTCAGGGGCGGCGGAAGACCCGCGGAGCGCTGACCCGCAGGGAGCGCTGCAGCGCGATCAGCAGGTCCGGTCGGCAGCTCGGGCTGAGGGCCGGGGCCGCGGTCGCGTCCTGGGCGGGCGTCCCGGTGACGCCCAGGAGGAGCTGAAGGTGCAGCGCGCGCGCGTAGGCGATGCCGTTGGCGCGCGCGGCCGGCTCGCGCAGGCCGGGCGGTACCGGATCGGCCCAGATCGCCGACAGCCGTTCCAGCCAGTGTTCGAGCGTGTCGACCGACACCTGGTCGCGGTGCAAAAGCGACATCGTCGCGTACGCGAGCCGGTCCTCCTCGCTGGCGGCGAAGCGATGGTCCGTGGGGATGAGCAGGCGTTCGGCTACGACGTCGAGCAGGACCCGAAGCTCGTCGGCGCCGATGTGCCGTGACGCCGCCAGCGTCCCCAGCACGTCAGCGCCGTGCGCGATCGCGTGCGCCCAGCCGCGGCCGGGAATCCACCCTCGCAGATCCCGTTCGGCCAGGAACCAGGCGACCGACCGGTCTGCCCAGGTGAGCACGGTCGTCGGGTGGAGGGTGTGGGTGGTGTTGTCACGGGCGATCACCGCCGCGAGGCACACCGCCGAGAAAGACCGCCGCAGAACGGTGTCGGTTCCGTCCTCGCCCAGGCCGACGCGCAGGCCCAGGACGAGGCCGTCACCCAAGCCGGCGAGCAGCTCGTCATAGACGCCCTCGGACACCCAAGTCGACAGGATCGAGTAGGCGATCTCGTCGCGGACCCGTGGGTCGGGGTTGCCGAGCATGGTGACCAGGTCGGTGGTGAGGTCGTCCAGAGCGGCACCGTGGGGGACCCGGTAGCCGTCGGCGACGACCCGCTCCCAGTAGGACATCCGCACCGGGGCATCTTCGCAGAGGTGGGGACCCGGTGATGCCGCGGGTCCGCGGCCCTTGAGGTCGTCGATCGCTGCTCCGGATGGGTACTGCGGCCGCATTAGGCTCGCGGACGTGCCGTCGCTCAACGACGTCGTCCGCCAGTACACCGACCTCTCCGAGGCCGACCTGGACTGGCTGCACACGCTCGTCGCCGACTGGCAGCTACTGGCCGATCTGTCCTTCGCCGACCTCGTCCTCTGGGTCCCCGACCGCACCGGCGAGGGGTTCCGAGCGGCCGCCCAGATGCGGCCCACGACGGGGGCGACTGCGTACCCCGAGGATCTTGTCGGGTCGCACCTCCAGCGGGGCCGACGCCCCCTGGTCGAGGCCGCATTCGACGAGGGCACCATCCGCCGCGACGGCGATCCGGAATGGTGGGACGACGTGCCGGTCCGGGTCGAGGCGATCCCCGTCCGCCGTGACGACCACGTGCTGGCCGTCATCGCGCGGCACACGAATCTCACGTCGGTGCGGACCCCGAGCCGGCTGGAGCTCGCCTACCTCGAGTGCGCGGGACAACTGGCCAAGCTCGTGGCGGAGGGCCGCTTCCCGAGTCCGGGAACGGGCATGGGCCGTCGCGGCGCGCCGCGGGTCGGGGACGGTCTGATCCGCCTCGACGCCGAGGGCGTGGTGACCTACGCGAGCCCGAACGCGCTGTCGGTCTACCGGCGGCTCGGGCTGACCGCCGATCTGGTGGGGGAGCGGCTGGGCGAGGTCACGGCCCGGCTGGCGCCGCGGGCGGGTGCGGTCGACGAGGCACTGGAGGTCGTGGTCGGCGGACGTGCACACCGGCGGACCGAGATCGAGGGCACCGGCGCGGTGATGACGCTGCGGGCGATCCCGCTCGATCCGGGCGGTGTGCACGTGGGCGCGCTGGTCCTGTGCCGCGACGTAACCGAGGTTCGACGACGGGAGCGTCAGCTCATCACCAAGGATGCGACGATCCGCGAGATCCACCACCGGGTCAAGAACAACCTGCAGACGGTCGCCGCGCTGCTGCGGCTCCAGGCCCGCCGGATCGACCCGCCGGAGGGGCGCGCCGCACTCGAGGAGGCGGTCCGGCGGGTGGGGACGATTGCGATCGTCCACGACACGCTGTCGCAGACCGTCGACGACACGGTCGACTTCGACCGTGTCGCGGACCAGCTACTCGCCATGGTGGCCGAGGTGGCCACGGCCGAACCACTGGTCCGGGCGACCCGATCCGGGACCTTCGGTGTTCTCGATGCCGGCGTCGCGACCCCGCTGGCGATGGCGATCACCGAACTGCTCCAGAATGCCGTGGAGCACGGCCTCGGCGGGGCACCCGGGTGCGTCGAACTGGCGGCCGACCGGCGAGCGGGTCGGCTTCGCGTCGCCGTCGACGACGATGGGCGCGGACTGCCGCGCGGCTTCGACGCGGAGGAGTTCGGCCGGCTCGGCCTGCAGATCGTCCGGACGCTGGTGGTCGGCGAGCTCGGCGGAACCCTCGACGTGGGCCCGCGTCGCGACGGCGGCACCCGGGTCGTCATGGACCTGCCGGTCCACGGATGAGCGCCTGCAGCTGGTGTTCCACCCGATTCGGGGCCGGACGCGGACAACAAGCAGTGCGCCCCGCCGGCCGGTAGGCGGGCGGGGCGCTGACCGGTCGGTCTAGTAGGCGCGTGCCCTCGCCCGGGCGTTGCGCCGCTTCAGTGCGCGACGCTCGTCCTCGGACAGTCCGCCCCAGACACCGGCGTCCTGCCCGCTCTCGAGCGCCCACTGCAGGCACTCCTCGCGGACGTCGCATCGACGGCAGACCGCCTTGGCCTCCTCGATCTGCAGCAAAGCCGGGCCGGTGTTGCCGATCGGGAAGAACAGCTCGGGGTCCTCGTCACGGCAGGCGGCGCGATGACGCCAGTCCATGAGTCTCACAGCTCCTCGTATGGGCGGCGCCGTCGGTCGGACTTTCCGGCCGGCGACGCGGTGACTTCACGTGAAATGCTTCACGAATTCATGCGTTCCGAAACCAGACAACGTCTGGGGGGGTCACATAGATCCGGCCGCGCTCCACCGTGTCCGCGCGGCAGTGCAAGGGTGACAAATCTGTGACCCGAGAACAAGGCTTCTGTGGTGCTCGTCTCACTCAGGATCGTGTCGGCTGCGTCACAGTAGTAGGACAAACCGAACAAACCGGGAGTGGATCGTCAGAGCACGACGTGCAGCGCCGCCGGGTGTGACCGCAACGTCATCGTCGACCGTTCCCCGAGGAAGTCGCCGTCGACCTGAACGGGAACCGGTCGCTGTGAGGTCAACGTGAATCCTGCCTGGTCGTGCAGGAGGATCACGTCCCGCCCCCGCGGCCCGCGGCGGGCCGACAGGGTGATCTCGGCGAGGTGCCGAAGTGTCGCAGCCACTCCCAACCGGGTGAGGGCGAACAGGTCCAGCCCGGTGTCGAAGCTCGCCTGCGGCGTCGGGTTGAGCGGACGCCCGCCGAGGTAGGTCCACGGGGCACAGTTGGTGACGACGGCCAGCGAGATACCGGGAACCGGGTCGGCATCGTCGCGCTCGAGCACGATCTGGCCCTCCGAGCGGTCCTCCTGGGCGAAGAACCGGCGGACCGCGGCGCGGGTGTAGAGACCGACGGTCGAGCGCTTGCCTCGCTCGCGTAGCTCTTCGACCCGGCGGATGACGTCTGCGTCGAACCCGACCCCCGCGCAGAAGGTGAACCACCTCTCGTCGAGTCGGCCGAGTCCCAACGGCGTGCGGCGGTGCGAGCGCACCGCATCGAGCACAAGACCCGTCGCCTCCACCGGATCCTCGGGCAGGCCGAGGTTGCGGGCAAGGACATTGGTGCTGCCCCCCGGAACGATGGCCAGGTCGGGTACCCGGTGCCCGGACGCGTCGTCGTCGAGCAGTCCGTTGACCACCTCGTTGACGGTGCCGTCGCCACCGACGGCGACGACGAGGTCGAGTCCGTCGCGGCGCGCCTCGCGGGCCAGCTCGACGGCGTGACCTCGATGACCGGTCTCCTCGACGTCGAGCTTGAGGTCGTAGCGGAGGGCCGCCAGCAGCACGTCGCGCGTGCGCCGCGATGTCGTCGTCGCGCGGTGGTTGACGACGACGAGGGCGCGCATGCCGGCCAGCGTAACGGTCACCTCCGGCAGGCTCGGTCCCGAAGCCGGTGGGGCGGCGCCGGATGGTGGGCGAGCAGAGTGCCTTTGCATTGCCTACGGATACGCAGCGTGGGCACCGGGCATGAGCTGTGGTCCGGCACCGATGCTGCGTGGGTGTGTGCAATGCAAAGGAACGCTCGGCAATCACCCCGAGGGTCGCGGATCGTCCCGCTGCGAGGTTGGAGGATCGCCGATCGGCGGCACTGAATGCTCCGTGTCCGTTGCCGCTGCACGCGGGGCTCGGCCGGTCAACCCCCGACGTAGGCTGGCGCGCGTGCCCACGGACGAGACTTCGCGCCGCACGCGTGGTCCCGTGATCGCCACCGCGGTCGTCGTCGCCCAGGGCCTTGCCCTGGTGGCGTTCGGCGTGTGGCTCATGGTCGCGCGGTCGAGTGAGACGCCGAGCAACGAATCGGTCTATCAGGGGTCGACGGCGTACATGTTCGTGACCGGTGCGCTCGTGTTGCTGGTCGCCGTCGCGGCACGGCGCGGGGTCGGGTGGGCCATGGGTGCCGCCGTGTTCGTCCAGCTGCTGGCTCTGGCGGTGACCTACGAGATGGCCAAGGAGGGCTTCTGGGCCGGTGCGGTTCCGCTCGGACTCGCGTCGGTCGTGGCGCTGCTGTCCCTGCTCTCGCCGTCCGGCCGAGCCGCCTTCGGCCGCTCCTGAGCAACGAGAGTCCACACCACGACGGACCGCCCGGACCCTGGAGCAGTGCTCAGATCTCCTCGGCGAGCAGGCCCTCGCGCAGCCGGGTGATCGTGCGGGCGAGCAACCGTGAAACATGCATCTGCGAGATGCCGACCTCGGTCGCGATCTGCGACTGCGTCATGCCCGCGAAGAAGCGCAGCAGCAGGATCCGGCGCTCACGCTCGGGCAGGGTCGCGAGCAGAGGTTTGAGCGCCTCCCGGTTCTCGACGCCCTCGAGCGCGGTGTCCTCGCTGCCCAGCATGTCGAGGACGGACGGTCCGTCGGCCTCGCCCGCGTCGGGCGCGTCCAGTGAGAGCGTGCTGTAGGCGGCCGCCGACTCGAGGCCTTCGAGGACGTCGTCCTCGCTGGCGCCGACTCGCTCGGCCAGCTCCGTGACGGTGGGCGATCTGCCCAGCTCCTGGGTCAGCGCACCGGTGGCCGATCCGATCGCCAGGCGCAGTTCCTGGAGCCGGCGCGGGACGCGCACGGCCCAGCCCTTGTCGCGGAACCAGCGCTTGATCTCGCCGACGATCGTCGGGGTCGCGTACGTCGAGAACTCGACGCCGCGCTCCGGGTCGTACCTGTCGATCGCCTTGATCAACCCGATGGTGGCCACCTGGACGAGGTCGTCGTAGGGTTCGCCGCGGTTGCGGAAGCGGCGGGCGAGGTGTTCGACGAGCGGCAGGTGCAGCGTGACCAGGTGGTTGCGGGTCTCCTCGCGGCGTGGATCATCGGCCGGGAGCGCCGCGAGCTCCGCCAGCAGGTCGCGACTCTCCTCCCGGTCCACCCCCATCCCGGCGGAGGTCACCCGTTGCTCACGTTCCGCTGCTTGCGCAGCGTGAGCGTCACGTGCCCGTCGCTGATCGACGAATCGACCTCGCCGGCCAGAGCCGTGAGAACGATCCAGGCGAACGTGTCGCGGGGCGGTGGATCGGTGGTGGCGGAGGGCACCGAGACGGCGACCTGGAACTGATGGGGCTGGAGGTCGAAGCGGCAGTCGATGCGCGCACCGGGCGTCGCCAGAGGTAGCAACAGCGCGCAGGCCTCGTCCACGGCGATCCGCAGGTCCTCGATGTCGTCGATGGTGAAGTCGAGCCGGGCGGCGAGCCCGGCGGCCGCCGTGCGCAGCACGGCGAGGTACGCGCCCGATGCCGGAACGCGGAGTTCGACGTAGTCGTCGGGCGCGACTGGCAGGTGGTTCACGTGTCTCCTCGGGCTTCACGACCAGGACAGCATGCGCCGCACGGCCGACGTGCTGGTGTCTTCGCGGGTCGACGCTCGTCGACCGGTCAGGCAGCTTTCTTGGTCTCGGCGAAGATCTCTGCGATCTCGTCGATCTTGGCCAGCAGCTTGTCCGCCACAGCCGGATCGGTCGATGCCTTGGCGCCACCGCCGCCACCGGCCAGCTTGGTGGCCTCGTTGAACAGCTGGTGCAGGCCCGGGTACTTCTCGAAGTGCGGAGGCTTGAAGTAGTCGGTCCAGAGCACCCAGAGGTGGTGCTTCACGAGCTCTGCCCGCTGTTCCTTGATGATCAGTGCACGCGTACGGAAGTCGGGGTCGTCGTTGTCCTGGTACTTCTCACAGATCGCCTTGACCGACTGGGCCTCGATCCGGGCCTGAGCGGGGTCGTAGACGCCGCAGGGCAGATCACAGTGGGCCGAGACTTCGATGGTCCGAGCGAACAGACGCTTGAGCATCCGATGGGTCCTCTCCGTATGGGGCAGTTGACCGCTGGCCTACCCGGGCGACACTACTCCCGAACCTGGACCACCCGGAGAGGAAGGGCACCGGTGCCACGCTGGGGATTCGCCGTCGTCAGGGGCCGCTCGATGGAGCCGACACTGCATGACGGCGACCGGCTCGTCGTCCACTTTGGGGGACGGCCGCGACCAGGTCGGGTCGTCGTCGTCCGGCTACCCGGCCGGGCGGATCTGTCGGTGAAGCGGATCGGATGGCGGGACGCGGACGGCTGGTGGGTCGAACGCGACAACCCCCGGGAAGGTGTCGACTCCTGGCAGGTCGGCGCCGTTGACCCGGAACACGTTCTCGCCGTGGCGCTGGTCCGGCTCTGGCCCCGGCCGCGATTGTTGATGGGCGTGCCGCCGGCGCCGAGCCGGTGACAGGCGGACCCTCAGACCAGGTGGGGCTCGAGCAGTGTCATGGCCGCGGCCGGGTCCTCGACGTGCGCGTTGTGACCCAGGCCGGGCAGGGTGACCCGGGTCGAGGCCGGCATGACCAACTGGTCGTCGGTGACCATCGGGTCGTGCTCGCCTCGGGCCAGGACCACAGTGGAACGTGCAGCACAGAGCAGGCCGCGCAGATCGGGTGCGCCGACGGAGAAGACGGCCGGGTCCATGGCCAGGCGCCAGCGTCCGCCCTCCTGGCGCACACCGGCCCCGACCGCATCGTCGTCAGTGGTGAGCAGGCCGGCGAGTCCCGACACGTGCAGGTAGCGCGCTGTCGCGTCCTCACGCGATGGGAACCAGGAAACCGGCCGCAGCGCGAGAGCCCTGGCCTTGTCCAGTTCATCGGCGGTCCAGTCGACCTTGATCCCGAGGCCGACGACGGACTCGACCGGCACGCCGAACCAGCCGGACGCCAGGGTCAGGCCCAGGACACCACCCAGGGAGTGCCCCAGCACGACCAGGCGTTCCACGCCGTCGACGAGCCCGGCCAGGCTGGCCGCCAGGGCACCGAACGAGTAGCCGGGCAGTGCGTCGGAGCCGCCGTGTCCGGGCAGGTCCGGCGCCAGCCAACGACCTGCCCACCGCTCGGCGAGGAGCGGGGTCCACCGACGCCATACGTCCCCGGTAGCACCGAGGCCGTGGACCAGCAGAAGGACGGGTTCGCCCACGCCCCCACCCTGCACGCGCAGCTCGGCCACCACGGCGGAAGCCTTTCATTCGCCGCGACAGCTGTCTGCGCGATGAGGGTTCGACGGGTCAGCGAGCGGTGTAACCACCGTCGACGGTGTAGTAGCTGCCGGTCACGAAGGATGCGGCATCGCTGGCCAGCCAGGCGACCAGTTCGGCGACCTCGTCCGGCGTGCCGAGCCGGCCGAGGGCGTGCTGACCGGCGAGGAACTCCTGGGCTGCGGCATCGAGGTTCGCGTCGACGAGCGGCGTATGGATGAAGCCCGGACCGACGGCATTGACCCGGATGCCGTCGGTCGCATGCTCGAGAGCTGCGGTACGCGTCAATCCGACCACGCCATGCTTCGCAGCCACGTAGGCCGGCGCGGTGGCGAATCCGACACTGCCGAGGATCGACGCCATGTTGACGATCGAGCCGCCGCCGGTCGAGCGCATCCGCTGGATCTCGGCGCGCGTGCAGTAGAAGACACCGTCGAGGTTCACCGAGATCACCGATCGCCAGCTCTCCAGCGGGTAGTCGCCGGTGGTGGCGCTCGCTCCTCCGATTCCCGCGTTGTTGACCGCGACGTCGAGGCCACCCAGCTGATCGACCGTCGCGGCGATCATCGCGTCCACTGACCCGGGATCGGACACGTCGGCGGTCACAGCGGCGGCCGCGTCTCCGATCTCGTCCGCGACCCTGCGGGCGGCCTGCTCGTCCAGGTCGGCCACCATGACATTCGCTCCCCGCGCGGCGAGCACCGTGGCGCAGGCCTCGCCGATTCCCGAGCCACCTCCGGTGACCAGCGCTACCGCACCGGTGAGATCGATTCCCGTCATGTTCGCTCCCTCGAATACGGACGTCGGATTACACGGAGTCGGTGGTCGGAGCTCGTCCCCGCCGACGGTCTACCCTGTGCCCAGATCATGGCAGGAGAGAGGAAATGTTGACATCGGGTGAGGTCAAGAAGGTGGAGTTCTCCACCGTCAGGTTGCGCTTGGGATACGACATGCAGGAGGTCGACCTCTTCCTCGACACCGTGATCGAGACTCTGCGCGGGCTCGAACACGGCCGCGTCGCGCGACCGTCCATGCCCCTCGTCACCGCACAGGACGTTGCCGCTGTCCGGTTCTCGACGACGAAGGTCCGTGAAGGATACGACCCGGAGGAGGTTGACCAGTTCGTGCACCAGGTTGCCGGCACGCTGGCCGCCTACGCGGCGTCGCCTTCGGCGCCAGAATCGGCACAGCCGTCGCCGGCGGTCCCCCCGGGCGGCACCATGGGGTCGGCAACGTCAGCCGGCCTGACGGCCAACGAGCTTGTCGTCCAGCTGCAGAACCTGCATGCGGTGCTGTTCGGAGCGGCGCAGACGGCACCCGTTCAGGCACGCACACCGGACGGGAAGATCTTCACCGTGTCGGCGGTCATGCCCACCCCTTCCGGCCTCGTGCTCGCGCTCGGCCGCTGACCGGGTCGCTGAACTCCGCTCGCGGACCTGGATAGGGTCGGGCTCGTGTTCGCGGTGTACGCCGACAGTCTCGACGCCGACGATCCCCTGACCGGACTGGCGCTCGGCGAGCGGCCGGAGCCCGTGGTCGGCCCGGGCTGGACGACGGTGGCCGTGCGTGCAGCCGCGCTCAACCACCACGACATCTGGTCGCTGCGGGGGGTGGGACTGACGCCCGACCGGTTGCCGATGATCCTCGGCTGCGACGCCGCCGGCGTCGACGGGGACGGCAACGAGGTCGTCGTCCACGCCGTGATCGCGGCCGACGACTGGCTCGGCGACGAGACACTCGACCCGAAGCGGTCACTGCTGTCAGAGCGGCATCAGGGGACGCTCGCCCAGCGGCTCGCCGTGCCGCGCCGCAACCTCGTCGCCAAGCCGGCCGCCTTGTCGTTCGAGGAGGCCGCCTGCCTGCCGACGGCCTGGCTCACGGCCTACCGGATGCTGTTCACCCAGGCTCAGGTCGCTCCGGGAACCACGGTCCTGGTCCAGGGCGCCGGAGGCGGCGTCGCCACCGCGCTCATCGCACTGGGCTCCGCCGCGGGTGCCCGGGTCTGGGTCACGTCCAGACATCCGGACCGCGCCGCACGGGCGGTCGAGCTCGGCGCGGACGAGGTGTTCGAGTCCGGAGCCCGGCTGCCCGAACGGGTGGATGCTGTGATGGAGACCGTCGGCGCGGCGACCTGGCAGCATTCGATCCGCTCGCTGCGTCCGGGAGGCACGCTCGTGGTGTCCGGCGCGACCTCCGGCCGCAGCGCCGAGACGGAACTGAATCGCGTCTACTTCCTGCAACTGCGGATTCTCGGATCCACGATGGGAACCCGCGAGGAACTCGTCCGCCTGCTGCGGTTCTGCGAGCGGACCGGCGTCCGCCCGGTGGTCGATCGGGTGCTGCCGCTCACCGAGGCCCGCGACGGGTTCGCCGCGCTCGAGCGCGGCGAGGTCTTCGGCAAGGTCGTCTTCACCGTCGACCAGGACGTCCGTCAGTAGATGTCGGGGCCTCGACTTCGAGCCACTCGTACCAACCGCCGTTGAGGATCACGAACGCGAGCATGCCGTAGCCGGCCTGCCCCGGATGCACGCCGTCGACGAACCTCTGGCGTTGCCACGGGCCGTGGCCGGCGAGCGGCGCGTACGTGGAGATGTACCTCACGCCCAGGCGCTCGCTGACCCCGGCGAATGTCGTATCCAGCGCCGCTAGCCGCTGGCGCACCTCCGGCGGTCCGACCGGCGGCGGTCCGACGACGAGCCGGCTGACATCGGTGGACCGCAACCCGAACTCCAACGTGGCGGCCGACCTCGCGATCGGGACCGCGGCGAACGCGTCGGCGATGCCGACGGCGAGGACGACGCCGTGCTCGTCACCGCGGGCGAATCGGGGCGAGACCTCCAGCGGCATCCGCACCACCATGTCCTCGGTCGACTGGCCCCTGACGCCGAGCGGGTAGAGGGTCAGCGCGACACCGGTCGACGGCGGTGTCCGGGCGGCGACCCGGCCGACCCAGCCGAGCGCCTTCGGGTCGCCGACACCGGCCACGAACGAGTCGCCGAACACGCAGACCCTTACGTCACGCACGCGTGCCATCGTGGCTCACCCTCCGCCGAGTGGGGACTCAGTCCTCGTCGCTGAGGCGAGCGAGCCAGGTGGCCAGCCGTTCCATCGGCACCTCGAACTCCGGGTTGAGGTCGACGAAGTCGCGCAGCCGGTCGGCCAGCCATGCCAGCGTGATCTCGTCGTCGCCTCGCCGGTGCTCGAGTTCCTCGATCCCGCGGTCGGTGAAGTACAACCCCGCTCCCTGGCGACCTAGGCGAACGCTTCGTCGACGAGCTCACGAAGCTGCTGGAGATGCCGGGCGTGGGAACCGACCGAGGGCGCCGAGCTGGCCGGGCGGGTGACGCCGGTCAGCACGAGATTCGCACCGTCCACCTGGCCGAGGCGCGGCGCGAGATTCAGCCACATGAACGGCCACGCGCCCATGTTGCGCGGCTCGTCCTGGACCCAGCGGACGTCGCGAAGCCTTGGGAACCGCCCCAGCTCGGCGACGATCTGGTCGGCCGGTAACGGATAGAGCTGCTCGACCGGCACGATCGCCGTGCGCTCGTCGGACCGCTTGGCCCGCTCGGCGCGCAGGTCCCAGATCACCTTGCCCGAACAGAGCAGCACCCTCTCCACGCGGGTGGTGTCCGCCTCGGCGTCGGCGATCACCGGGCGGAACCACGTGTCGCCGGTGAGGTCCTCGGGCGCGGAGACCGCCTTCTTGTTCCGAAGCATGGACTTCGGCGTGAACACGATGAGGGGCTTGTGGTCGGGCCGCAGGGACTGCAGCCGCAACAGGTGGAAGTACGAGGCAGGTGTCGAGGGCTGGGCCACCCGGAACGCGTCCTCGGCCGCCAAGGTCAGGAAGCGTTCGATGCGCCCCGAGGAGTGGTCGGGCCCCTGACCCTCGTATCCGTGCGGCAGCAGGAGGACGACCCCGGAGCGCTGGTTCCACTTCGGTTCTCCGGAGACGATGAACTCGTCGATGATCGTCTGGGCACCGTTGGCGAAGTCGCCGAACTGCGCCTCCCACAGCACCAGGGCGTCGGGACGGGCCACCGAGTAGCCGTACTCGAATCCCATCGCGGCAAATTCGGAGAGCAGTGAGTCGTACACGTGGAACTTGGCCTGCTTCTCGTCGAGGTGCTGCAGCGGGATGTACGACTCGCCGGTGACCCGGTCGACGATGGCGGCGAAGCGTTGGACGAACGTCCCGCGCCGGGTGTCCTGCCCAGCCAGCCGGATCGGCCGCCGGTCGAGTACCAGCGATCCGAACGCGGCGATCTCGGCAGTGCCCCAGTCGATGCCGCCCTCGGTGAGCATCGCCGCCCGGCGCTGCAGTTGCGGATGCACCTTCGGGTGGACGGTGAAGCCCTCGGGCAGGTTGAGGTAGGCGTCGGCGATCCGCTTGAGCGTCTCCTCGCTGATCGCCGTGACCAATTCGCCCACGAGCTCCGGCTTGTCCGGGTAGGTCGGCACGGTGACCGGTGCCGGCGGCCGGCCCTCGGCCTCCCTGGTCTCGGCGAACACCCGCTCGAGCTGCTGCTGGTAGTCGCGCAGCGCCTGCTCGGCCTCTTCAACGGTGATGTCGCCACGCCCGATCAGAGCCTCGGTGTACAGCTTGCGGACCGAGCGCTTCTGCTCGATGAGGTCGTACATCAGCGGCTGGGTGTACGAAGGGTCGTCGCCCTCGTTGTGCCCACGCCGGCGGTAGCACACCAGGTCGATGACGACGTCCTTGGCGAAGTCGTGGCGGAACTCGAAGGCCAGCCGGGCCACCCGGGCGCACGCCTCAGGGTCGTCGCCGTTGACGTGGAATATCGGGGCCTGCACCATCCGCGCGACGTCGGTGCAGTACATCGACGACCGGGACTGGTCGGGCGACGTGGTGAACCCGACCTGGTTGTTGATGACGACGTGGACCGTTCCGCCGGTGCGGTACCCCCGCAGCTGCGACAGGTTGAGCGTCTCGGCGACCACCCCCTGTCCGGCGAACGCGGCGTCGCCGTGGACCAGGATCGGCAGCACCGGGAACTCCTCGCCACGGTCGAGAACGTCCTGCTTGGCTCGGGCGATGCCCTCGACCACCGGGTTGACCGCCTCCAGGTGGCTGGGGTTGGCCGTCAGCGAGACCTTGATCCGCTCTCCATCCTGAGCGACGAACTCACCATCCGCGCCGAGGTGGTACTTGACGTCGCCGGAGCCCTGGACGGTCCGTGGGTCGATGTTGCCCTCGAACTCGCGGAAGATCTGCCCGTAGCTCTTCCCGACGATGTTGGCCAGCACGTTGAGCCGCCCTCGGTGGGCCATGCCGATGCACACTTCGTCGAGCTTCCCCTCGCCGGCAGCCTGGCAGATCTCGTCGAGCAGCGAGATCATCGACTCCGCGCCCTCGAGCGAGAAGCGTTTCTGGCCGACGTACTTCGTCTGCAGGAACGTCTCGAACGCCTCGGCCTGGTTGAGCTTGCGCAGGATGCGGAGTTGGTCGTCGCGGTCCATGCGCTCGGCGGGCCTCTCGACCCGCCGCTGGATCCAGCGCCGCTGCTCCGGCTCCTGGATGTGCATGTACTCGATCCCCACGGTGCGGCAGTACGCGTTGCGCAGGACACCGAGGATGTCGCGCAGCAACATGAACCGCTTGTCGCCCCCGAACGAGCCGGTGGCGAACTCGCGGTCGAGGTCCCACAGGGTCAGACCGTGCGTCGTGACGTCGAGGTCGGGATGGCTGCGCTGCTTGTACTCGAGCGGGTCGGTGTCGGCCATCAGGTGGCCGCGGACCCGGAACGCGTGAATGAGCTCGAGCACCCGGGCCTGTTTGCCGATCTCGTCCTCGTGGCTGGCCGTGACGTCGGCGGCCCAGCGGATCGGCTCGTACGGGATCCGCAGCGCCCGGAAGACCTCGTCGTAGAAGTCGTCGTCGCCGAGCAGCAGCCCGTGCACGATCCGCAGGAAGTCGCCGCTCTGGGCACCCTGGATGATCCGGTGGTCGTAGGTGCTCGTCAGCGTCATGACCTTCGAGATGGCCATCCGCGCCAGCGTCTCGGGAGCCGCACCCTGGAACTCGGCCGGGTACTCCATGGCACCGACGCCGATGATCGTGCCCTGGCCCTTCATCAGCCGCGGCACCGAATGGACCGTGCCGATAGTGCCCGGATTGGTGAGGCTGATCGTCGTGCCGGCGAAGTCGTCCACGGTGAGCTGGCCACCACGGGCCCGGCGGATCAGGTCTTCGTATGCCGCCCAGAACTGAGCGAAATCGAGGTTCTCGGCATGCTTGATGCTGGGTACGAGCAGCTGACGCGTGCCGTCCTTCTTCTGCAGGTCGATCGCGAGCCCGAGGTTGACGTGGGCCGGCTTGACCAGCACAGGCTTGCCGTCGACCTGGTCGTGGGAGTAGTTCATCTCCGGCATCCGGCGCAACGCCCGGACCAGGGCGAATCCGATCAGGTGAGTGAACGACACCTTGCCGCCGCGCGAGCGGGACAGGTGGTTGTTGATGACGATCCGGTTGTCCACCAGCAACTTCGCCGGCACGGCCCGCACACTCGTGGCGGTGGGCACCTCGAGACTGGACTCCATGTTGGTGACGACCCGGGCGGTGGCACCGCGCAGCGGAACCGTCTCGGCGACCCGCGCGCCGATGGTGGCGCGGGGCCTCTCGGCGGGCGGGGACGGGTCGGGGGTGGTGGCGCCCTTGGTCGCTGCCGCCGGCCGGGCGCGGCTGGGTTCTGACGCCGCCGCCGTCTGCGCCTGTTCGTCGGTCGGCGTCGGGGTCGTGGTGGCCGGTGCCGGCGTCGCCGTCGCGTCCCTCTGGGCTGCGCCCGTGGTCACGTCGTCCCCCCTGCTGGATCGGCCCGAATCGGGCTGCCGCCCGTTGGGCAGGTCACGTCGCGTGTAGTCGCTGAAGAAGTCGGACCACGCCTGGTCGACGGTCGCGGGATCGTGCAGCCAACTCTCGTAGAGCTCCTGCACGAGCCACTCGTTCGGTCCGAATCCCGCGAGCGGGCCGGTCTGAGGGGCCACTGGCGCGTTCGCCTTCTTCCGTACGGGGTGGTAACCGCTGCTCTTCGTACAGGTTAGTCTCCGCCGTCGCGCAGGCGCAGACTCGTCTGACGGACCGGCCCGGGCGGACGCAGTCAGGGTCGGTCGCACCACGCGGCGACGACGCTGCGAAGATCGTCCGCGGCGGCCTCGACCTCGTCGAGGTCGGCGAGCCGCATGTAGCGGGCAACGTCGCCGCCGCCTTCCAGGCGCTGATGCACGCCTGGGATCGACGCTCCGGTGTGGAACAGCAGGCTCACGTATGCCTTCGTCCGCGGGTTGAAGCTCGCCAGGTTGCCGTGGTAGCTGAACGTCGGTGTCTTCCACTTGATGGATTCGTCCATCCGTGGTTCCTCCAGGATGATCTCGCGGACGCGGAGCATCGCGTCCTTCAGCGGATGCTCGGACTCCGCGAACCACGCGTCGACGTCGGCGTTCCTGGGCATCGTCGCAGTCTGCCAGACCTGCCCCGATGCAGGCCGTCGGTCGGTTGGCCGTAGGTGGAGCGCGTGCTCTGGTCGTCGAGAGTCTCGGCGATCAGACGTCGACCGGACGAACCCCGAGATCGGCGATCAGTCGATGTGCGCTGTTCCAGCCGGCTGCTCCGATCACCGAGCCGGCCGGATGGCAGCCGGCGCTTCCGGCGTACAGCCCGGGTAGGGCCGTCACGTAGGGCACGCGGTCGGCGAATGCCACGCCGTTGTCGACGTGATGGATGTGCCCGCCGGTGATGCCGAAGTGGTCCTCGATCGCCGGCGGGGGCAGCGGGAAGGTGTCGGCGACGAGGTCGGAGGTGCGCGGCGCGAACCGGTCGGCGATCTCCAGGAGGTGGTCGACGTAGGGTCCGATCGCCTCGGACCAGGTGGCGTCGACAGGCTGGTACGGGACCGACTGGACGAACAGCGCCGACGAGTGGTGACCCGCGTCGTCGCGCAGGCTGGGGTCGACGGTGGTGTGGACATACCACTCGATGGTCGGGAAGTCGGGCAGGCGGCCGGCCTCAACCTCGCGCCACATGGACCGCAGCGCCTCCAACGGCCGGCCGGTGGCGTCCGGCAGAAGATGCACCGTGGACCCCCATGGCGACGGCGCGCCGTCGGGCAGGCAGGCCAGCCGCGGCAGGCCGCGCAGCGCCAGGTTGACCTTGAGGGTCGTGCCCGGCCGGCGGACCCGCTCGAGCCGCTCCACCAGATCGGCCGGCGCGTGCTCGCCGGCGATCGCCACGGCTCGCCAGGGATCACACGCGGCCAGGACGGCGCGACCGGCGATCGGCCTGCCGTCGGCGAGGACCACGCCGTCGACGGCGCCGCCGTCGACGCTGAGCGCGGCGACCTCCGTGCCGGTGAACAACCGGGCGCCTGCCGAAGCGGCCGCCTCGGCGAACGCACCCGACACCGCGCCCATGCCGCCTTCGGCGACCATCCAGGTGCCGCCCGCACCGGGAAGCCGGCACATGTTGTGCACGAGGAAGTTGTGACCGCTCCCCGGGGTGTCCGGGCCGGCCGTGAGCCCCGACAGACCGTCGGTGACGGCGTACATCGCGACGAGGAGCTCCGACGTGAACCCGAACCGGGCGAGATAGTCGACGACCGAACCGCGGACCAGGTCGACGAAGGCCGTCCGCAGCCCAGGACGGATGTATCGCTCGGCGGTGTTCTCGACGGCGAGCGGTTCGGCCAGCCAGGCGGGCGCGAGGTCCTCGCGCAGTGCGGCGAGCTCGGCCTGCAGCGCGTCGTCCGCGCGTACGTCGGCGGCCGAGAACGTTCGCTCCATCTGTGCCCGGGTTGCGTCGCGGTCGCTGCCGAACCACAGGTAGGGCGAGCCTGGCCCACCCGCCGTGGGCAGGACGTAGTGCGGATCGCGCCGCAGCGGGCGGACCCGGCCCCCGGCCAGCGCCAGCACCTCCGGCGGCATCAACCCGAGCAGGTAGGCACCCGTGGACTGGCGCAGTCCGGGCACGGCCGGAAAGCAGTTCTCGGTGCGGGCCGCGCCGCCGAGCGTCGGCGCCCGTTCGAACAACGCGACGTCGAGGCCGGACCGGGCCAGGACGGTCGCCGCCACGAGGCCGTTGTGTCCTCCGCCGACGACGACGACGTCGGCGGAATCCCTACCGTGCCCGCTCACGTCGCGTTTTCGGGGGCGCGGAGTCCCGGAGTAGTCGGCCATCGGCGGCAGCGTACGGGCCGGGCCGGCCGGTCGGCGCACGCGCCCTCCCGGTGCCGGTGTCGGGGTGGCCGAGTTCACCCGATGGTCATACGCTCCGCAGAAGATCCGCATTGGTTGGGAGGGCATGGCATGCGGGCCTGGTTCGGTCCGGCGTCGGCGGCGACCGTCGGGATCGCATGGCTGCTGGCACACGGCGTCGCCCACGCCGAGGAGCCGGTGGAGCTCGACACCGGGCAGATCACCGACCGCGTCGGCGCGCTCGGTGATCGGCGCGACGAGGTGCAGGACGCCCTCGACCAGCTGTTCTCCGATCATCAACTCCAGTTGTTCGTGGTCTACGTCGACTCGTTCTCGGGACAGCCGTCGCAGGACTGGGCCGACGAGACGGCACGGATCAACGGGCTGGGCCTCAACGACGCGCTGCTGACCGTCGCGACCGGCGACCGGCAGTACGCGTACTCCGTGGACGAGGAGTCCCCACTCACCGACGCCCAGCTCGCCGAGGTCGCGACCGTGGCGATCGAGCCGCGGCTGCGTGAGGACGACTGGGCGGGCGCAGCCATCGGCGCAGCCGAGGGCTACGCCTCGGCGCTGGACGGCGGCGGCATCCCGTGGATTCCGGTCGCCGTCGTCGGTGGCGTGGGAGCGGTCGGCGCGTACGCGTTCATCCGGGCCCGACGGGGACGTGAGCGGGCCGCAGGCCCGTCCGCGGGGGTGGATCCGTCGCGGCTCAGCACCGACGAGCTCGACAAGCGGGCCAGCAGACTGCTCGTGGAGACCGACGACGCGATCAAGACCAGTGAGCAGGAGGTCGGGTTCGCCACTGCTCAGTTCGGCGAGGCGGCTGCGGCGCCGTTCGCCGCAGTGCTGGAGGAGGCGAGGGGCGAGCTCACCGCGTCGTTCCGCCTGCGGCAACGGCTCGATGACGCCGAGCCGGAAGACGACGCCACCAGGCGATCCATGCTCGCGGAGATCATCAGCCGGTGCGAGGCGGCGAACGCCAAGCTCGACGACCAGGCCGAGGACTTCGACCGCCTGCGTGACCTGGAGCGCAATGCCCCCCAGGTCCTCGCCGAGGTCGAACAGCGGGCGGAGCAGGCGCGGGCTCGCGTGGTCGCAGCGCAGGGCACGCTGCAGACACTTGACGCGCGGTTCACCGAGAGTGCGCTGGCAGCCGTGACCGACAACGACGCCGAGGCCATGGAGCGGCTGGCATTCGCCGCCGACTCCGCCGCCGCCGCCAAGCAGAAGATCGAGGCCGGCGACACGGCCGCCGCCGCGGTCTCGGTGATCGCCGCGGAAGAGGCCGTCGACCAGGCCGGCCAGCTCCTGGACGCCGTGGACCGGCTCGCTGCGGACCTCGAACAAGCCAGCGCCGGTCTGCAGAACGCTGTGCAGGAGACAACGCAGGACCTCGCCGAGGCCAAGGCGCTTCTCGCGGCCGGGGATCAGCACGCGGGAGACCTCGCCGGCCTGGTGGCCGCCGCGGAGCAGGCGCTGACGAGCGTGCGGCAGGAGATGGCGGCGGGTCGGTTCGATCCCATCGCGTCGATCCGCCGGATCGAGCAGGCCGACGGCGGGCTCGACCAGGCGCTCGCCGGTGTGCGCGACCGGCAACAGCGAGCGCAGCGCGCACGTGCCTCCCTCGAGCAGGCGGTGCTGGCGGCGCGCAGTGAGATCTCGGCGACCCATGACTTCATCACCACGCGCCGCGGAGCCGTGGGCGGCGAGGCGCGGACGCGGCTGGCCGAGGCGCAGCGCCAACTCGACCAGGCCATGCACCTGGCCGAGTCCGACCCGGAGTCGGCGCTCGCCCGGGCGCAACAGGCCGATGCGCTCGCCGAGCAGGCCGGGCAGCTCGCCCGAGCCGACGTCGGCGCGTACTCCACGCCGGGCGGTGGCGGCATGTTCGGTGGCGGCGGCGGCGGCCTGGGCGGAGCGATCCTCGGCGGCATCCTCATCGACAGCATGCTGGGCGGCGGCCGTCGCGGAGGATTCGGCGCCGGCTTCGGCGGGGGTGGTGGTTTCGGCCGTGCCCCAGGAAGCTTCGGCGGTGGCGGCAGCCGAGGTCGCCGCGGCGGTGGCGGCAGGTTCTAGTCCCGGAAAGGGGAACGTGGATGACCAAGCAATCGATCTTCGGGCGCGTGGCTCAGCTGGCCAAGGCCAACATCAACGCCATGCTGGATTCGGCGGAAGACCCTGAGTTGATGCTGGACCAGATGGTGCGCGACTACACCAACAACATCGCGGAGGCCGAGCAGGCGATCGCGCAGACCATCGGCAACCTGCGCCTGCTCGAGGAGGACTACGCCGAGGATCAGCAGGCGGCGGTCGAGTGGGGACGGAAGGCACTTGCCGCCAGCCAGAAGGCGGACGAGTACCGCGCGCGTGGCAACGTCGCCGACGCGGAGAAGTTCGACCACCTGGCGAAGGTCGCGCTCAGCAGGCAGATGTCTGCGGAGAACGAGGCCAAGTCGGCCGAGCCGAACATCGCCGCTCAGCGAGAGGTCGTCGAGAAGCTCAAGTCGGGGCTGCAGGCGATGAAGGACAAGCTCGGCCAGCTCACCAGCAAGCGCGACGAGCTCATCGCCCGCGCAAAGACCGCACAGGCGCAGGCGCAGGTACAGGACGCCGTGAGGAGCATCGACATCCTCGACCCCACCAGCGAGGTGAGCCGCTTCGAGGAGAAGATCAGGCGCGAGGAGGCCAGGGTCCGAGGCCAGGCGGAGTTGGCGGCCTCATCGCTGGACTCTCAGTTCGAGAGCCTCGAGGACCTCGACAGGCAGGCCGAGATCGAGGCCCGCTTGGCCGAGTTGAAGGCCGGCTCCGGCGGCGGCGCGGCGGTGACCGGGTCTACGGCCGCTCCCGCCCTGGGTTCGGGCGGCGAATCGTCCGGCTCCTCCGACTACTGACGGCCGGAGCCGGGTCGCTCGCCGACGTGGACGCTGCGAGCGTCCAGCACGAACACGTCGTCGCGGTGACCGATCCACTCCGGTCGATCCGGATCGAGCAACCGCGACCAGGCCTCGTCGTCCTCCGTGGGCAGCATCTTCCGCTCGCGCAGCCACTCGACCCGGTGGGCGAGCTTTCCGGCCACTCGCTCGCGTTCTGCCGGTGACAGCGGCGCTGGGCGCTCGATGAGTGAGGTCCAGGTCGTCACGTCGGCCAGGCCGGCCCTCCGCAACGCGTTCGGCCACCCGTAGGGCAGGCGCACCGCCCCGGGAATGCTGTCGCGCATCGCCGCGAACCATCGGTCCTGCGCCTGCTCGAGCCGGGACTCCAGACCCGGCCGCCCGGTACCGAGATCCCATGGGAGGTGTCGCCTGGGCAGCCCGCCCTCGGCCAGCGCCAGCCGTCCCTGGGGCGCCAGCAGACCGGCCAGGACGTCGACCGTGGCCTGTTGATCCGGGGCATGGTGGACGACCGCCGACGCCCACACGAAGTCAGCCGGCCCGCCGATCGCGTCTGCCAGCGCCTGCGGATCGCCGCCGGCGTCGGCCACGGCGGTGCGGACGTCGACGCCCGCCTCGGCGAACAGCTCCGCCGCCGCGTCGAGCACCGCGGGCTCGTCGTCCACCGCCACGACCCGCGCCGCCGGAGCCGCCAGCGCCAGGGCCACCGCCATCCCACCGCCGCCGCATCCCACGTCGACGAGCAGCCGGTCGGCCGGGCGTGCCAACCTGCTCGCGACGCTCCGGTACCACTCGGCGTCGGTCCTGGCAGCGTCTGCGAGATAGGCGGCCTGCTCCGCCCAGTCGACGTCGGGTTGGCCGGCCATGGTCGCGTCGTCCGTCACCTAGCCGGCCCTCACCGAGATGCCGACACCGCCACGCGTCTGCGCGCCGTAGCGCTCGATCTCACGGTCGAGGTCGAGCGGCCGGATGCTCTTGCGCGCCGCCAGTGCGGCGTCGTCGAGACGGTCGGCCGGCACGATCCATGCGACCTCGAACTCGAGGCCGTCGGGATCCTTCGCGTACAGACTCTTGGTGGTGCCGTGGTCGGAGGTGCCGGCGAGGGCTCCGTGCCGGGACAGGTCGGCGGCGAGTTGCCTCATGTCGGCGAGTGTCTCGACCTCCCACGCCAGATGGTAGAGGCCCACCGTGGACCGCCCGGCCGCGGACGGTCCGGCCGCGGCGCCGATCTGGAACAGGCCGAGGTCGTGGTCGTTGGTCGAGCCTGGGGCCTGCAGGAACGCTGCTCCGGCGAATCCCTCGGGTGTCATGTCGATGCGGCGGAAGCCGAGCACGTCGCTGTAGAACGCGACGCTGCGCACGAGGTCGCGGACGTACAGGACGGCGTGGTTCAGCCTCGTGATGCCCATAAGTCGTCTCCCGGTGGCCGTCAGCGTGAAGTGTCCGTAGCGGCTTGCGGCCGACGAAGTCGCTCGGAGGCAGGATACGGATGCGCCAACGTGTTACCTGCACGTATCCCGACCCGACGGGCCTCATCCTCGAGAACTAGAGCGGCATGCCGAGGTTCAGTTGGTCACGCCGCGATGCGAGCAGGGTGTCGAGTGAGGTCGGCGCGTGCCCGGCGATGCGATCGACGACGTCGCTGACGCCGCTCAGCTCGCCGGCGGCGATGGCGGCGTAGGTGCTGACCCAGGCGTCGACCTGCCAGTCGGGCGCGCCATACCTCGCCCGCGAGGCGTAGGCCTCGTCGAGGGTCTCCGGGACGTACCTGACGGCCCGGCCTGTGGCCTGGGACAGGGTTTCGGCGATCTCTTCCAGGGACAGCGCCTCGGGGCCCGTGATGTCGTAGGTCGCACCCTCGTGCGCGGACGGGCGGCCCAGCACCGCGACGGCGACGTCGGCGATGTCGTCCTGGGCCACTGCGGCCACCCGACCCTCCCCGGCCGGCCCCCGGAGGGTGCCGTCGGCATCCACCAACGCGGGGATGAAGTCCATGTAGAGGTTGTCGCGCAGGAACGTCCACCGCAGCCCTGCGGCCATGATGTGCTCCTCGGTCGCCCAGTGGTGGCGGGCCAGCGTGAACGTGGCACCGGGCGCGGCACCGTAGAAGGAGACGTAGACCAGGTGCTCGACGCCCGCAGCGACCGCCGCATCAACGAAGGTTCGGTGCCGGTCGACGCGGTCGGGCGTCTCTGCTCCGGACACCATGAACAGGGTCGTGACGCCATCGAGGGCACGCCGCGCGGCCGCACCGTCGCCGTACTCCGCCCGGACCACGTCGGCGGCGTCGAGCCGAGGTGCTCGCGTCGGGTCACGGACGATCAACCGCTGCGCGACACCGGCATCGGCGAGGCGGTGCGCCACCCGTCGGCCCAGCCGACCCGTCGAGCCCGTCACAGCCAGTCTCGTCCCCGCCACGCGTCTCCTCCTCGGCGTCGCCGGGCCTGGCGTCGGTCATTCGTCATGATGCAGGGGAGCAGGTGCCCGCAACGGGCGCCCCCGGCAGGATTCGAACCTGCGCTCCCGCCTCCGGAGGGCGGTGCTCTATCCCCTGAGCTACGGGGGCCAGGGCGGGGTCGAGGATATCAGCCGGCCATACATCGTCCCGAATCCCGCGTGAGGTCCGACGTGCGCGTCCCACTCGGGTGATCCAGGGTTCGCTCAGGGATTATCCGGAGGGCGGAAGGCTCGTCGATGCCGGAGAATGGATGGCATCGGGCCGATCCCACGTCCCGAAGGTTGGAGCGACATGTCCACAGGAACCAAGTATCTGCTCGGCGGGGCCGCGGCCGCAGTCATCGCGTTCATCCTGCTGCCCAACTGGATCGCGCTGCTGCTGATCATCGGCGTGCCGGTGGCGGGCTACCTGATGCTCGACCCGTCCCAGCGGCGGCGGCTCAGGCGAGCGGCGGGTCGCAAGCAGATCGGCCGCTGACGTCCACGGGTCGGACCGGCCCGCCACGGGTGACCAGGCTGGATACGCTGGGCCGGTGACGCCCGAACAGCTGTCCGTCGCCGTCCGCGAGGTCCTCGCGGCAGCGGTCGATGCGGGCGAGGTCGCCCTACCGGAGGGCGTGCCCGGCGACATCACGATCGAGCGCCCACGCAGCCGCGACCACGGCGACTACGCCACCAACGTCGCCCTCCGGCTGGCCAAGGACGCCGGTACGAACCCGCGCGCACTGGCCGAGCTGCTGGCCATCCGGCTGCGCCGGGTCGACGGCGTCGCGAAGGTGGACGTCGCCGGCCCTGGCTTCCTCAACATCACGGTGTCTGCAGCGGCACAGGGCGAGCTCGCCCGAGCCGTGGTCGAGGCCGGCGAGAACTTCGGCCGCGGTGAGGCTCTGGCGGGTCTCAAGGTCAACGTCGAGTTCATCTCGGCCAACCCGACCGGTCCGCTTCACCTCGGCCACGTGCGCTGGGCAGCGGTCGGTGATGCCATGGCCCGGGTCCTCGACGCCGCCGGGGCGGAGGTCACGCGCGAGTTCTACATCAACGACCGCGGGGCGCAGATGGATCTCTTCGGTGTGTCGATCATGGCTCGGGCGCACGGAACCGAGGTACCTCCGGACGGCTACCACGGCGACTACGTCTCCGACCTGGCCAAGACGATCGTGGACAAGCATCCCGAGTTCCTCCACCTGACCGACGACGAGCAGCGCATCGCGTTCCGCGAGGAGGGCTACCGGCTCCAGCTGGCCGAACAACGCGAGCAGCTCGACGAGTTCCGAACCCACTTCGACGTCTGGACGTCCGAGCGCGACCTGCATGCATCCGCGAAGGTCGAGCACGGCATCGACGTGCTGCGGAGCCGGGGAAGCGTGTTCGAGTCCGACGGTGCGCTCTGGATGCGCACCACAGACTTCGGCGACGACAAGGACCGGGTCCTCGTGCGCCGCGACGGCTCCTTCACCTACTTCGCGTCCGATACCGCCTACTACGTCGACAAGCGTGAACGCGGCTTCGACGTCTGCATCTACCTGCTCGGGGCGGACCACCACGGCTACGTCGGGCGCCTCAAGGCGATCGCCGCCTGCGCGGGCGACGATCCCGAGAAGAACATCGAGGTCCCGATCGGGCAGATGGTCAGGATCGTGCGAGCCGGCCGGGAGCTGCGGCTGTCCAAGCGGGCGGGCACCATGCTGACCCTCGCGGAGGTAGTCGATGCCGCCGGGGTCGACCCGCTGCGCTACACGCTGAGCCGGTACCCGGTCGACTCCCCGCTGACCGTCGACGTCGACCAGATCACCAAGCATGCCAGCGACAACCCGGTCTTCTACGTCCAGTACGCCCACGCGCGGCTGTCCTCGATCCTGCGCAACGCCGACGAGCTCGGCATCGACCGCAAGGATCTCCATCCCGAGCTGCTCGACCACGAACGCGAGTCGCTGCTGCTCGGTGCGTTGGCGGAGTTCCCCCGCGTCGTCGCGACGGCGGCAGAACTTCGTGAGCCGCACCGGGTTGCCCGCTACCTGGAAGATCTCGCCGGCACGTTCCACAAGTTCTACGACGACTGCCGGGTGCTCCCGGTCGGCGATGAACGGGCCACCGACCTGCACCGTGCCCGGCTGTGGCTCGTGGCAGCCACCCGGATCGTGGTGGCCAACGGGCTCGGGCTGCTCGGGGTCTCCGCGCCCGAGCGGATGTAGGCGGTGCGCACGCACGAACCGGGCGCACTGCACGCGGTCGCCGGCGCCCGGGGGCCGACCTGGCTGCGTGAGCCGGCTGACGTCAACGCTCTCCTGCCCCGGCTCTGGCCGCGCAATGTCGAACGCGGCCCTGACGGCAGCCTCACCATGGCCGGAGTCCCAGTCACTGCGATCGCCGAACGGTTCGGCACGCCTGCCTATGTCGTGGACGAGGACGACTTCCGCTCACGGGCGCGCGAGTTCCGCACCGCGTTCGGCAGCGCGTTCGCCGGGTTGTGCGGCGGAGCCGACGTCTACTACGCGGCCAAGGCCTTCCTGTGCCGCGCAACCGTGCGGTGGGTGGCGGAGGAGGGCCTGCACATCGACGTCTGCACCGGTGGCGAACTCGCGGTCGTGCAACGGGCCGGCTTCCCCGCCGGCCGCATCGGCCTGCACGGGAACAACAAGTCGGAGACCGAGTTGGCCCGCGCCCTCGACGCCGGCGTGGGCCGAATCGTGGTCGACTCGCAGCAGGAGATCGAACGGCTGGCCCGGCTGGCCGCCGACCGCGGCGTCCGGGCCAGGGTCATGGTTCGGCTCACGGTGGGCGTCGAGGCCCACACGCACGAGTACATCGCCACCGCTCACGAGGACCAGAAGTTCGGATTTCCGCTTGCCGGCGGCGCCGCTACCGCCGCGGTCAGGGCCGTTGTCGCGGAACCGAGTCTCGAGCTCACCGGCCTGCACTCGCACATCGGCTCACAGATCTTCGACACGGCTGCCTTCGAGGTCGCGACCCGCCGCACCCTCGGTCTACATGCCGAGATCGCCGACGAGCACGGCCTCGCGCTGCCCGAACTCGACCTGGGTGGTGGCTTCGGGATCGCGTACACCTCGCAGGACGACCCGCTGCCGCCGGCCGTGCTCGCGGCCGGGATGGCCGAGATCGTCGGGCAGGAGTGTCGGGCGCGCGGCGTCGCGGTCCCGCGCATCAGCGTCGAGCCCGGGCGCGCGATCGCCGGCCCGAGCACGTTCACCCTGTACGAGGTCGGAACCGTCAAGCCGGTCGAACTCGATGCCGGGTCGACGCGCACCTACGTCGCCGTCGACGGTGGCATGAGCGACAACATCCGGGCGGCGCTCTACGACGCCGACTACTCCTGCACGCTGGCGAACCGGCGCTCGTCGGCCGCAGCCGTACTCGCCCGAGTCGTGGGCAAGCATTGCGAGAGCGGTGACATCCTGGTGAAGGACGAGTTCCTCCCCGCAGACGTGCGGCCGGGCGACCTGATCGCCGTTCCGGCCACCGGCGCGTACGCCCGCAGCCTGGCCAACACCTACAACCATGTGCCGCGCCCACCGGTCGTGGCCGTGCGCGACGGGCAGGCTCGGGTCGTGGTCCGCCGTGAGACCGAGGACGACCTGCTCCGCTTCGACGTCGACGACTAGCGGCCGGCCCGCCGATGGGGCTGCCGTTCGTGGTCGTGAAGATCGTCGTGAAGGATCGGGCAGGCATCCCCGCGTGGGGAGGTTGCACGACGATCTTCACAACCGATGCCGAACACCGCCGGGTCGCGAGATTCTGCGGCCCGACGTCGGGCGGCGAGACCGATGTCTCGCATCATGGACGTAACACGCGAGATCCTCCGGCGGTCGCGGAGACTGTCGGAGGTCCATGACGGGGTGCGGGAGGGGTCGATGAGCACGGTGCGCGTCGCGCTCCTCGGATGCGGCACCGTCGGCAGCGAGGTCGTCCGCCTCCTGACCGATCACGCGGACGACCTGGCCGCCCGGATCGGCGGGCGCATCGACCTGGCCGGCGTGGCTGTGCGCCGGCCGGGGCGTGACCGCAGCGCCACCGGCATCGACCCCGCGCTGCTCACCACCGACGCCGTGGGACTGGTGGCGCGTGACGACGTGGACATCGTCGTGGAGGTGATCGGCGGCATCGAGCCGGCCCGGTCACTCCTACTGCGCGCGATGGAGCACGGCGCGTCCATCGTCACCGCCAACAAGGCCCTGCTCGCCGAGGACGGCGCGACGCTGCACGCCGCCGCGGACAAGCACGGTGTCGACCTGTACTACGAGGCCGCCGTCGCCGCCGCGATCCCCCTGCTGAGGCCGCTACGCGAGTCGCTGTCCGGCGACCGGATCCGTCGCGTGCTGGGCATCGTCAACGGCACGACGAACTACGTCCTGGACCGGATGGACAGCTCCGGCGCCGGCTTCGCCGAGGCCCTCGAGGAGGCACAGGCGCTCGGTTACGCGGAGGCCGACCCGACCGCCGACATCGAGGGATTCGACGCCGCCGCCAAGGCGGCGATCCTGGCCTCGATCGCGTTCCACTCGCCGGTTGTCGCTGCGGACGTGCACCGGGAGGGCATCTCCGAGATCTCGACGGCCGACGTCGCGAGTGCACGGGACATGGGGGCCGTCGTCAAGCTGCTCGCCATCTGCGAGCTCTCCGACGACGACCGGTCGGTCGGGGTGCGCGTCCACCCGGCGATGCTGCCGCGAAGCCACCCGCTGGCCAGCGTCCGCGGCGCCTACAACGCGGTCTTCGTCGAGAGCGACGCCGCCGGGCATCTCATGTTCTACGGGCTGGGTGCGGGTGGTGCGCCGACCGCCAGCGCCGTCCTCGGCGACCTGGTGACCGTCGCCCGCAACCGACTTGCCGGCTCGCTCGGTCCAGGTTCCTCCTCCTACGCCGACCGGCCGGTCCAGCCCATCGGCCGGACCCGGACGCGCTATTACATCAGCCTCGACGTCGACGACCGTCCCGGCGTGCTCGCGGCGGTCGCCGCCGTCTTCGCCCAGCACGGCGTGTCGATCGAGACTGTCCGTCAGCGGGTGCACGGTCCCGACGACGCCGAGCTCGTGGTGGTCACCCACACCGCCACCGACGATTCGCTCACCGCGACGGTGACGGGATTGCGGGGGCTGTCGACCGTGCGCGACGTGCTGTCGGTGATGCGGGTCGAGGGGGCGTAGGAATGGCCCACCTGTGGCGAGGCGTCATCGAGGAGTACCGCGACTGGATGCCGGTGACACCGACCACGGTGGTGGTCACGCTGCATGAAGGCGGCACGCCCCTGGTGCCCAGTGCCTGGTTGTCCGAGCTCACCTCGTGCACCGTGATGCTCAAGGTCGAAGGGTCCAACCCCACGGGCTCCTTCAAGGACCGTGGCATGACCCTCGCCATCTCGATGGCGCTCGAGGAGGGCGCAAAGGCCGTGGTATGCGCCTCGACCGGCAACACCGGTGCGTCCGCTGCGGCCTACGCCGTGCGCGCCGGGATGACACCGATCGTGCTCGTCCCCGACGGCAGGGTGGCCGGGCCCAAGCTGGCCCAGGCGGTCGTCCACGGGGGTCGGATCGTCGCCGTCGACGGCAGCTTCGACGACTGCCTGCGGTTGGCCCGTGGCCTCGCCGACGAGTTCCCCGTTGCGCTGGTGAACTCGCTGAACCCGCACCGCCTGGCCGGCCAGAAGACCGCCGCCTTCGAGGTGGTGGACGCTCTCGGCGACGCGCCGGACGTGCATGTGCTCCCGGTAGGCAATGCCGGGAATATCTCGGCCTACTGGATGGGTTATCAGCAGTACGCAGCGCGCGGCCTCGCCCGCCGGCGCCCGCGGATGTGGGGGTTCCAGGCTGCGGGAGCCGCGCCCATTGTGCGTGGAGAGCCGGTCCTGAAGCCCGAGACGGTGGCGAGTGCCATCCGGATCGGTGACCCCGCGTCGTGGCAGCTTGCCGTCGCTGCCCGCGACGAGTCCGGTGGATTCGTCGAGGCGGTCACCGACGAGCAGATCCTCTCCGCCCAGCGTGAGCTGTCCAGCCGCGACGGGCTGTTCGTCGAACCGGCGTCCGCTGCGGGTGTGGCCGGATTGTTGGCCACGGCCGCCGACGGCCGGGTCGACCCAGGCCAGATCGTCGTCGTGACCGTGACCGGGCACGGCCTCAAGGATGTGGACACGGCACGCGCTGCGTTCGGCGACGTCCGCCCCGACGTGGTTCCAGCCGACGTTCGCGCGGCCGCGTCCGCGCTTGGGCTCGCGTGAGCCCCCGGGTCCGGGTCCGGGTACCGGCGACGAGTGCCAACCTCGGTCCCGGGTTCGACACCCTCGGCCTCGCACTGGATTGGCACGATGTCGTCACGGCCACCATCGTCGACCGGACGTCGACCGACGGCCGAGGGCGGGCCGTGCAGACGGACCGTCGGCGGACCGTGGTCGAGGTCGCCGGCGTGGGTGCGGGCGTGGTGCCCGACGACGACCGCCACCTCGTTGCGCGGAGCATGCGCGAGACCTTCGACCTGCTCCGGGTGCGGGTGGAGCACATTCGGCTGCACTGCGAGAACAGCGTGCCGCACGGTCGCGGGCTGGGCTCGTCGGCCGCGGCGATCGTGGCCGGAGTACTGGCCGCGCGTTCCCTGGCGGGGACAGCTCCCGAGCTACTGCCCGACGATGCCGTGCTTGCGCTCGGCGCCCGGATCGAAGGCCATCCGGACAACGTGGCGGCCTGCCTGCTCGGCGGGCTGACCATCGCCTGGACGTCTCACCAGCAGCCGCGAGCCGTGCGGCTCGAGGTCCACCCCGAGGTCCGGGGGGTGGCCTGCATCCCGGCGGCAGCGCTGTCGACCGAGGCCGCGCGGGGCATGCTGCCCGAAGCCGTTCCGCACGCGGACGCAGCGCGCAACGCAGCCGGTGCCGCGCTGCTGGTGGAGGCGCTGACCCGCCGACCCGAGCTCTTGCTGGAAGCGACCCATGACCTTCTGCACCAGAGGTACCGGGCGTCGGCTATGCCGGACT
Source organism: Jiangellaceae bacterium (assembly GCA_035656095.1). GTDB lineage: Bacteria > Actinomycetota > Actinomycetes > Jiangellales > Jiangellaceae > DASRTE01. The sequence continues at coordinate 41,125 of DASRTE010000241.1, forward strand.
CGCTCGCCCTCGTCGACGATCTCCGCGGCCGTGGCCTGGCTGCCGTGGTGTCCGGCGCGGGACCGTCGGTGCTGGTCCTGACCGCCAAGCCGGACGACACCGCTCCGGTCGTCGAGGTCGCCGGACGGGCGGGGTGGCAGGTCCGGCCACTCGAGGTCGATCGCCGCGGCGCGATCGTCGAGCCGATCTGAGCAAGGTCCTCGAAGCAGTGCTCCCGTGATCATGTCGATCTCGCTGCCTCCGCAAGCGGGAAAGTCGACATGATCACGCGGGCCGTGGAGAGGGGATGGCCACGACACGGCGGCGACTGGACAGATCCGGTAGGGACGAGGTGGGCCGCGCGTGTTACTCTCGGTGACGCACCGACGCCCTCCGGGGCTGGTCGCCAATCCCCTGAACGCGGATCCATTCCGCCGCAGGACTCCGCACCTCCGCACACGGTCGGGCCTTACGAGGGGGACGACTACTCAGCAAGCGCCGCGTGCACCTCAGACCCGGGGATTCCCCGGGGCGTTCCACGCGCCGGCTCTCTGGCCGGCGCCGGTCCAGGAAGGACCCTGCGTGACAAACACTGATCTCTATGGAGTCTCGGAGCCGATGCCCGAGTCTTCCTCGGGCGATGCACCCGACAAGCCCCGCCGCCGCCGTGCGGCTGGACTCGACGGCATGGTGCTCGCCGAGCTGCAGCACCTGGCGAGCGGCCTGGGCATCACTGGCACCGGCCGGATGCGCAAGAGCCAGCTCGTCGACGCGATCCGGGCGGCGCAGGGTGGTTCGACCGGTACATCCGTCCCCGTCGAGTCGACCGAAGCGCCGCGAGCGGCGGGGCTGGCGGACGCGGGCGGGACCGCGAACCAACCGGGTGGGTCGGCGCCCGTGGTCGACGACCACGGCCCGGACCACGGGACCGCCACCGACCGCGCCGAGCTCACCGACGACGTGCGCCCGGAGCGTGGGGCCGCCGCCGGCGAGGCCCGCGACGGCGATTCCGGCGAGCGGACGGCCAGACCCGGTGAGGTCGCTGCCGGGGTCGGCGAGGCACGCGAGGGCGCGGATCGTGACGGATCGAACCGAGACGAGGCTCGCGAAGTATCGCGGGGCGGTCAGGTCAGCGGCGACACCGCCGTCCGGGAGCGTGACGAAAGCCGCCGCGACCCGCAGGACCGCGAGGGCCAGGGCCGGCCCGCCCGCACCGACCAGCAGGACCGTCGCGGCGGTCAGAACGACCGCCGGAACGACCAGGACGGTGACCGCCGCCCCGGCGGACAGGGCGAGCGCGCGCAGGGCCAGCGCGACGATGACGAGGACGGCGACCGCGGACGGAACCGCCGCCGGCGTCGCGACCGTCGTGGCAGCAACCGCGACCGCGACCGCCGCGGTGGGCGCGACCGCATCGACGAGCCGCAGGTCACCGAGGACGACGTCCTCATCCCGGTTGCCGGCATCCTCGACATCCTCGATAACTACGCGTTCGTCCGGACCTCCGGGTACCTGCCCGGACCCAACGACGTCTACGTGTCGCTGGCCATGGTCCGGCGCAACGGCCTGCGCAAGGGCGACGCCGTCACCGGTGTCGTGCGGCAGCCGCGCGAGGGTGAGAAGCAGCAGAAGTTCAATGCGCTGGTGCGCGTCGACACGGTCAACGGCGCCGATCCGGAGACCGCGCAGCACCGGCCGGACTTCGCGAAGCTCACGCCTCTCTACCCGCAGGACCGGCTGCGGCTCGAAACCGAGCCCGGCATCGTCTCGACCCGTGTCATCGACCTGGTGGCCCCGATCGGCAAGGGTCAGCGAGGCCTGATCGTCTCGCCGTCGAAGGCGGGCAAGACGCTCATCCTGCAGGCGATAGCGAACGCCATCACGGCGAACAACCCCGAGACCCACCTCATGGTCGTCCTCGTCGACGAGCGGCCGGAGGAGGTCACCGACATGCAGCGCTCGGTCAAGGGCGAAGTGATCGCCTCGACCTTCGACCGACCCGCGGAGGACCACACCACGGTGGCCGAGCTTGCCATCGAGCGCGCCAAGCGGCTCGTCGAACTCGGGCACGACGTCGTCGTCCTGCTCGACTCGATCACCCGGCTCGGCCGCGCGTACAACATCGCCGCCCCGGCCAGCGGCCGGATCCTCTCCGGCGGCGTCGACTCGAGCGCCCTCTACCCGCCCAAGCGGTTCTTCGGGGCCGCCCGGAACATCGAAGAGGGCGGTTCGCTCACGATCATCGGCACGTGCCTCGTCGACACCGGATCGCGGATGGACGACGTCATCTACGAGGAGTTCAAGGGCACCGGGAACATGGAGCTGAAGCTCGGCCGCGACCTCGCGAACGGGCGGATCTTCCCGGCGGTGGAGGTCAACGCGTCGGGCACCCGGCGAGAGGAGCTGCTCCT
>DASRTE010000242.1:0-16719 GCA_035656095.1 Jiangellaceae bacterium
ACGTCGTCGCCGAAGGCACGTCAGGGGTGGAGGAGGCGGTGACCGACGTCCAGGACAGCGTGGGAGCGTTGAGCAGTTCGGCGGCGGAGAACTTCCAGCCCGAGGTGGACGCCACGCGCGGCGCGCTGGATGAGCTCGAGATCGCTCTGGGCGACACGGAGTCCGCAGGCGTGACCGGAGTCGTGTCGGCCATCGAGGATGTTGTGAGCTCTGGTGACGCACTGCTTCAGAGCCTGCAAGACGTGGACTGCGGGTAGAGTCAGCGGCTGCAACGTCGCCTCAGCAGCTCCCGGTGAGCCGGATCTGTTGGGTGGCGCAGGTCCTTCAGCTCAGCCGATGGCGTCCGCCACGAGCCGGGTTTCCGATTGACCAGAACCCAGCCAGTCGTCAACCGGCACCTTCGGGAAGCTGCTGGAAGAGCATGCGTATCTCACACACGCCGTCCTCCATGGTGACGGTCGGATCGTCGCTCGTGCTCTGGCGGCCCGACGATTACGGCGAAGGCCATCTCGTTCTCGTAGTCGACATCGCACAGGTGCTCGGCGGCGGTGTCGGTCAACGAGCTGAGCTTGTGGAAAAAGCGTGTTTGCACGTCCTTCATCCTGCCCTTGACGTCTCGGTCCGCCACCACCGCGAAGCTACACGTTCCCGGCCACGGTCATCTCCCGCCCGTCCACCGGTGTCAATAGGTCTTCAGGGCGCTAGGAGCGTGAAGTCTCGATGACCTCACCCAACTTCTCGAAGCTGTCGGCCCAGCCATTGCTATGGAGCGCGAGCCGTTCGTCGGTGGCGAATTCGCCCTGCGAGAGCGACACCTCCGTGGCGTCGCCGACGGCGGCCAGCGACAGCATGACGACTGTCTCTCGGTCGTCGGGGTCGGGTTCCTCCCAGCGGAAGGTGAAGACGAGGCGGCTCGGTGGGTCGATCTCGAGGAACTCGCCCGAGAGGTGGAACGCTTCGGCATCTGGTGGCTGCATGGTGTAGCGGTAGCCGCCGCCCACGCTCAGGTCGAGCTCGATCTCGGGTGTCGTGAAGCCGTGCGGGCCCCACCACTTCGCCACCTCGGCCGGCTCGGTCAGCAGATCGAAGATCCGCTCGGGCGGCGCGTCCACCATGCGTTTCAGCCTCAGGACCAATCCGCTCGGCTGCTCGTTCATGATCCGACTCTTCCACCGGGCAGCGTCGACGAATTCAGCGCGGCCGATCTCACGGTCTCCAGGGACCGTAGAGGCCGCGGTTCGCTTCCCGCATCGCGCTCACGTACCCCAGACGTTCGTGTGCCGACTGGTCCGTGCTCGCCGGCACGGAGAGGAGGCCGCGCAGCTGATCGACCGCTGTGAATTCCTTGCGCGCCATCCAATCGGACAGGCCGTCGAGCAGCACGGCCGCGTGCTCGGTGCCGTACCGCAACAGCGCCGACGCCGTCATCACGACGTCTGCTCCGGCCAGGAGGTATCTGGCCACGTCGGCCGGGCCATCGACGCCGGTGGTGGCCGCGAGCGCGGCGCGCACGCGTCCACGCAGGAGCGCGATCCACGTGCGTGGCAGCCGGGCCTCCGCCGGGCTGGAGAGTGCCACGGCTGGGACCACGGCGATGGTCTCGGGGTCGATGTCGGGCTGCAGGAACCGGTTGAAGAGTACGAGTCCGTCGGCACCCGCATCGTCGAGCCGCAGGGCCATCTCGCCAGTCGAACTGAAGTACGGGCTCAGCTTGACCGCTACCGGGACCGTCACGGCCTCCTTGATCCGCATCAGGACGTCGATGTGTCGCTGCTCCACGTCACGGCCGGAGATGTGCGGGTCGCCGGGGAGGTAGTACACGTTCAGCTCGATTGCGGCAGCACCGGCAGCCTGCATCGCGGCGGCGTAGTCGGCCCAGCCGCCGGGCGTGACGCCGTTGAGGCTGGCGATCACCGGCACGTCGACGGCGGCTGCGGCCCGCTCGAGCAGGCTCAGGTAGCGGCGCGGGCCGGGATCCTCTTCTACCGCAGCCGGGAAGTACGACAGTGACTCGGCGAAGCTCTCCGAGCCGGCGTCGACCAGACGCGCGTTCTGCGCCGCCTCTCGGAGCAGCTGCTCCTCGAACAGCGAGAAGAGCACGACCGCGCCGACGCCGGCGTCGACCAGGCGCCGTACGCCGTCCACGGTCCTCGACAGTGGGGACGCCGACGCGACGAGCGGGTTGCGCAGTGCGAGACCCATGTAGTCGGTGGACAGGTCCATCAGCGATCCTTGCGAGCGTCGGCGGGGAACCGATGAGCGCCGCGGGTCGCCATCTCCTCGTAGACGTCCCAGCGTTGGGCGACGGCCTCCTCGGCCAGGCCGTGCAGGCGTTCGGCCTCCGACGGGTTGGTGTTGGCGAGCGTGCGGAAGCGCAGCTCGCGGTCGGTGTAGTCGGAGAGTGGGATACGTGGCCGCGGCGAGTCGAGCAGGAACGGGTTGCCGCCGGCTGCGCGTGCCATCGGGTCGTAGCGGATCAGTGGCCAGTACCCGCTGGCCACGGCGCGGTACTGCTGATCGAGCCCGGTGCGCATCTCGATGCCATGCGCGATGCAATGGCTGTAAGCGATCACCAGAGAGGGCCCGTCGTAGGCCTCCGCCTCGCGAAAGGCCACCAGCGTCTGCTGGGGATCGGAACCCATCGCGACCCGTGCGACGTACACGTTTCCATACGAGATGGCTTGAAGGGCGAGGTCCTTCTTCGCCGTGGTCTTGCCGGCGGCCGCAAACTTGGCCACAGCGCCGAGCGGCGTCGCCTTGGACATCTGTCCGCCGGTGTTGGAGTAGACCTCGGTGTCGAGCACGAGCACGTTCACGTCGCGGCCGCTGGCCAGGACGTGGTCGAGCCCACCGGACCCGATGTCGTAGGCCCAGCCGTCGCCGCCGACGATCCACACGCTGCGCCGGACCAGGTGATCCACGACGCTGCACAGATCGGTCACAACGGGGCCATCGAGCCGGTCGAGCCGCCGCATCAGCTCCGCCACCCGGTCGCGTTGCGCGCGCAGCTCCGACTCGCGCAGCTGTGGAGCCTCCAGGATGCCGTCGACCAGGTCGGCGCCGACCACGTCGCGCAGCTCGGTGAGTCTCCGGCGAGCCAGCTCGGTCTGCCCGTCGGCGGCGAGCCGGAAGCCGAGCCCGAACTCGGCGTTGTCCTCGAAGAGGGAGTTCGACCATGCCGGGCCGCGGCCGTCGGGGTCGGTCGTCCACGGCGTGGTGGGCAGGTTGCCGCCGTAGATCGACGAGCACCCCGTCGCGTTCGCGACCATCAGCCGGTCTCCGAACAGTTGTGAGAGCAGCTTGAGGTAGGGCGTCTCACCGCAGCCCGTGCAGGCGCCGGAGAACTCGAAGAGCGGCTCGAGGAACTGGGTGCCGCGAACAGTGCCGAAATCCACTCGGGACCGGTCGGTCGCCGGCAGCGTCTCGAAGAACGCGATGCTGTCGCGCTCGGCGGCGAGAAGCGGTTCGCGCGCGGCGAGATTGATCGCCTTGCGGACCGGGTCGCCCGGCGCCGCGACCGGGCAGGCCTCGACGCACAGCCCGCATCCGGTGCAGTCCTCGACGTAGACCTGCAGCGTGTAACGACTGTCCGGGAGCCCGGGAGCCTCCAGTGGAGCCGAGCGGAACCCCTCCGGTGCTCCCTCGAGGCGGGACGGGTCGTAGTACCGGGAGCGGATCACGCTGTGCGGGCAGACAAAGCTGCAGTTACCGCATTGGATGCACAGGTCGTCGTCCCAGACCGCGACGAGCTCGGAGATGTTGCGCTTCTCGTACGCCGTCGTGCCGCTCGGGTAGGTGCCGTCGGCCGGCAGCGCGCTGACCGGCAGGTCGTCGCCGCGGCCGGCCATCATCTCTGCGGTGACGGCGCGGACGAACGCCGGTGCATGCGCGGGCACCGCCACCGGCAGCTCGCGCGTGGCCGTCACACGGTCGGGAACCTCGATTCGGTGCAGACCGTCCAGTGCACGGTCGACGGCCGCCCGGTTGCGTTCGACCACCTCGACGCCGCGCCGCCCGTAGGTCTTCGCGATCGCATCCTTGATCCGGGCGATCGCCTCCCCTTGCGGCAGGACGCCGGAGATGGCGAAGAAGCAGGTCTGCAGCACGACGTTGATCCGCCCGGCCAGTCCGACCGTGCGGGCGATCTGGTCGGCGTCGATCGCGTAGACGGCCATGCGCTTGGCCAGGATCTGCTCCTGGACGGGCCGCGGCAGCGCGTCCCAGACGTCGTCCGGCGCGTGCCGGCAGTTGAGCAGCAACGTGGCACCGGGCGCCGCCCGGCCGAGCACGTCCACCTGCTCGAGCAGCGCGAAGTGGTGGCAGCCGACGAAGCCCGCGTGCTGCACCAGGTACGGCGCCTGGATCGGCCGCGGTCCGAACCGCAGGTGCGACACGGTCTGCGAGCCGGACTTCTTCGAGTCGTACACGAAGTAGCCCTGGGCGTACAGGTTCTCCTCGGAACCCAGGATCTTGATCGTGTCCTTGTTCGCACCGACCGTTCCGTCCGATCCCAACCCGAAGAAGACCGCGCGGACCGTATCGGGTGGCTCGATGTCCAGCGAGGCCTCGTACGGCAGACTCGTCCCCGAGACGTCGTCCGTGATGCCGATGGTGAACCGGCGCCGCGGTCTTTCGCGGGCGAGCTCCTCGAACAACCCGGCGACCATGCCCGGCGTGAACTCCTTCGACGACAGCCCGTAACGCCCGCCGGACACCGTCGGCAGGACCCGCCCAACGTCCTCGTGTGCCTCGGTAAGGGCGGCGATCACGTCCAGGAACAGCGGCTCGCCGATCGAGCCGGGCTCCTTGGTCCGGTCCAGCACCGCGAGTCGGCGCGCGCTAGCGGGCAGCGCGTCGACGAGTGCCCGGGCCGGGAACGGCCGGTACAGCCGCATCTGGACCACACCGACCCGCTCGCCCCGCGCGTTGAGCCACGCCACGGTTTCCCGGACGGTCTCCCCGCCCGAGCCCATAACGACCAGCACCCGATCGGCGTCGGGATGCCCGCTGTACTTGACGACGTGGTGGCGGCGGCCGGTGCGCTCGCCGAGGCGAGCCATCGCGTCCTCGACGACCTCCGGCACGCGTGCGTAGAACGGGTTCACCGTCTCGCGAGCCTGGAAGTAGACGTCGGGGTTCTGCGACGTACCACGGATTGACGGCCGCTCCGGCGACAGCCCCCGGCCTCGGTGCGCCCGGACCAGCTCCTCGGGCACCAGGTCACGCAGGTCGTCGTCGGAGAGCATCTCGATCGCGTTCAGCTCGTGCGACGTGCGGAACCCGTCGAAGAAGTGCACGAACGGCACCCTCGTCGTCAGGGTCGCGGCCTGTGCCACCAGCGCGAGGTCGTGGGCCTCCTGGACCGATGCCGACGCGAGCATGGCGAACCCGGTCTGGCGAACCGCCATCACGTCCGAGTGGTCACCGAAGATCGACAGGCCCTGCGCGGCCAGCGACCGGGCGGCCACGTGTATCACGGCGGAGGTCAGCTCACCGGCGATCTTGTACATGTTCGGGACCATCAGCAGCAGGCCCTGTGAACTGGTGAACGTCGTCGACAGCGACCCGCCCTGCAACGCGCCGTGCAGCGCCCCCGCCGCCCCACCCTCGCTCTGCATCTCCACCACGGAGGGCACGGTGCCCCACACGTTGGGCCGCCGCCGGCTCGCCCACTCGTCGGCCAGCTCGGCCATCGGCGACGACGGCGTGATCGGGTATATGCAGCAGACCTCGTTGAGCCGGTAGGCGACCGAGGCGGCCGCCTCGTTGCCGTCGATGGTCGCGCGCATCAGCCGGGCTCCGGGAACATCTCGATCGAGTGCACCGGGCACTGCTCGTAGCAGGCCCCGCAGCCGGTGCAGCGGTCATAGTCGAACCGGTATCGGTGGCCTTCGCCCAGCTTGATCACCGCGTCCTCGGGACACGCGCCCAGGCAGCCGTCGCACTCGCAGCAGTTGCCGCAGGACAGGCACCGGCGGGCCTCGTAGGTCGCCTCCGGTTCCGACAGTCCGCCGACAACCTCGCCGAATCCCTCGATGCGCTCCTCAGGTGGGATCTCGGGCTGCTGCCGGCGTGCGGCGTCGCCGAAGTACCAGAGGTTCAGCATGTCGAAGGTCGCCAGTGGGTGCTTCGGGCCGCTGGGTGCCGTCGCATCGCGCAGCCACGCGTCGATGTGGCGAGCGGCTTTCTTGCCGTGCCCAACGCCGACCGTCACGGTGCGCTCGCTCGGCACCATGTCCCCGCCCGCGAACACGCCGGGGCATCCAGTCATGAGCGAAGCCGACACCTTCACGGTGCCGTCGGGCTCGAACTCCACTCCCGGCACCGCGCGCAGGAATGCGGTGTCGGTCTCCTGTCCAAGCGCCAGGATCACGGTGTCCGCGGCGAGCGTCTCGAAGCGGCCAGTCGCCTGCGGGTAGCCGGACTCGTCGAGCTCCATGAGCTCCACCTGCAACTCGGGCCCATCGAAGGCGGTGATCGTCCGCAGCCAGTTGATCCGCACCCCCTCGCGCTCGGCGTCCTCGGCCTCCTCGGCATGGGCCGGCATCTGCGCACGGGTACGGCGATAGACGATGAGCGCCTCGTCCGCGCCGAGCCGGCGGGCCACGCGGGCCGCGTCCATCGCGGTGTTACCGCCGCCGTAGACCGCCACGCGGCGCCCGATCACGGGCCGATCACCCGAGGCGACGCTGCGCAGGAACGACAGCGCGTCCACGATCCTCCCGGCATCGCGGGCGGGGATGTCGACGCGCTTGGACAGGTGGGCGCCGACCGCGACGAAGACCGCGTCGAAGTCTCCCTCGTCCCGCTCTGCGGCGAGGTCTTCGACCCGGTGGTCGGAGGTCATCCGGACCCCCAGCGCCTCGATCCGGTCCAACTCGCCGGCGAGGACGTCGCGCGGCAACCGATAGGCCGGGATGCCATAGCGCATCATTCCGCCGGGCTCGGCACCCGCGTCCCGGATCTCTACCGCGTGGCCGAGTCGGGCGAGGTGGTAGGCGGCCGACAGCCCACTCGGCCCCGAGCCGATGACGAGCACACGTTTGCCGCTGCGGACCGGCGGAGGATCGAACTGCCAGCCACGCTCCATCGCGAGGTCGCCGAGGAACCGCTCGATCGAGTGGATCGAGACCGCGCTGTCGAGGTTGGCTCGGTTGCAGACGCTTTCGCAAGGGTGGTAGCAGACGCGCCCGTGAATCGCCGCCAGCGGGTTGTCGGCAACCAGCACGCGCCACGCCGCCTCATGGCGGCCTTCCATGGCCTGCGCCAGCCAGGCCTGAATGTTCTCCCCAGCCGGACAGCCGGCGTTGCACGGGGGAAGCAGGTCGACGTAGACGGGACGGCGCTCCCGGACCGGCCCGGAGCGAGAGCGTCCATGCACCAGGTCCGGCAGCGCCGTCAGGTCCGGCGGTGGGTCACTCATGCCGCACGCCTGAGCGCCGTCCAACGTACCGCGCCGCCGCGCCCTCCATGGCGCGAGCCTACGCCGTGGGCGCGTGCGGGCCACCCGCCCGGGTCGGCCGGTGCGGCGGTGGGGTCAGCGCGTGATGACCACCTTGAGGGCCTTCGTCTCCGCTGCGCGGCCGAAGGTGTCGTAGGAGTCCATGACGCTGTCGAACGTGAAGCGGTGGCTCACGAACTTCTCGGGCGCGAGCCGGCCCTGGGCGACGAGTTTGAGCAGCATCGGCGTCGTGGTGGCGCTCACCAGGCCCGTGGTGATGGCGACGTCCTTGATCCAGAGTTCCTGGAGCTTCAGCTCCACCGACTCCCCGTGCACGCCGACGTTGGCCACCGTCCCTCCAGGACGGATGAGCTCGGTGGCCATCTCGAAGGTTGCCGGAACGCCCACGGCCTCGATCGCGACGTCCACCCCCATGCCGTCGGTCATGGCCAGCACCTCGTCCTTCCAGCCCGCACCGCCGCTGTTGACCGCGTCGGTTGCGCCGAAGCCCTTGGCCTGCTCGACTCGGTTGTTGTCCAAGTCGACGGCGATGATGCGCGAAGCGCCGTATAGCCCGGCGGTCATCATCGCCGCAAGGCCCACCGGTCCGGCGCCGATGACGGCGACGACGTCGCCGGGCTTGACGCGGCCGTTGCGAACACCGATCTCGAACCCGGTGGGCAGGATGTCGGAGAGCATGACCGCGGCCTCGTCGCTCACCCCCTCGGGCAGTTTGTGCAGGGAGCTCTCGGCGAACGGCACGCGCACATACTCCGCCTGCGTGCCGTCGATGAGATGGCCGAAGATCCAACCGATGCCCGAGGTCCCCTCGTCGTCGAGACAGTGCGCGGGCAGCTGCTGGTGGCAGTACGAGCATGAGCCGCACGACGTGATGCAGGAAATGATCACGCGGTCCCCCACCGCGAGCTTGCTCACCGACTGGCCGACCTCCGTGATCGTCCCGACACCCTCGTGCCCGAGGATTCGCCCATCGGTCACCGCCGGGACATCCCCCTTGAGTATGTGCAGGTCGGTCCCGCAGATCGTCGTGGTGTCCACCTGCACCACGACGTCAGTCGAGTCGACGATCTGCGGGTCGGGAACTTCCTCCCACGCCTTCTGACCAGGGCCGTGATACACGAGAGCCTTCATCGGATGACCTCCTCGTCGTCACGCGGCGGCACCGGTCGGCGAGACGTCGCGGGTGCGCACGCACCGCCGCCATCTTTCCGCCACGACGACGTGCCCTCAAGGTCCGGCTTGCCCCCGAAGCGGCCGCCGGGATGAACGTCACGCCGGAGAATGCTTGATCACGACCGGCGATCCGGGGCTGAGCACGTGCGGCCGGCCCCGGATGGTGACCTCCAGGGGCTCACCCTCCTCGACGAGATAGCGCTCCTCGTCGTGCGTCAGATGCACTCGGATCTGTCGGTCGGAGAACCACAGCGAGAATGCGAGCATGTTCCAGACGCGCGGCAGTTTGGGCGCGATGGACAGCCGGCCCTCGAAGTCGCGTACGCCGCCCATTCCGAAGACGAGCGATAACCACACTCCGGCGGCCGACGCCACATGGACCCCGTCCGATGCGTTGCCGGCGATGTTGCCGAGGTCCATGAGCAGCGCATAGTCGAAGTATTCGACGGCTTGGCCCTCGTTGCCGATCTCGGCGGCGATGATGCTCTGCACGCACGCCGACAGGGACGAGTCGCCGGTGGTGAGCTCGTCGTAGTACTCGTAGTTGCGCCGCTTCTGCTCGTCGGAGAACTGGTTGCCGAGCAGGAACATCGCGAGCACGATGTCGGCCTGCTTGATCACCTGGCTCCGGTAGATCACGAGCGGGTGGTAGTGCAACAGCAGCGGGAACTTCTCGCGCGGCGTGTTGGCGAGGTCCCACACGTCTCGCTCGAGGAACGTGCTGTCCTGCGGGTGGATGCCGCGCGTGTCGTCAAACGGCACGTGCATCGCCGCCGCAGCGCGTTCCCACGACTCGATCTCGTCGGGATCCAGCCCGACATCGTGGACGAGGGCGGTGTAGTCCTCCGGTCGCTCCTCGCGAAGTCGGCGCACCGTCGCTGCGGCGGAGCTGAGATTCAGTCGCGCCATGAGGTTGGTATAGGTGTTGTCGTTGACGACAGTCGTGTACTCGTCAGGCCCCGTCACGCTGTGGATGTGGAATTTCCCGTCACTGCCGTAGAAACCGAGGTCCTCCCAGAGTCGGGCGGTCTCGACCAGGATCTCTGCGCCGACCTCGCAGAGCAGGTCCAGGTCGCGCTGGACGTTGGCGTAGTGCACGATCGCGTACGCGATGTCGGCGTTGATGTGGTACTGGGCGGTCCCGGCCTGGAAGTTGGCCGACGCCTCCTCGCCGTTGATGGTCCGCCAGGGGAAGAGCGCGCCCCGCTGACTCATCTCGCGTGCCCGCTCGCGGGCGCGATCGAGCATGCTGTGCCGGTAGCGCAGCAGGTTCCGGGCGATCCTCGGCTGGGTGTACGCCAGGAACGGAAGGACGTAGATCTCGGTGTCCCAGAAGTAGTGCCCCTCGTAGCCCTGCCCGGTCAGGCCCTTCGACGGGATGCCAGCCCCTTCTGCCCGCCACGACGCCTGCGCGACCTGGTAGAGGTTCCAGCGGATCGCCTGCTGGTGCCGCACCGGATGCAGGCCGGACTCCACCCGGACGTCGGCACGGTCCCAGAAACGGTCGAGATGCTCGCGCTGCGTGCTCAAGAGCGCCTCGAATCCATCGCGGACCACGCGGTCGAGCGTCCGGCGGGACCGGTCGACGAGCTCGGGCACCGGGATGCTGCGCGACGCCTGGTAGGCCGCGTACTTGGTGATCCGGATCGGTACGCCCGGCTGCGCGTCCGCAGTGACGAGAAGCTCGCCCGTGTCGTCGCTCACCGAACCGTCGACCCGGTACGGACATGCCGTGTCGATGTCGTGGTCGACACCGACGCCGAGCGTCATCCGGCTGTTGGTCGTCTGGTAGCCGAGCAGGATGCGCTGTCCGGCGAACTCGGTCGTCCGGGCGTTGAGCACGCGCTGTGGCAACACGGTTGCGAGCCGCGGATCGCGTGGTCTGTCCTCCGGCAACTCGTCGGTGAGACGGGTGTCCTGCCGGTTGATGACCAGAGAGGAGATCGCGATCGGCGCAGGGTGACCGAGGAGCGTCACCTCATAGGTCATCGCAACAACGTGGCGGTGCTCGAACGAGACGATCCTGCACGAGCGGACCCGGACGTGCTTGCCAGCCGCCGTGGCCCACACGAACTCGCGGGTCAGAATGCCGGCCCGCATGTCGAGGACCCTCGAGTAATCGTGGATCCGTGCTGTGGGCACGAACAACGGCTCGTCGTCGACGTAGAGCTTGAGGACCGTCGTGTCCGGCACGTTGACGATCGTCTGGCCCGTACGGGCGAGTGCGTGCGCCTGTTCAGCGTGCACGATCGGCCAGGTCTCGTGGAAGCCGTTGACAAACGCGCCGGGGGCCAACGCCGGTCGTCCCTCCTCGAACGTGCCGCGCACGCCGACGAACCCGTTGCCGAGCGAGAAGATCGTTTCAGCGCGATCGGCGAAGTTGGCCGAGTACCTGGCCTCCACAAGACGCCACTCGTCGGGCGGGTAGATGTGCTCCGGCGGCAGGTCTAACTGGCGCTTCAGCATGATTCGACGCTAGTCGCGTGTCGGGAACACCGACAGCATGACCTCCACGGGCAAGCCCACGGGCGATCAGGTCGGGTACGCCGTCGCCATTGACGTACCCGATGCCGACCACGTCGTGCAACTCGTCGAGACCAGCGATGGCAACACCAGCCGACGGAGTAGGTGTGGATCTCCCCGCACCGGTCAGCCTCGTGAACATGGTGCAGGGTAGGAAGGTGTTGGTGTCCGGCAGCAGCACCTCACTGTCCGGTCGCCCCGCGGTATACCTTGAGCCGGTCGACAGTGGCCCGCAGCACCGCGGGCCGGGGAGAATCCCATGGGCAAGCAGGTCATTGTTGGCGCCGGACAGGTCGGCCGGCACCTCGCTGAACTGCTGCCGACGCAGGGTCACGAGGTCACCGTCGTCACCCGGTCCGGCGTCGGCCCCGAGAACGTCGCTAAGATCGCCGCGGACGCCACCGACCGAAAGCGGCTCATCGAGATAACCAGGGGCGCCGACGCCCTCTACAATGCCGCCGCCCCGCCCTATACCCGTTGGCCACAGGATTGGCCACCGCTCGCCGCCGCGTTGCTGGCCACTGCCGAGGCAACCGGCGCGGTACTGGTCACCTCGAGCAACCTCTACCTTTACGGCCGGGTCGAAGGCCCGATGACCGAGGACCTTCCGGTGGCCCCGGTCGGCCACAAGGGCAGGGTCCGGGCGAAAATGTGGTCCGACGCGCTCGCGGCCCACGAGGCGGGCCGCGCCCGGGTCACCGAGGTCCGCGCCGCCGACTACTTCGGCCCCGGAGCCGGGGACCAGACCCCGGTTGGCACCCGGTTCGTGCCGCCCCTGCTGGCCGGAAAGCGCGTGATGTACCTGGGCGACCCGGCCGTTCCGCACAGTTGGACTTATCTGCCGGACGTGGCCCGCGCGCTGGCGGTCGCCGGCACCGACGTGCGGGCGTGGGGCCGCGCCTGGAACGTCCCGACGAATCCGCCACTGTCTGCCCAGGCTCTGGCCGAACGGCTGAGCGCCTTGACGGGCGCTCCCGCACCGCGCATTGCCCGGATGCCGCGCTGGGTCATGAACGCTATCGGAGTGGTGTCGCCACTGGTGCGCGAGCTGCGCGAGACCCGGTACCAGTTCGACCGGCCCTTCGTCGTGGACTCCTCGGCCTTCGAGTCCACCTTCGGTATCGCCCCCACCCCGATGGGCGAGGCCCTCGAGGCCACTGTCGAGTTCTATCGCCCGTGACCGAGCCTCCTCGGCTTGTGTCAGGTGTCTACCGCGAATCCCCCAGCGCAGCCCGTCGGTCTGCGTCGATCGGCCTGACTGACGCGTTCGTGGTGAATGGGCGTGCTCCGACCGCTCCGCGGTCCCGCCGCGGTCATCGGCGACGCAGGTATCCCGCGAAGTTCGAGAGCAGCAGCCCCAATGCCGCAACGACGAGGACGATGGCCGTCCCCAATCTGAAGTTCGTGACAACGAGCCAGCTGACGGCAATCAGCAGCAGGCTCACGGCCAAGGTGGCCAGGAAGGGGAGAACCCGGCCTCGAGTCGCGGCCTCGACTCCGACGACGACCACGACGACGCCGACCAACCCCGTTGACCACGATCAGCGCCGTCGGCCCGCCGATGTGGGTGATGCGGACATTGGTCATACGCTTCCCCGCCCCGCGTTGCTGATTGCCCACGATAGGGCGTGGCCGGCGATCTGCTCCCTGCCGTCTTGGGCGCGCAGGAGGGTGTGCGTAGCCGGAGTGCGAGACGCAGGAATCCTACGGGCAGCGATCACCTACCACGTTCCGTCGGTCGACGAGTTGTCGAGCGGCGCCACTCCACAGCGCGGTGACGAGGAGGCGTCGTGGCCGTCGACGCGAACGTACGCGCAGTGGCGACGGAGTTGACGGCCTGCGCCGCGACCGCGCAGAGGCGAAGGCTCAGCCGGCAGCGACCAGCGAGGTGCTCACCCGCGCTAGGCCGGACCGCATCGGGCCTCGACGCAATCCTCGGGACGGTCGGTCGGGTGGGCGCAACGGCTCGGCCGCGCCGACGTGGCGAGGATTCACCTCGTCGACGGCAGACGTGCTCACGGACGAAGCCGTAAACGCCCTGCCCCAGTCAATGAGGTGGTAGCGGTGTGCGATCTCGGGTCGGCCGTTCAAGGCAGGCTCACCTCAGGGCCGACGTCGGCCTGTTCGACACACGGCCAGGCCCGGACGGCATCGACGTAGCGGTCGGGTGGCTCGCCGGGCGGCAGGATGACCTGGATGTAGCGACGCAGGTCACGCTCGGCCGGCGAGAGGGTCGCCTCGTCCGCGGACGCGAGGCTCGGCACCGTCGGGACGACGCGGCTGCGCTTCGGCAGATCGGCACCCGGGGTCACCCGCTCGCCCGCCTCCGAGACGAAGACGCGCCGATGCTGGTCGAAGCGCCAGCCGGGCTTCAGCTTGAGGTCGACCGGCCTCCGGATGGGGCTGTTCGCGGGGAGCGGGACCGCCGGGATCTTCGGGTCCCGTTCGTTCATATCCTTTGCATCGCCTTCGGGAGGTTCGGCAGTGGCCCGATCCGCTGCGTCACGGGGACGCCGGGCCCGGCGACCTGGCGCGTCCCGGTCGCCACGAGGATCTTACGCACCTCGCTGGGCGCCAGTGGAGCGCCGTTCTTTGCCTTCGATCGGCCCTGGATGCAGGCGACCGCCCCGGTGACGATGGGCGACGCGCTCGACGTGCCCGAGAACCGCAGCGTGTACCAGCGATTCTGCGACGCGGCACCCTGCGCGTCACCGTAGCCGAGGGTGGTGACGTGCCAGCCCCATGCTTGGACGTTCACGATCTTGCCGTAGTTCGAGAACCAGATCCGAGACCGAGGCACGCCGATCGATGCGTAGGCGTCGTCGTTGTCGAAATGGTTCGTCGGCGGGATCCCGGCGCCGACGACGATCGCGCCGCTGTCCTTCTGGAGCCCAGTCCCCGCGAACACCGCGAGCTCGAAGTTCTCGTTACCGTTGCCGGCCGCCTCGACCACCGTGATGCCGTTGGCCGTCGCGGCCACGATGGCGCTGAAGATGTCGTTC
Organism: Jiangellaceae bacterium; assembly: GCA_035656095.1. Classification (GTDB taxonomy): domain Bacteria; phylum Actinomycetota; class Actinomycetes; order Jiangellales; family Jiangellaceae; genus DASRTE01. Next base: position 14,161 of record DASRTE010000242.1, read on the forward strand.
CAGTACTGCATCGCTACGTACTTGTCGTTCGGGCCCGTGGCCTGGAGTTCGATGAGGATGACGTCGCCGGCGGACAGCGCTGCGGCGGCGTTGGTGATGGCGGCGGCGGTGTTGAAGACGCCGTTGACGACCGCCGAGTGGACCGCGCCCTTGGCTTCGTGGCTGATGCCCACCGTGCCCTTCGCGTCAGGGATCGAAACGACCTCGCCGAGCACCGCGGTGCCATGGTTTCGCCAGCCGAGATCGGCGATCACCGTCCCGCCCAAGAGCGGGATGCCCGGCGGCAGGTCCTCGTGGCTTCGGTTCCAGTTGCCCTCGATGTCGCAGATCGTGACGCCCATGCCCTTGGCGCCGGGCAGGCTCCACACCTCGGCCGCCCCGATGCCGTCGGGCGGTGCGTGCAGGTAGCCCTGGGCCGGCTCAAAGTTCCGGCTGCCGGCGGCGGAGCCGTTGACCACTGCCGCCGGCACGGGCCGCGGTGCCACATGGGCCTTCCAGACGGCGTCGTTCCTGTCGAGGGCCTCGGCGATCGGCCGAGCGTCTCGCCCGCGCTCGGGGATGACCTGGACGAATCCGCTGTGGACGAAGTCCGTGTCCATGCCCCGATCGGCGAACCTCGCAGGGCTCGGCTCCGGCGGCAGGACCGCCGCGACCTCGACACGCGACCGGACGGTCGACGCCCTCAATCCGAACTGCGAACGGATCCGTTTGATGTCGAATCTCGCCAGCACGTCGTTGAGCCTGTCGGCCTGTGGCGCCGCAGCGGCGGGAGCGGTGAAGCGCGACGCCGTGAACGCGACCGGAGCCTCGTAGCGAAGCTCTGCCACGACGTAGTCCGGGACATCGGGCGCCCCGAAGGCGGTCCCCACGTAGCCTTCATCGGTCTCGCGCCCGACACCTGCGATCGGCTTTTTCTTGGCAGACATGTCGCATCCCCCCGTATATGCGCATGAGGTCGTCAGGGTAGTCCTTGGCCGTCTCCGGGGACAACCGACCAGTATGTCGTCGGCCACCGTCGCGACGATGCGGCCAGCGCCCCCTAGCCGGTCGACAGAGCAAGGCCGTCCGTCCTGCGTCGGTGACCGCGACGCAGGCACGAAGCCCAGGACAGGGCGTACCTCGACCGCGGAGCCGTGTAGCGCTTCGTCCTAGTCGATGAGGTGACGGCGGTGTGCGATCATCGCCGCCTCAGTGCGTGTGCGTACGTCGAGCTTCGCGAGTATGTGGGAAACGTGGACGCTCGCGGTCTTGGGGGAGATGTAGAGCTTCTTCGCGATCTCTGTGTTGCTGCAGCCCGCTGCCACGAGCTCGAGCACGCTGATCTCGCGCTGGGTCAGCGGCAGTGTCCCGGGGTGTGGGTGCGCCTCCCCACCGATGTCGACGCGGGCACGTCGCGACAGCCCACTCACAGCGTCGACGAGGGGTCGGGCCCTCAGCCTTTCGCCGATCTGCAGGGCCAGGGTGAGCGGCTCGATCGCGGCCGGCTTGTCGCCGATGTGTAGGTGGCATCCGGCCTGGCGGAAGAGGGCCCAGGCCTGGTCGTGGACCTGCTCGATCGCGGACCAGGCCGCTGCGGCAGCTTGCCATGGCTCCGGGTCGGTGGAGCCGGCATATCGGAGCAGTTCGGCGTCGAGGTGTGTCGACCAGGCGACGCCGAGGTCCCCCCGCCGGTGAAGTCCGGAAGCCACCTCGCGGATCTTCGCGACACGGTCTGGGCTGCCCGGGTCAGGGGCGTCGGCCTCCACTCGGGCGGCAAGCGGCACTGGATTCCAGAGGATCTTCAGCCGCGTCTCCCAGTGGCCCATCCTCGTCCAGGTCGACGCCAGGTGCGCCCGTGCTTTTCGAGGTCGACCACGCGCAGCGGCGATCTCGGCCCGCACCCAGGGAACCCAGACTGCGAGATTCCGGGGGTTCAACGGCGCTGTCCGCTAGCGACGTTTCGGCGGCTTCCATCGAGCGCTCTGCCGCGTCGAGATCACCCCGGGCGCACAACAGGTTGGCCGAGAGGATCCTGAGTATGCCGGCCTTGCCGCCACTGAGCTCAATGCCAGCCGACGTCTGCAGCAAGGTGTCGACCTCATCCCACTCGCCAAGAGCAAACAAAGGTTCCGCGACGCTCCAGGCACTGTAGAACCATGTGCCGGGGTCGCGGCGGGGGTCCTCGATTAGGCGGAGAGCCTGGCGGCCGACGGCCGCCGCCTCCCGGGGGCGGCCGACGCCGTGCAACAGAATGCAGTACATGGTCATCAGGTTGAGGCCGTCGTAGCCGGCCGCTCGTGCATCGGGCTGTAGTCGGCCCACCAACTCGAGAGCTTCCTGGCTATGCCCGGCCGACCAGTGCCGGATGGCGTCGATCTGCTTGACGTCCCGCCTGGTCCGTCTTGTCGTTCTGATGTCCACCAGTGGGTGTGTGGCCAAGCGTTCCGGATCAGTCATCAGGTCTGACACTTCGGCCGCGTGCTCGAACAAGCGATCGGCCTCGGCGAGATGACCAAGATTGCGAACCCGTTGACCGTACTCGAGGCACGTATCGATGACGAGGTTGTGGTTGCGGTCGGC